>PMYE01000067.1:185-28828 GCA_003171315.1 Acidobacteriaceae bacterium
CTGGCGGCTCATGCCGGTGTCGAGCTCAAGATGGATGGGCACGGAGCCTGATTGCGCTCCGGCGGCGCGCGCGGCGGCTTGCAATTCGTCGAGTTGCCAAGGCTCCCAGGCGACGGGGGTGAGCTGAAATTGAATGGCGGCCGCGGCCTGGCCGGGAAAGACGCCGCCGATGACCAGGACGCTCGCTTCCGGACACAGGGCCCGCGCAACGATGCCCTCTTCCACGCTGGTGACGCCGAGCCAACGGGCGCCGGCACGCACGACGGCCGGGGCGCAGAGAGCGAGCGAGTGGCCGTAGGCGTTGGCTTTGACGATGGCCAGCAGCTCGGCGTGAGGAGCGGCCAAGCCGGCGAGAAAACGGAAGTTTTCTTCGAGAGCGCGGGTGCGAATCTCAACCCGGCAGGAGCGCATTGGCATGGGGGATTCCAAGGATCAGTGTAGCGCGGGTCGGCTTACCTGATGAGCGCGAAGGCGACGACGGTTTCGGTCGGCGGGCCCAGCTCATCGAGCAGTTCGGCTTCGAGCGCGTGCGGGAGGGGCATTTCGCAGGCGGCGACCTGCTCGGCGGTTGCGCCGATGAAGCAGAGCTCACAATGGCCCAGGCCTTCGGCTCCGGCGGCGCCGGCGGCGCGGATGGGCGGGCCGAAGACACGGCAGGTCATGGGACGCCACGCGTAGACGTCGCAACGGCCGGAGGCAGGGTCGAGCGCGGGGCATGGGGCATCGTTGGCGAAGTCTTCGAATCGGGCTTGATCGGCGGCGGATGCGCCGAGCGCGCCGGTGACGGGATCGCCGGGGAAGCCCGGGCCGTATTCGGTGAGCCAGGCGCGGGCGCGAAGCTCGATGGCGGCGGCAAGCGCGGGGTTTGCGGCGCGCAGAGCGGACATGCCGGCGCGGAGGCGCGCGGCGTCGAGGGCGTTGATGGCGAAGGCTCCGTGACAACACTGCGTGCAACCGATGCGGCAGGCGAGGAGGTAGCCAGCGCGGCGGGCGGCATCGGCGAGCGAGGCATCGACGATCTGGATGAGTTCGGCGTCGCGCGCGGGAAGGGGCATGTGGAAAAGGATAATTCGCCGGGGTGCGATGCGCTTGGTATCTCACCCTAAACGCAAACAACGCGTTTAGGATGGGGCACCCCGGCACCCGGCGGATGGGGCGACGCGATTGCGGCGCAATTGCACGGCGGCCTGAGACTGCGGTACCCTTTGCGCGGAGGCTCCCCATGCCCGAATCCCACAGCAGCGTTATAACCGCGCTCCGCTATCGCAACGCTCCGGCAGCGATGGACTGGCTCTGCCAGGTATTTGGTTTTCAGCGCCACGCGGTGCATCAAGGCCCGGATGGAACCATCGCCCACGCGGAGCTCAAGCTGGACGGCGGGATGATCATGCTGGGCTCGACCAGGGATGACACCTTCGGGCGCGGCTTCAGGGCTCCGGATGAGCTGGGCGGAGTGGAGACGCGGAGCGCATACATTGTGGTGGCGGACGTGGATGCGGTGTACGCGCGGGCGCAGGCGGCGGGCGCGGTGGTGGTGCGGCCGTTGAAGGACACCGGCTATGGGAGCCGCGAGTTCACGGTGAAAGATCCCGAAGGCCACTCGTGGAGCGTGGGGACCTACGATCCGTGGGCGGCGCAGGGATAGGGCGCTCGAGGCTGGAAAGCTTCGTGAGGGAAATCCAAATACGATGGTGCGTATGGCAGACTACCGCGTCGTACTTCTCCGATCCGAAGGGGGCTACAGCGTTTCCTGCCCGGAGTTGCCGGGTTGCTGGAGCCAAGGGAAGGACAGAGAAGAAGCAATCGCAAACATTCGGATCGCCATTCGCGAATACCTTCGTGCTTCGCGGGCCATTGCGAAAAGGTAAATCAGAGCAGATTCTTGCGATGATAGATGGTCGTGGATCAGAAAAGCACGAGAAGCAATAGAGGTGCCGGGACGAGCGCGCATGGAGGTTGGACATGACAACGCAATGCACGCACGTGGCGAGTATCAAAAAGGGCGTGAAGCCGCGCACGAAGGGCTGCGAGGAGTGCCTGAAGATGGGCGACACGTGGCTGCACCTGCGCATGTGCCTGGAGTGCGGGCACGTGGGCTGCTGCGACTCGTCGAAGAACCGGCACGCGCGGGCGCACTTCCATGAGACAAAGCATCCGCTGATTCAATCGGCGGAGCGCGGCGAGGATTGGCGGTGGTGCTACGTGGATGAAACGTATCTGTAACAGCGAGTCAGCGAGGCGTAGAAGCCGGCTGCTTGGCGCCCTGCTAACCTGAAGACCACTTCTTGGCGAGCTTCCCCACTCGAGCCGGACCGCCCCACGAGCACCTTACCTGGCCGCTCGTGTCTGCGCCTGCGAGAGGCTGGGCGCGGCTGCACTGCCGGGCCAGAGAGGAGGAGTGCGAGCGGCGCTTCAACTCACCCAGCCCAAAACGACAACCAACCCAATTCAGACCATGGCTAGAAGCTTCATGGCATGATTGTCCGGTACAGCCCTATCTGATATATCATGATCGGCAGCCGTTGATGGCAGCCTATTATCTGTATGAGCCAAAACACGGGCCGTGCGGACCCATTCATTGAGGAGACACAGAGAGAGGAGACACGGAAATGCTGCGTAGAAATTTTCTAGGTAGCCTGATTGGAGCCGCCGCGGGCCTATGGAGAGCGAAGTGGACAGCAATCCCCGCTTTTGCCGCCGCCGAAACTGCAACTGCAGAGGGCTCGCCCGAATTCGAACTGAACGCGAAAGGGATCGGAGTAGAACTATCGGCGGCGGGCGAGATCGCCAGCGTGATGGCCGGGGGCCGCAAGATGGGCGTCACAGGGCGGACGAGCCTGGCGGGCTGCACGCAAGCCGGCGCCGCCAAAGAGGAGAAACTACCGGACGGAGCGATCCAGTTTACGCGGACTTTCAAGGACAGCGCGTCGGGCCGGAGCCTGACGGCGGTGGATCGCTTCAGCCCGGCAGGCGACAGCGTGCGCTGGGAGATCGAGATCGTCTCCGATGGCAGCCCCTGGACAACGGATATCGTGACCGAGTTGCAGTATCCGGCCACCGCGGCAACCCGCTTTTGGACGGCGTGGTCCGATCCGGTTTGGTCAACCTGGTACGACACCGACAAGCAGACCAGCGAATGGCGCGATCCGCTCGTGCTGCAGCCGTTGATCGATGCGGCCTGGAACTATGGCGGATACGACACGACTCCCGATCATATCGTGTTACCGCTGGCGACGGTCGCAGAGCCGACGAACGATTCCGCCCTAAGCCTGGTATTTTCGCCGGCGGATGTCATCCTGTGCGGGTCGCGGTTGACCACAACCGCGTCGGGTTCGGTCAAGTTTTCCCGCGCGAATTACCGCCTGGGCGGCGGGAAACCGGTTCGCTTTGCAATGAATTTGATCGCGCATGAAGCAGACTGGCGCGGCGGATTGCGATGGATGACGGCCCGCTATGCCGAGTTCTTCGAGCCTCCCAGCCCGAAGGCCGACGCGATGGGCGGTTGCGCCGCCTATTCCGGCGACGAAGGGCCGATCGACGTGGCGAAATACAAAAAGATGGCCTTCAGCGTCAATTGGAAGCTCGACGACGATATGGCCTACATGGGCATGTTCCTGCCGCCGGTCACCAGTTCCGATGAAACATGGGAGCGGTCCTGGGCGTACGAGGCGGATAACCCCAACAAGCCGCACCTGACCAGCGCACGCAAGATGAACGACTACGGCCGCTATCTAAAGGACAATGGCTTTTACCTGCTGGATTATTTCAACGTATTCAACTTTGGCGACGACCAGAAACGGGAAAAAGCCGACGCTCCCTTGTGGCAAAGGGCCAGCGCGTTTCTCGCCGCCAACTTTCCCAACGCGCGGTTACGCTCCAACCATAATGCCCTTGATTGCGACGACCCCGGTTTTCAGAAGTTTCTTCTGGAGCAGGTGGACCGGGACATTCGATGGCTCCCCGATTCGGCCGGCATCTGTATCGATAACACTTACTTTATGTTCGATAACAACAGCGATGCCGACGACGGCGTGAGCTGGGTCAAGGGCGGGGCCGCGCGGGCGCTGTGCATTTCGTGGAACCGTCTTTTTGACAAGGCCGCCCCAAAGATGCGCGCGGCCGGCAAGGTGGTTTTCGCCAGTACGATCTTTGCGCGCTTCGACGTCTACCGCCAAATCGACGGCTTCTACGCCGAATTCGGATACGACGGGCGTGGGCTGAACAGCACCGCGCTGATGGGCCTGAGGAAGCCGGTGATGGTGTGGACCTACAACGAGAGCCTCTTCCGCACCGATCCCGATACGTTTTTCCAGCGTCATCTGCTCCTGGGAGCCTACCCGACCGCGCCCTATCCGTGGAACAACCACTGCATCTTCCCCGATATCAAGTGGGAAAATTGGGGCGCCGATCTTGCGCAGGAAAATCAAGATGGCACGCGCGGCTTTTATTACAAATACGGCTCGCTCTTCGAGCGGGATACCGCGCACCTGTGGATGGAGACGGAAAAGTATTATCTGGCTTACGGCCCGTTGATGGGCGCGATGCGCGGGAAGAAATGGGTTCTAGCGCCGCATTGCGTCGAAGTTACGGATGGCGCCGCAAAGGCTAACTTGTTCCAGGTCCCCGGCGGCTACGCGATGCCGGTCTGCTTTGGGGGGAAGGCCGACTTTGCGGAGGTTATTCTCAGAAATGTCCCGGGCATCGACAACTTGAAATCTTCCGTGATTCATCCTGACGCCGAGACTGCCGTTGCCGCAACGGTTCTGCTTAAGGACAAGGAAGGTGCGCTCATCCTGCGTGTCCCGCTCCGTAACGGGTGCGCGATGGTGACCTTCCAGGCATGAGAGCGGAAACAGGCTCTAACGCATTTCTCCCAATGGTGTATAGGGGTTCAAGACCGCAAAGTTGANNAACCATTGAGCACTCTTGAGGATTGGGAGAAATGCCTCAGTGGGCGCGGGCGCGGGCGCGGGGTGCGCGATTGCGCTCGAAGAGGATGCGCAGGCCGTCGAGAGTGAGCAGGTCGTCGATCTCCTGGATGTAGCGCGAGCCGGCGGCGATCATGCGGGCCAGGCCGCCGCTGGCAACGATGCGCGGCGGATGGCTGGGATCGGCGCCAAGCTCCGCGACGATGCGCTCGATGATGCCGTCGACAAGGCCGATGTAGCCGAAGTAGAGGCCGCTCTGCAGGTGGCCGACGGTGTTGGTGCCGATGACTTTCGCGGGGCGCTTGATGTCGACGCGGCTGAGGCGGGCGGCGCGGTTGAAGAGGGCATCGGCGCTCAAGCCGAGGCCGGGCGCGATGGCGCCGCCGAGATACTCGCCGCGGGCCGAGATGACTTCAAACTTGGTGGCGGTGCCGAAATTGACCACGATGCATGGGCCGCCGTAGCGCTCGTAGGCGGCGATACAGTCGCACAGGCGGTCGGCGCCGAGTTCGGCAGGGTTGTCGATGAGCAGCGTCATGCCGGTCTTGATGCCCGGCTCAACGAACATGGGCTCGACGTGGAAGTAGGTCTCGCAAACCTGGCGAAGGGTGGAGTCGACGGGCGGCACGACCGACGCGATGACGATGTCGGTGACCTGGCTGGGCGCCATGCCGTGCATCTCGAAGAGATTCACAAAGATGACACCGTACTCGTCGACGGTTTGGGTGCGATGCGAGGTGACGCGCCAGTGGGCGGCGAGATCGGGCTTCTCAGCACCCCCGCGACCAGAGCCCGTCGCGGGGGACCCCGCTTTTTCTCTGTCCAGGCGGTAGAGGCCGAGGGTGGTATTCGTGTTGCCGACATCGAGAGCGAGCAGCATGGGAAACAGCTCCTAGCTTCTAGCTTCTAGCTTCTAGCTTCTAGCTGGATTCTCGTGACAGCCAAAATGATAAATTCGGCACGCACGAGCCAGGAGTTAAAAGCTAGGGGCTAGAAGCTGGTCTTTCGCGGAGACCGCCGGTTCGCACGGTGATGAGCCCATCCGCGGTTTCGACGCGGAGGAATCCATTCTCGTCGAGGCCGGCGGTAATGCCCGTGCAGGATTGCGGGCCATGTACCTGGACGCTGCGGCCGCGAATCCAGGTGGAAGCCTGCTCCACACGCGCGGGAATCACTTTGGCCGCCTCCTCATTGGCCAACGCGAGAGCCTCGCGCTCCAGAGATTGTAGCAGGGCCACGAGGAGCTCCTGGCGCGAGATGCGCTGGCCCGATCCCAGATCGAGGGAGGTGGCGGGCGTGGCCAGGCCGGGAGGGAAAACGCGCCGATGCACGTTGATGCCGACGCCGATGACGGCGAAGGCAACGGAGCCGGCGCGCGCGATTTTGTGTTGCGCGGATGCAGTTTGCGATTCGACAAGAATGCCTCCGGCTTTGCGCGGTCCAAGGAGGAGATCGTTGGGCCAGCGCAGGTCAACGATGAGGCCGGAGACGGCGCGGATGGCCGCGGCGGCGGCGAGGCCGGCGGCCAGCGGAAGAAGCGGCAGGCGCGCGGCGGGAAATTGCGGGCGAAGAAGGACACTGGCGTAGAGCCCCTCGCCGGCCGAGGAGATCCAGCCGTGATGGCCACGGCCGCGGCCGGCCAACTGCTCGTCGGCCAGGAAGACCGAGCCGTGCGGCCCGCCGAGGCGAGCGGCGGCCAGGGCGTCGGAGTTGGTGGAACCGGTGGCGCGGACAAAGTGCAGCTTGCCGGCGAAGAGCGTGGATTCGAGGGCGGCTTCTAACGTGGGGAGATCGTACATGAAATCCTTGGCCGTGGGTGGTCGAGGCGGCTGAGATTGCCTGCCCTAAAGTCCCTCGCCCTGAAAACCGTGGCTGATTTTGACGTTTTCCTGTCCCGGCTCCGCGTAAATCGACATGGAGATGTCGGCGGCGCGGGCGGAGTGGGTGAGCGCGCCGACGCTGATGAAGTCGACGCCGGTTTCGGCGTAGGCGCGGACGTTTTCGAGCACGATGCCGCCGGAAGCTTCGGTGGGGATCCAGCGGCCGGCTTCTTTCCCGCTTTCCTTCCCGGTTTCCTTTTTGATGCGCGCGATGGAGCGGCGGACCTCGGCGGGGGACATGTTGTCGAGCAGAATCGCTTCGGCGCCGTGGGCGAGGGCTTCGTCGAGTTCGTGCGGGGTGCGGACTTCGACCTGGACACGCTGTGGAGGCTTGCGCTGAGCAAGCGCGCGCTGAAGGACCGCCGCGATGCCGCCGCCGAGGGCGATGTGGTTGTTCTTGATGAGAATGCCGGAGGCGAGATCGATGCGATGATTGGCGCCGCCGCCGCAGAGGACGGCGTATTTCTCGAGGGCGCGCAGGCCGGGAACGGTCTTGCGGGTGTCGAGGACGCGGGCATTGGTGCCCTGGATGGCGTCAGCGTATTTGCGCGTGAGCGTGGCAATGCCGCTCAAATGCTGGAGAAGGTTGAGGATGACGCGCTCGCAACTGAGCAGCACGCGCGCATTGTGGCGAATGACGGCGATGACCTGACCGGGGTGGACGCGGACGCCGTCGAAGATTTCGGGGTGGCTGACGACCTCGAAGCGGGTTTGCGCCTCGGGACTTGGATCGAGCCGGGCGTAAACCTCAAAGAAGCGCGGGATGGCGCCGAGGCCGACGACGACCAACTCTTCGCGGGCGATGATGGAGCCGGCGGCGCGGAGATTGGCATCGATGGTGAGATGCGTGGTGGCGTCGCGGGCGGCCTGGTCCTCGACGAGGGCCTGCTCCAGCAATGCGTCGATGCGGTGGCTCTTCCAATCCATAACGCAGCTTCTAGCTCCTAGCTTCTAGCCGCTAGCTTTCAGCTTTCAGCCTTCAGCTTGACCTCTCTTACTCCGGCGCACCGTAGCTCGCCTCAATTTCCGCTACCATCTCTCCATTTCGTTCCCCACGAAAAAGCTAGAGGCTAGAAGCTAGCGGCTGTCTTTCGGCAGAACGTCGAGAGCGGCTCGGGCTTTTTCGAGCAGGAGGCGGGTTTCGGCTTCCTGCTTTTTGAGGCCTTCGACCACGTGCGCGGGGGCCTTAGCCAAAAAGCCTTCGTTGCCCAGTTGGCGCTCGGCGGCTGCTAGGCCTTTTTCGTACCTGGCGATGTCTTTTGTCAAGCGTTCGCGCTCGGCGGGGAGGTCGATGGTGCGCTGACGGGCGAACATTACGTCGAAATTGAGTTCGCTAGCTACGCGGCCTCCCATTTTTGCAAGCACATACTCTTCTTTATCTTGTTCAGGATCAAACGGCTCGACCGAAATTCGTGCAATCTTTTCAATTAGACCTCTGCCTGTCGTTAAGGCTTCGCGGACGAGTGCTTCGCCTTTCCTGGGAGCAACTTTTGCAGATAACGGCTCTCGATCGGGAATATTGGTTTCTTTCCGCCAATTTCGTACAAGGCTGATCAGGTTCCAAATATGGCTCATCCTTGCTCGAACGCCGTCATCCCAAGCGCGGCCTACCATTAGGTCGTAATCGTCGTTTGATATTGATACGGTCGGATAGTCCATCAGGGCAATCGACTTTTTAGGTGTTTCACCGTAGAGCGCATGCCACAATTCTTCAGTAATGAATGGCATGAATGGCGACAGTAGGCGCAGCGTCGCCTCGAGCAGCTGCAAGAGGTTTGTGAGAACAGAACCTATTTTCTCTTTGTCCGCAGACTCAGAGAAGTCCATTTGCAATTTGGTGATCTCAAGGTACTTGTCGCAAAAAGTGCCCCAGAAGAACTGATAAATTGCATCGGCCGCCTCATCGTAGCGGTAGTTGTCGAGTAGCTTATCTACGTTCCGTGCCGTTTCGTGGAATTCAACCCAAATCCATCTTTCTGGGTCGGGATCTTTTCTTCCAACGACAGGCATCTGGCCGAGCGTGGCGCGGTCGACGGTGATGCCGATCTCTGCGGCGCGGTCGACGTTCATGAAGATGAAGCGGGCGGCGTTCCAGATTTTGTTGGCGAAGGCGCGGTAGCCTTCGGTGCGGGCGACGTTGAAGGCGATGTCGGTGCCGGGCGAGGCCATACTGGCCAAGGTGAATCGCACCGCGTCGGTTCCGTATTGCTTGACGATTTCGATGGGGTCGATGACGTTGCCCTTGGTCTTGGACATTTTCTCGCGGTTGGCGTCGCGGACGAGGGCATGGATGTAGACCTCTTTGAACGGCACGGACTCGGCGAGAGTCCGAGGCCGCAGGCTCCCATCCGCCTCCTTCACGGGCACTTCGCCGGCAAACCAGCAGCCGAGCATGATCATGCGAGCGACCCAGAAGAAGAGGATGTCGAAGCCGGTGACGAGGAGGCTGGTGGGGTAGAAGGCGTCGAAGTCGGCGCGGCTCAAGGCTGCATCGGCGCGGTACGCTGCTGCTTGAGAACCGGGACCTTCATCGCTCCCGCCGGAAGAAACAACCGCAGATCCTTCGACTCGGTCGTCCGCCCTGGCGGACGATCTTCGCTCAGGATGACAATCGATGTTTGCTCGCTCAGGATGACAGGATGAGTTAGTGCTCAGGTTGGGCCAGCCGAAGACGGAGACGGGCAGAAGGCCGGAGGAGAACCAGGTGTCGAGGACGTCGGTCTCCTGCGCGATTTGATTTGAACCGCAGTGGACGCAGACGGTGGGGTCAGCGTTTGAGTTGGGCTGGGGCACCGTGATCTTGTGGCAGACCTGGCAGTGCCAGGCGGGAATGCGATGGCCCCACCAGAGCTGGCGCGAGATGCACCAGTCGTGGATGTTGGTCATCCACTCGAGGTAGATCTTCTCGTAGTTCTCGGGCGTGAAGCGGATGGCCTTGTTCCCGTTGGCATCTGGTTTTACGGCGGCGATGGCGAGCTCAGCCATGGATGCGCTGCCGTTGTCCGGCTTTTTGTTGACGGCGATAAACCACTGCGTGGAGAGGCGTGGCTCGATGACGGTTTTGCAGCGGTCGCAATGGCCGACGTTGTTGGTGTAGTCCTTGACCGCGGCCAAGAGCTCGCGCTCTTCCAGGTCTTGGATGATTTTCTTGCGAGCCACAAAGCGGTCGAGGCCGGCGTAAGGGCCGCCCTCGGCGTTGATGTGGGCGCGGTCGTCCATCACGTTGATGGAAGGCAGATGGTGGCGCTCGGCCAGCGCGAAGTCGTTGGGATCGTGGGCGGGCGTGACCTTGACGGCGCCGGTGCCGAAGTCGCGGCTGACCCAGGGATCGACCACGATGGGAATTTCGCGATTCATGAGCGGCAGGCGCAGCTTTTTGCCGTGGAGATGGAGGTAGCGCTCGTCCTCGGGGTGAATGGCCACGGCGGTGTCGCCGAGCATTGTCTCCGGGCGCGTCGTTGCAACGGTGATGAATTCGCCGGTCTCTTTGCCGCCGTCGCCGAGGACGGGATAGCGGATCTCCCAGAGATGGCCTTTTTGCTCCTGGTGGACGACTTCGAGGTCGCTGATGGCGGTTTGGCAGCGGGGGCACCAGTTGACGATGTACGCGCCGCGGTAGATGAGGCCCTGATGGTAGAGGCGGACAAAGGCTTCGCGCACGGCGAGGGAGCGGGGCTCGTCCATAGTGAAGTACTCGCGGCTCCAGTCGACGGAAACGCCGAGTCGCTTCATCTGCTCGAGGATGGCTCCGCCGTAGTGACGCCGCCACTCCCAGACGCGCTCGACGAAGGCCTCGCGGCCGAGCTTCTGGCGCGAGCTGCCTTCCTCGGCGAGCTGGCGCTCGACCATCATCTGCGTGGCGATGCCGGCGTGGTCGGTGCCGGGGAGCCAGAGGGCGCGGCGGCCGCTCATGCGGCGCCAACGGGTGAGGATGTCCATCTCCGTCTGGTTGAGCATGTGGCCCATGTGCAGGCGGCCCGTGACGTTGGGAGGAGGCAACAGGATGGTGAAGGCGGACTGGGCGTCCAGGCTCTGGTTTTGGACAGGAGTGGCGGGAGTACCGGGTGTGGGCTGGACGAAGAGATTTTCGCGGACCCAGTAACCGGCCCAATGATCTTCAATGGCGGTGGGGTCGTAGGCTTTGGGCAGGTCGTGTGGCATTTTCTGTTCGGCGAGGCCCCGGCAGTTTCGGGAAAAGACCCGTGAATACAGGGGCTTTCAGACTTTTGGGGCCACGTTTCAGGTTAGCAGATGGAGGGCGGTTGTTTGCCGGCGAAACGTAGGCGCCAGCGATGACGAAACGAAAAGGGGCCACACCCCAAAGGATGCGGCCCTATCGTCCTGGATTGGCCGTGCGCTTAGAACGGGTTGAGCTTGCCGAGGCCCTTCTTCTTTTTCTTCTTGCTGGAGGACTCCTCGCTCAGGTCGGTCTTGGGCTTCTTTTGCTTTTCCTCAGCGGTGGTGGGCTGAGCCGGGTTCGCGCCGGGCTTAATGTCGTTGACCTGGAGGGGGGCCTCGGCGGGCCTTTCCGCGGCCGGCAGAGCCGTGTTGACGGGGCCGACCGGCTTTACCAAAGCGTTGGAATCGGCCTGCGCGGCGCCGCCGGGGGTTTGGCCGGCGCCGGCGGGGGCCTGAGCCTCGCTATTGGGCGCACTCACCACTTCCACACCGACGCCGGTGCCCTCAGCGGGAGCCTGCATTTGCAACGGGGCCGTAGAGGGTTGATCGCTGCGCGGCGGCTCGTTGGGACCGGTGGGGGTGACGGCAGCGGCTGGCGCCGGCGGCTTGCCGGCGTTTACAGCCTCCTGAAACATGGTCCTGTCTTCCTTAGAGACTTGAGGAGCAAGGGTACGCTTGGGATCTTCGAGAGTGGGCTCGCCGACATGCACGGCCTCAACCACGGTGGGGCCGCGCTTGATGATATCGAGCGTCTTGTCAGTAAAGTGCAGAGGCTGGCGGCTGCGCTCTTCGGCGTCGCTTTCTGCGATGGCCGCCTGGGTGGGCTCTGGGACGGGGCGGTTCATGGCCACGAGCCGGTCGCGGGCATCCTCCACATGGGGGGCCATGGGATAGCGCGTGATCACCTTGTCGTAGGCCGCGGCGGCCTTGTCTTCGTACATGGCGCGGAGACGCTCTTTGATGGCGCTGGGCAGGCGGGGAGCAATACTGATGCTGTGCGCCTGGTCCGCATAAGCATCGCCGATGCCGATAAGCACCTGGTCGCTCTTTGAGTAGAGGGGATAGGAATCGGCCACGGTTTGCAGGCGGGCGATGGCGGCGACATCATTTTCGTGGCTCTCGTAGTAACTGCCGATCTGGAACTCGCGCTCGGCCAGAACCTCCTGCACGTCGCGCAGCTTCTGCTTGGCGCGCGGAACGAGGCTCGAATCCGGGAACATATTGATCATCTCCCGGTATTCCTTCTCGGCTAGCTGGACGTTGATGAAGTCGCGATCGGGCTTCTCCATCTGCTGGTAGTAGATGTCAGCCACCTTCATCTTGGCTTCGGCAGCCTCGGGCGCGTTGGGGAAGAAGGTGATGAAGTCCTCGTACTCGGCCTCGGCCTGGGTGAGAGCCGCGGAGCCGCCCTCCTTGAACCAGGTGTCGCCGACCGAGAGCTTGGCTCTCATGCGGTATTCCGACTCGGGATAGGTGTTGAGCAGGGTCTGCAGGTCAAGGCGGGCCACATCGTAGCGACTCTTCTTCATGGCCACCATGGCCTTGTCGTAGAGTTGTTTGTCGGGCTGCTTGGATTGCAGGCCGGCCAGCGGGTTGGCGTTCAGATCGTAGGCCTTCTTTGGCTTCTTCTTGGTGCGGGCATCGGCCGAAACCCCACCCAGAAACAACACGGCAAGTGCGACAGCGACGATCTTGAGAGACAACCGATTCATACCACCTCTTGGGAGGAGGACCCTGGGGGAGGGCCATCCGCTGCATGCATGCGCTATTGCGGCAATTCCCGGATCGGCAGCGAACCATTCCGTTGCGTTCAAGGTGAGTTCTTCCCGAGGAAGAATCCACTTGGCAACCACGACTTACTTGCGACCAATCCGAGAAATGCTATTCAGTGAATTTTACTCTTCCCGCCCGCCGCCTGGCTGGCCATGATCCGATCGGCGGCCTCACGAGCCGCGGCCAGCAGGGCGCGCACATCGCGCTCCGGCTGCCCGGCGCCGAAAACGGCACTCCCCGCGACAAGCAGATCCGCACCCGCTTGGACGATTGGCGCCACCGTGTCGTGAGCCACGCCGCCGTCCACCTCAATTTTAAATGCCAGGCCAAGCTCCTGACGGATTTCCGCCAGGCGGCGGATCTTTTCGAGCGAGAAGGGGATAAACTCCTGTCCGGCGAAGCCGGGATTGACGCTCATGACGAGCACGTGATGGACCATGGGGAGTATGTCCACAATAAGGTCGACGCGCGTGGCGGGGTTAAGAACCACGCCGGGCTTCATGCCGTGGTGAAGGATCATCTGGAGCGAGCGGTGCAGGTGGGGGCAGGCCTCGTAGTGGACGCTGAGCCAGTTGGCTCCCGCCTCGGCAAAGGCGGCGATGAATTCGTTGGGGTTATCGATCATCAGGTGGCAGTCGAGGGGCAGGCGGGTGGCCTTGCGCAGGCTGGCCACCACGGGCGGTCCGAAGGTCAAGTTGGGGACGAAGTGGCCGTCCATGACATCGACGTGGAGGGCCGTGCCGCCGCCGCGCTCGACCGCGGCGATCTGATCGGCCAGGTGGGTAAAATCCGCAGAGAGGACGGAGGGCAGCAGCTCAACCATAGGATTTATGTGGAACTCCTTGCGGGGACAGTGTATCAGCGGGAGCGGGGGTTTGTAGCGGTTGAAGCCGCTGAGAAATGGAAGACTTCAACATTTCGGCGGCCACACGGCCGATGCCGCGGAGGATCGCCTTGATGGGCCAGCGCTCGCCGGCGTCAGGGAAGAAGATTTCGCCGGCGCGGCGAGCTTCAGGGCGGTAGTACCAGCGCTTGAGCAGAGCGAGATGGGCCTGGCGGAGGATGGCGGAGGGCGGTATTGCGGACGAGGAGAGCTCGGCGAGGGCGGCTTCGAGGCGGGATTCGAGCAGGCCGCGGGCGAGCTTTGCCGTCGCCGGAGCCCGAATTTCAGAATTTACTGCCGACGCCTCCATTGCATCGTTTTCGCCGCTTTCTATTCCCTGTTCCCTAGCCCCTAGTCCCTGCTCTTCCGGCACCGGCTCCATGGCGAGGGGCTGGGCGAAGAGCGAGGTCGAGGTGGTGTTTTCGTTCTGGATTCTCATGCCGAGAGTGGAGAAGGCGGCTGGGCCGCGGAGACGGCCATTTTCAAAGAGAAAGACGGCTACTTCGCCGGGGTTGGCGGAGGCCTGGAGAATGACGGCGCGCAGGCGGCTCAAGGGGCGAACGAGCTCGGCAGCGAGAGCGCGCACGGCTTCGACGCGCTGCGCCTGAGCGTGGAGCGCGGCGGCGGATTCGAATTGGAGATGTGCCGAGGCGTGGTCGCGCTGGGCGCGGAGGGCGACGAGGCGGCTCTCGCCACGCGTGGAGAGAAAGCTCTCGACGGCTACCGATTCTTCGGCGTAGCGCTCGTCGCTGCAGCCCTTGTAGCAGGGCGCGAGGCACATCTTCATCTCGGAGTAGACGCAGCCGGGATAGCTGGGGTCGGGGGCGAGCTCGAAGGTGCAGCGGCGCAGGAGAAACAGCTTGAGCATTTCTTCGGCGTAGCGCTCGGCGGCGGCGCGGGAGGGAAACGGCCCGTAGGCCCAATCGGCTTCGCGCTGGCTGGGACGGTAGGTGACGGTGAGGCGCGGATAGGGATTGCCGCCGAGAAAGCGCACAAAGGCCGGGTGGCGCAGGTGCATGCGTTCGAGGCACTTGGTGCCGTATACCTTTTGGACGAGTTCAAACTGAATCAGCAGCGATTCGAATTCGGAGCCGGTGAGGCGCCATGCGATGCGGCGGACGAGGCCGGCAAGTTGCAGGCGGCGCGGGTGCTGGGGCGAGGGCTCAAGCAGGCGTGCGAGTCTCGAACGAAGGTTGGGCGTGCGGCCGATGTAGGGCTCGGCGCGAGAGTCTGCTCCATGAAGCGCGAAGACGGCGGGCGACTGCGGCAGTTGGGCGAGCGCGGCTCTGGGGTTGGCCGGGTCGAAGGGTAGAGATTGGAGCTCGGGCGGCACGGACCGCTGTCACCTCGCTTGGAGCGCGTCACGCTTTCAGAGTGATTGTACGGCGGAACAGAGTGGTGCAGCCGGAAGGAGGGGCGCTTTTCGGAGACGCGCGAAAGCTGGTATGCTGCGGGCGCTACAGAAAAGCGATTTATGGCTGTGGAGGAACGCGACGATGTGGTTCCTGGGAATGGATGTGGGGACGGGCGGGACGCGGGCGGTGATTGTGGACGGCGCGGGCAAGCTGATGGGAGCGGCGTCGTGCGAGCACGCGCCGTTCCGCGCCGAGCATCCGGGATGGGCGGAGCAGGATCCGGAGGATTGGTGGCGCGCGGCACAGGAGGCGATTCGCGGGGCGATGGCGAGCACGCCGGAGCCGCGGGAGCCGGTGGCAGCCATTGCGCTGACCGGGCAGATGCACGGCGCGGTGATGCTGGACGAAGCGGGCGCGGTGCTGCGGCCGTCGCTGATCTGGTGCGACACGCGGACACAACCCGAGTGCGACTGGCTGACGGAGACGATCGGGTACGAGAGGCTGATCGAGCTTACGTGCAATCCCGCGCTGCCCAACTTTACGTTGGCCAAGCTGCTCTGGGTGAAGACGCACCAGCCGGAGATCTTCGCGAAGATCCGCCACTTGATGTGCCCCAAGGACTATGTGCGCTACCGGCTGACGGGCGAGTTCGCGATCGACGTGCAGGAGGCCAGCGGGACGCTGCTGCTGGACGTGACGCACCGGCGGTGGTCGCGCGAGGTGGCCGAAGCGGCGGGGATCGAGATGAACTGGCTGCCCAAGGTGTACGAGTCGCCGGAGATTTGCGCGCGGATCAGCGAGAAGGCGGCGGGGCTGACGGGATTGAAGGCGGGCACGCCGGTGGCGGCGGGCGCGGGCGACCAGGGCGCGGGCGCGGTGGGCATGGGAATCCTGCAGCCGGGAAGCGTGTCGGCGACGATCGGGACCTCGGGGGTGGTGTTCGCGGCGACGGCCGAGCCGACCAAGGATCCGAAGGGACGGCTGCACACGTTTTGCCATGCCGTGCCGGGCGTGTGGCACGTGATGGGCGTGACGCAGAGCGCGGGCTTGAGCCTGCACTGGCTGCGCGGGACGTTTTTTGCGGGCCAAAGCTATGACGCGATGAGCGAGGCGGCAGCGAAGGTTCCGGCGGGGAGCGAGGGCCTGGAGTGGGCGCCGTATCTGCTGGGCGAGCGAACGCCGCACCTCGATCCGGAGGTGCGGGCGGCGTTTGCGGGCATCGGCGTTGAGCACACCGGAGCGCATTTTGTTCGCGCGGTGCTGGAGGGGGTGGCGTACTCGCTGGAAGATACCTTTGCGCTATTCCGCGAGCTGGGGATTCCGGTGACGTGCATCCGACTAGGCGGGGGCGGAGCGCGCGGCGCACTGTGGCGGCGGATTCAGGCGGGTATCTACGGGCACGCAGTGGAGGTGCTCGCAGCCGAGGAGGGCGGCGCGTTTGGCTGCGCGCTGATGGCCGGCGTGGGCGCGGGACACTGGAAGAACCTGGACGAGGCGTGCGGGCAGGCGATCGAGGTGGCGCAGCGGATTGAGCCGGACGCGGGCGATGTGGCGGCGTACAAGGCCGGGTATGAGCGGTGGAGGAAGCTCTATCCGGCGCTGCGGGGACTAAGAAACTAAACGCTGACCGGTTCGGCGGCAGGCATCGTGAAGTCGGCGAAGGTGAAGCCGTCGCGGGTGACGATTTCGCCGGTTGAGAGCGGGAGCGGCGCGGAGAACATGGGGCCGGCGTAGACGCAGGTGTGGAACTCGCCGCGCTCGCCACAGGGATCGGCGCCGGGCGGAAGATCGCGTAAAAAACCCTCATCGAATTCGCGGCCGGCAAAGGCGGCGGGGAGTTGCTTTGTGTCGACGCAGGATATGCGGGCGCGCAAGCCGCCGGCGATCATCTCTCGAGCGAGCGCATCGGTGGGAATCTGCCAAAGAGGGAAGAGCGGCTCGAGTCCGGTGGGCGCAAGCTGGCGGATGCGATAGGCGCGGACGTCCTCAAGGAAGAGATCGCCGAAGGCGACGGCCTGGATGCCTTCGCGAATGGCGCGTTGGCAGGTTTCGGCCATGCGCTGCTCATAGACTTCATTGGGGCAGGGCCATGGAAGCGGGACGATCCAGAGCGGGAGCCCGGCGGCGGCAGCTTGTGCTTCGAGGACCGCGCGGCGGACGCCGTGCATGGCGACGCGATCGAACTCGGAGTTGAGGGTGGTGAGAAGGCCGCAAATTTCGATGGCGGGATCGCGGCGGAGGGCATGGAGGGTCCACGCGCTGTCTTTGCCGCTGCTCCAGGAGAGAAGGACGCGCTTCATAAAACGATGATAGCGGCTGCAAGGCTCGGGAGCGGAAACCGCCGCGGGCAACGCCACGCCTATAATCGGACCGGGAGATGAGCGGAACCATGAAGATCAATTTCTTTGCAGGCCGCATCGGCGGCTGGCGTTTATTGGCGTTGAGCGTGGTTTTGTCGATGTGCCGGCCTGCCTTGATGTACGGCGCGCAGGATGCGCAGGCGGGGCCAGCGCCGCTGCGAGTGGCGATTGTGGGCCTGGAACACGGGCACGTGGAGGCGTTTCTGCGCGCGCTGCCGCAGCACAAAGACGTGACCCTGGTGGCCATTGTGGAAGGCGACCAAGCCCTGGCGAAGAAGTACGAGGAACGATCCAATCTATCGCCGAGCCTGTTCTATCCGAGCCTGGAAGCGATGGTCCCGGCGCGGCATCCGCAGGCGCTGCTGGTGTACACGCCCATCGCGCAGCACCGCGGAACGATCGAGAAGGCGGCGCAATATGGCGTCTCCGTGATGGTGGAGAAGCCACTGACGATCTCGGTGGAGGATGCGCTGGCGATTCGCAAGGCCGCGCGCGAGCACCACATTCATGTGCTGGTGAACTACGAGACGACGTGGTACGCGAGCAACCGCGCCGCCTACGAGGCCGCGGAGCAGGGACAACTGGGCGCGATCCGGCGCGTGGTGGCGCACGATGGCCACCAGGGCCCCATGGAGATTCACACGCCGCCTGAATTTATAAACTGGCTGACCGACCCGGCGCAGAACGGAGCCGGCGCGCTGTACGATTTCGGCTGCTACGGCGTGGACCTGATGACGTGGCTGATGCGCGGAGAGACGCCGCTGACGGTGACGGCCGTGACGAACCACGACAAGCCTGAGATGTATCCGCGCGTGGATGACGACGCGACGATCGTGTTGACTTATCCCCGCGCGCAGGCGGTGATTCAGGCTTCGTGGAACTGGCCGTTCAACCGCAAGGACATGGAAGTGTATGGCGCGACGGGTTACGCGATCACGGTGGGCGCGGACCAGGTGCGCGTGCGCCGCGAACACGACTCGGCGGAGCAACTGCTCACGGCGCCGCCGCTGAGCGCGCCAGAGGATAACTCACTCGATTACCTGGCTGCCGTGTTGAACGGGCAGATTGAGGCAAAGGGCGACCTGAGCGCGCTGGACACGAATGTGGTGGTGATGCAGATTCTGGATGCCGCGCGCGAGTCCGCGCGGACGGGAAAGACCGTCAGACTGGCTAAGCTGCCGGAATAAAGCAGCCTGGCCGGATTGGCGCGGGGTGAGGTTTCATACGCCGCCGCGCTGTTTACCGCGCGAAGAGCGAGAGGTCGATGGCTTCGCCCATGGCTTTATAGCCCGCGTCCTTGGGGTGCAGGTGATCGCCTGAGTCGTAGGCTGGGTTGAAACGATTGGGATCCTGTGGATCGCGCGTGGCCTTGTCGAAGTCGGCGACGCCGTCGAACGTGCCACTATTGCGAATCCAGTCGTTGACGGCTTCACGGATCTGCTCGCCCTTGCCGGAGTAATAGAACGCGCCGCCGTAGGGCGTAAGCGTTGCTCCGATGGCCTTGATGCCGTGCTCGTGCGCGGCGCCGGCGATCTGTTTGAGGGCCATCTCCAACTGCTGCGCGGTGATCTCGTCATACGGGGCCTGGGGCCGCTCGAGGCTGCCGATGTCGTTGATGCTTTCGAGCACGATGACGTAGCGCACGCCGCTCTGCGCAAGCACGTCGCGGTCAAGGCGCGCGAGGGCGCTGGGGCCGTAGTCTTGGTTGAGGACGCGGTTGCCGCCGATGCCCTCATTCAGGACCGCAACGTTTTTGAGATTCGGATCTTCGTGGAGGCGGGCGGCGAGAACGTCGGGCCAGCGGCGATTGGCGCTGGGAGTGGAAAGCGAGCCGTCGGTGATGGAGTCGCCGAGCGCGACAATGGCGCGGGAACCGGCGACGGCGGAGACATCGATGCCGTCGAGGAAGTACCACGAAGAGAATTTTGTGGGTTGCGGCAGATCCTGCGCGGTGGAGACATCGCCGTTGGCGAGGAAGTTGTCCTGGTCGGCGAAGTCGTGAAAGGTTTCAGCGCGCATGACCTGCGGCGGCAGATAAAAACTGACCGCGAGATCGGAGAGCGGAGGAACGGCGAGGGCGACGGGATCGGAGAAGAGCTCGGCTCCGGGCGGAATGTTGACGGAGGTTGCTCCGCCAAAGGTGATGGCGTGATCGATGCCGGGCTGGATGGCTCCGTTGCCGGCGCTGAGCGCCACGTGGGCATCGGCGATGGTCAGCGGATCGGCGCCGTAGGCGTTGGTGAAGCGCACGCGAAGTTGCGGGCCGCCGACGGAGACGTGGACGATTTCGCGCAGCGTGACGCCGCTGAGGGGGCGTAGGTTGAAGCCACCCTCGACCAGCAGGGGAGCCGCGGCCCACGTGCCTACCCATTGCGGATGAGGTACGGACTGGGCACGGGACGGCGCGCCGAACACGAAGGCGAGAGCGGCGCAGGCAGCGAAAGAAAGGCAGTGTTTCCCCATTGGTTGATTCCTCTCTTGTTCAAGTCAATTTTCGTGCCAGCGATCGGCTATTGCAGTTCCATATCGGCGTGGAGCGGGGTATTGTCGCTGGAGCCGCCGACGCGAATGACAAACTTGCCGGGATCGATGGTCCATTTGTGCGCGGATTCATCCCAATAGCTGAAGGCGCGCGCGTCGAGCGACAAAGTCACGTGCTTCGTTTCGCCGGGAGCGAGACGGACCTTTTCAAATCCCTTCAATTCGCGCTCGGGGCGATCGACGTGGGCGGAGGGGTCGGAGACGTAGAGTTCGGCGACTTCGGCTCCGGCTACGCTGCCGGTGTTGGTGACGTCGAAGCTGACGGCGACGGTGGAACCGGAGGCGACCGAAGCAGGAACGTCAAGCTTTGAGAACTGGAACGTGGTGTAGCTGAGGCCGAAGCCGAAGGGAAAGAGCGGGCGCTTGCCGGTGGTGGTCCAGTAGCGGTAGCCGACCATGAGCTTGTCGCCGTACTTGATGTGCCCAATAGTGTAGTCGACGGGCCGGCCGTTGGAGACGGGGGTGTGGAGCGTGGTGTCGGCGCCGGGGACGGGGTAGTACCAGGGATACGAAGCGTTGTCTTTCCAACTGCGGTCGAAGGTGACGGGGAGCTTGCCCTCGGGATCATGCTTGCCGAAGAGGATCTGGGCGACGGCCCTGCCGCCCTCCTGGCCGGGATAGAAAAGGTGCAGCAGAGCGGGTACCTTGTCAAGCCATCGCTCGACATTCATGCCGCCTCCGCCGGTAAGAAGAACAATGGTGTGGGGATTGGCGGCGGCCATGGCTTCAATGAGCGCGTCCTGGCCCGGCGGGAGGGTGAAGGGGCGGTCGTGGCCCTCGCCTTCGATGACGGGGTCGAAGCCTGCGGCTACGACCACAACATCGGCCAGAGACGCAAACTTCCTGGCGTCGGCTGAGACGAGGTCCGGCTCATAGGCGATTCCGAACCCGAAACGGGAGCCGGCAGTGTAGGGCAGGTAATCGGCCTGGAGGCTGAGGGTTTGGCCGGCGGCGAGATCGAGAGAAGTGGAATGGGGCACCTGTCCCTCGGCGTGGATCTGTTCGAGGACCTGTTTGCCGTCGACGAGGATTTTGAACGTGTCTTCGCCGCTGGCGGCGGCAAGGAGCAGATACTTGCCGGCATTGCCGGCCCTGAAGGCGGCGGTGTAGCGGATGCTGCGCGGCTGGGGATCAGGAGCCTCCCATTGACCGTATCTCCAGTCAGCTACGTTGTCGAGCGTGCCGGTCTCCGGCGTGCCGGTGAAGTCCCGGCTGGGAAAGGTCTCAACCCGAACGCCGTTCTCCCAACTGGTGTTGCCAAAGACGCCATTCAGATCGGGCAGCCCACGGCTATAGAGGACGTGCACATCGGGACCGAGGAGATTGGCGATTCCGGTGAGGATGCTGACGGGCTCGAAGGCGTGTGTCTCGGCCGAGCCCCCACCGCCGGGGACCGCGGGCCAGGCGTCAGGGCCGATGATGGCAATGGTCTTGATTTTCGCGGGGTCGAGCGGCAGCAGGTACCCTTCGTTCTTGAGCAGCGCGATGCTCTCGAGCGCGCCCTGAAGAGCGACGGCGCGGTCTGCGACCGAGTAGGTGGAGTCGGCGGGATCGAATTGCGCGCGCTCGGTGAAGCCGTAGCGCAGCTCGGTGCGGAGCAGTCGCAGTACGTGGTCGTCGATGGTGGATTCCTTCACCTGGCCGCTCTCGACTGCGGGAATAAGAGTCTTCGCATTCATGAACTTGGCGTTGGGCATCTCGAGGTCGAGGCCGTTGTTGACCGCGGCGACGCCATCGTAGGTTGCATCCCAGTCGGACATCAGGATGCCCTTGAAGCCCCAATCGCCTTTGAGCACCTTGAGGTTGAGGAAGTCGTTCTGCGTCGCATGCACTCCGTTCACCAGGTTGTAGGAGTTCATCACCGCGTCCACGTGGCCTTTGGTGACGGCAGCCTCGAAGCTGGGCAGGTAGATTTCGCGCATGGTGCGCTCGTCCACGTCGGCGCTGGCGTTGTGGCGGTCAAACTCCTCGTTGTTCAGCGCGTAGTGCTTCAGTGTGGCGATGACGCCCTGGGACTGCAGCCCTTCGATATAGGGAACCACGAGAGCAGAGTTCAGGAATGGGTCCTCAGAGAGGTACTCGAAGTTGCGGCCGGCGAGGGGCGAGCGGGCGATGTTGATGCCGGGGCCGAGCAGGAAGTTGACGCCGCGGGCGCGCGCGTCCTTGCCCAGGCTCTCGCCCAGCTCACGCGCAAAGTTTGTGTCCCATGTCGCAGCCAGCGTCACCCCGCCGGCATAGGCCGTGCTGGGGCCCCAGTGGTTCACGCCCACCGACGCATCCGACATTTTGAAGCTGGGCAGCCCGATGACCGGCATAGGAGGAGTGAACTCGCCGTCGACGCCGCCGAGGAGCTCGATTTTCTGTTCGAGCGTGAGCCTGGCGGCCATGGCGTGGGCCTGAGCCTCAATGGCGGGCGAGTCGGGCACGGGAGCCTGGGCCGCAGCCGGGAGGCAAACCAGCGAGAGACCCATCAAAAAAGCAGAGAAAAACGATACATTGGGGCATTCCAGGCGGTTTTTCATGACGCGCTTACGGTACAGCATTTGGCCGCCGGGTGTACAGGGCGGGCTCAGTTCGGCCCATGTGGCGCGCCTGGCCCCGGCTAATGACCTCGGCTCACCGTCGGGTCGCCGGGGGTACGTAAACAAGCGCCCGATAAGGCCAGCAGGGTCTTTCCGGCATCGGCTCAAGACTCCGGGGTTCTGTTGCGCGTGAAGCGGTCTCAGGCTTTCTCCAGCGAAATCAAGGCCTTGGCTATTGTGATTCGAATCACAGGGGGGGGTGAATGGGGTCACTGCCCTGCTCCATGCCGGGAGCGCACACTCAAGGACCAGTGAAGAAGAGAGCAGCGGCGGCCGAGGAGAGACGACCATGAGCTTTGCTGAGGGTTTGAAGACCATTGTGGTCGCGACGGACCTTGGGGGTCAGGCAGAAGCGGCTCTGGAGTACGCGCGCAAGCTGGCCGCGAACTATGGGGCGCGGATTGTGCTCGCGCACGGGCTGGACCCGATGGAGTATGCCGCAGTGGACGCACTGCCCGACAGCGTGCTCAGCCGCCTGACAGCAGAGGCGTGCAAGGTGCTGGACAAGCTGGCGGGGGACCTGTTGCGGGAGGGGATTCACAGCCACTCCGAAGTGCGGCAAGGGGCCGTGGCGGAGATGCTGGTGGATGTGGCGCGGCAATACGGCGCCGGGCTGATCGTAATTGGCACCAAGGGGATGGAAGGCGCCGGACCTGTGGTGGTGGGCGCCATCGCGGAGCAACTAGTGAGACTGGCGCCATGTCCGGTGCTGGCCGTGGCGGCGGACTGGAACGCGGGCCCGCACCGGCCCACTCCGGGCGGACCGGTGCTGCTGGCGATGGAACGGAACGATGCGGCCGCGGCTGCCGCCGCTACAGCGTACTCACTGGCCGAAACTTTCGATCGGCCTTTGCTGGCGCTGCACGTGCGGACCGCAGCCGAAGCCGCAGCCGGGATGAATCCATGCGCCGCCAGCCTGGGGGATTTTGGCGTTCCTGCGCAGGGCAAGGCGCCGGTGCATTGCCTTGTAAAGGACGGCAACCCGGCCGATGCCATTGCAGAAGCGATTCGCGAAAATCACCCCTGCATTCTTGTGGCCGGAGTGAAACGCGCGAGTGGGACGCCGGGGCCGCATGGCACGGCGTTTGCATTGTTGTCTGCCTCGCGCGTGCCGGTTCTTTGCGTTCCGCCGGAGAGGTCCCGCGCTGCCGTGGAACGGGAAGTTGCCGTTGCTGTGTGCACTCAGTGATCCAGTGATCGGTGGACAGAATCGAGCCAGCAAGAGCCGCGATCGCTTCAAACAGGGGATGGGCGGACGAAAGGAGAAGCCGTACCGTTTTGAGCGATCCCAAGCAACCATAACCCAGCATGGTGTAAAGCCGATGTGCTGCGCCGCGAATGGCGGGCAGTGAAACATTGATTTGCAGCGAAAAAAAGACGCGCTTACCGGCAGCAGAAGGGCAGCAGAAACCGCAAGCAAGATGCCAAAGAGCCGGGAACACGGTGAAAGAATGGCGGACCTGACCACTCAACCCGAGACTCGATTCGAGCGCTTAGCCGCCGTGGCGGCACATCCGCTCGCCGAGTTACTGGAGTGCCCGCAAGAGGCTGGAGACCTGCTGAGCGGGGCGACGCGGTGTGTGGATTTCGAAGCCGGACAAGTGGTTTTTCGGCAGCACGGGCCCTGTAGGGGGTTGTATGTCGTGGTATCGGGCGATTTTGCGCGTAAGGCAGAGCGTTTCGATATGCGCGTGACGCTGGGCACGGCGCGGCCCGGGGACCTGGTAGAGCTGGCCGCAGCGCTGGGAGACGAACATCACACCTGCACGTTGACCGCAGTCACTGCCGGATCGTTGCTGCAGTTACCGATGGACGCGCTGCACAGAGCGTTTGAGAGCTATCCGCCGCTGCGGATGCGTCTGCTGGAAGAACTGGCACGAGAGATTTCGCGCGCCTACATCACCTGCGCTTTGACACGCGTAATGCCGGTCCGGCGGCATGGGAATGGAGCGGTACTGGCTTAGGGCCTGTTCACACTATTGGGATGGCGGCGACGGAAGCCAGTTTTTCCGAGTTCTAGAAGCGAGGAGCGCGCTGTGGTGGACCACTGGAGCGACGAGCGACAACGAAATCGGGAAAACTGGCTCCGTCCCTTCGGGTTGCGGCGAAAATCCGACCATACTTCGTTGCCGGCCTCTACGGTGGGGCCTGCCACAGCCTTCGGCCGTCGCCTCGTCTGGCCGAATTTTCGCTCGCAACGCCATCCACCCCAATAGCGTGAACAGGCCCTAAAACAAGAGCCTGTCCGGACAGTGGGAGTATCGGGCAGAAGCCGGGAAGACGAAAAGACCCGCCTTGCCGGGTGAGGATTTGCGCTATACTTTTCCTAGCGTTGAATCTCGCGGGAGAAGTATGGCTTCAGCCCATTCCCATCACCCCCCGGAAGATTGCCTCAATTGCGAGCACCGGCATCTGCGGATGTTCTGCGATCTTACACCGGAGGCGCTGGCGGATTACGATCAGATCGGCATCATGATGAGCCACGCGCGCGGGGCCAAGCTGTTTACCGAAGGCGATCCGGCGCGCAATGTCTTTGTTATCTGCTTCGGACAGGTGAAGATCTCCTCGACCTCGCGCGACGGCAAGACGATGATCCTGAAGATTGCCGGGCCGGGCGACGTGATGGGGTTGAGCGCGGTGCTGGCCAACGTGCCGCACGAGGTAACGGCGGAGGCCATCGAGCCCTGCCAGGTGAAGACGGTCCGCAAGCAGGAATTTATCGAGTTTCTGGGCCGGCATGGGATTGCATCGATGCACGCGGCGCAATCGCTCTCGGGCGAATACCTGACGGTGTTCCACGACGCCAAGCGGCTGGCGCTCTCGGGCTCGGCAGCGGGACGGCTGGCGCGGCTGCTGCTGGATTGGGGACGCGCGGCGGCCAACGGCAAACCGGAGGTTCGTTTCACCATGGCCCTGACGCACGAGGAGATCGCCAACATGGCGGGCACCTCGCGCGAGACGGTAACGCGGCTGCTGAACCAGTTCCGCCGCGACCAGTGGATCACCATCAAGGGCACCAGCCTGACCATCGTGAAGCCCGATCAACTGGAGCGGCTGACGGCGTAGAGGTACACCTTCCCTTCCTTCCTTTTCCGCTTTCAAGATTTTCCTGAACCATTCGCGAGCTTGGCGGCATTTGGTAGCTTGAGGATATGCCTGAAGCTGCTGCTCCATCCAACGAAACTGCAATTGATCTCGAATCTCTGGTTGCCGACGTTGTCGCACAGGCCGTGAAGGCGGGGGCGAGCGACGCGGAGGCGGCGGCGCGCGAGGGCGACGAGTTCAGCGTGAACGTGCGCATGGGCGAGGTGGAGACGCTGACGGAATCGGGCTCGCGCGGACTGGGATTGCGGGTGTTCCTGGGCAAGCGGTCGGGCTCGGCTTCGACCAGCGACTTGACGGCGGAGGGTATTCGCCAGCTTGTGGAGGGCGCGCTGGCGCTGGCGAAGGTGACGGAAGAAGATCCGTTTGCCGGACTGCCGGAGGCAGGCGAATTTGGCTCGGTCGAGGGCGATCTGCACCTGTACTACGGGGATGTGTATTCGCTGGCCGGGGCGGAGCGCATTGAGTGGGCGCGGAGGGCCGAGGCGGCGGCGCTGGCCGCAGACCCGCGCATCACCAACTCCGACGGCGGCAGCTTTGACGCCACAACGGGCCGCAAGGCGCTTGCCAACTCGCGCGGGTTTGTGGGCAGCTACCGCAGCAGTCATGCAGGCGTCACCGCCGCGCCTCTGGCCATGGACGCCGACGGCAAAATGCAGCGCGACGGGTGGTGGTCGAGCGCGCGGCGGCTCGCGGACCTCGAATCGCCCGAGGCCGTGGGCAAGGAAGCGGCACGCCGCACGCTGCGCCGGCTGGGAGCGCGGCGTGTGCCCACGCAACGGGTTCCCATCCTATTTGCGCCGGAGACGGCGCGCACGCTGATCGGCTCGGTCTTCGAGGCCGCTTCCGGCGACGCCATCTGGCGCAGCGCTTCGTTTCTCGCGGGGAAACTGGGCGAGACGATCGCCGCGCACGGCCTGACGATCGTGGATGACAACACGATGCTGCTGCCCACGGGCGCGGGAGGATTTGGAACATCGCCTTTCGACGACGAGGGCCTGCCTTCGCGGCGCACCGTGGTGGTGGAGAACGGCGTACTACGCAATTACCTGCTGAACACCTACACCGCGCGCAAGCTGGGCATGAAGTCCACGCACAACGCCGCGCGGGGATTGGCGGGCGCGCCGGGGATCGGTTGCGGCAATCTCTTTGTGGAGCCGGGAACGCTAACGCCCGAGCAGATCCTCGCGGAGGTTCCGGCGGGGCTTTACGTGACGGGCTTGATGGGCTTCGGCACAAATCTGGTGACGGGCGGTTACTCGCGCGGGGCAACGGGCTTGTGGATCGAGAACGGCCGGTTGACGCACGCCGTGGAAGAGGTGACGATTGCCGGGAACCTGGCCGAGATGCTGCGCAACGTGACGGCCATCGGCAACGACCTGGTGTTTCGGGGCAGCGTGGCTTCGCCGACGTTGCGGATTGACGGGATGACGATCGCGGGGGCGTGAAGCGAGGGGTTTCACGCCATTGGCCAGATTATCTCTTTACCAAGTCGTTAGTGAAGAATAGCCGGCGACACAACCAGAACGCGGGAAATTGGCGGCTTCTTCGCCTGCAATGCTCAATCGGTGGCTCTGCGATTCGCTTGCCTTTGCCCCAAGGAAGTGGATGAGACGTCTCTTCACGGCGGCCGTTCTCGCCCCAAACCCCGTTTTTTACGGCGGTTCTCCTGCAACNNGTGGCTTTTTCTTGATGAAAAAGCCGCTTAGCGATTGTGCCTTGGTCTACACCTGCAGGAGACACGCTATAGCGCCTCAACGAAGCCAATGAACTAACCAGGCTGCACATTACGACGGTGCAAGAGGCAGGCCTCTGAGAGCAACGTGCAATGGCCGTTGCCTGCCGTACGAAATCAATGCAGCCGCCGTACTCTGTGATGGTTTGCTGGCCGCAAAGCCGGCTCTCTCTCCATTTCTGAGTTTTGTCTCATCACTCCGCCCGGGATACTGGACACTCGTCTGCTGTTCCACAGAGCGTCGGCAGCCGGGCTCAAGGATTGCGGGGCATGTTGAGTTGGACTGGCGCTGCCATCTAGAGCGTTTTCGGAATACACGTAGACTTTTTCAGGGTTGTGAAAGGTGGCTTTTTCTTGAGGAAAAAGCCACTTGAGTGTTTTCCTTCGGTCTACAGCAATTCCGAAAACGCTATAACGCCGTTCGTCCCAGCCAGGAAAACCGAAGGAGTAAGAAAGATGGTTTGGAAGAACACGCAGGTTGAATCCCTACAAGGCAACTCTTCCGTGACCGCACAAACGGCGCCCCAGGTTTCCACCTTTGAACCAGTCTCCCGCGCGGCCCGGCTGTTCGCTCATCAGTCTGTCATCGGCAGGGGCCTTGTCTTAGTCGGCGAAATTACTGGCGGCTCATTGGCCGAGCTCGTCATCGAGGGCACGGTTGAGGGCGCCATCAACCTGCCCGGCACCCGAGTTACAGTCGGTCCCAGCGGCCGGGTCACCTCGAAGATCTCCGCCGCTAACGTCGTCCTCTTCGGCAAGGTCACTGGCTCCATCACCGCCACTGACCGGGTCGAAATCCGTATTGACGGCCGCCTGACCGGGGATGCCGAGGCGCCGCACATCAAGATTGAAGACGGCGCCTTTGTGGTTGGGAAGGTTCAGGTCTCAAGAGTACCCGAGATGACTCAGCCCGTCGCTACCTCAACTGACATCCAAGAGGCCGCCTCGTCCAGCTCTCCGGCCGTCGTTACGGCTCACAAAGGCGTTCCGGCTGAAACACCGAAGAGGCGCCACACCAAGTCCACGACTCCCATCCCTATCCCAATTACGGCGCTCAAGCCTGCGCTCGACTCGCAAACGCAACTCCCGGTTCAGTAAACACGCGACCAATTCCACTCAGCACGCGATTACGGCGAAATCTGCCGATCTTCCCGTATCGTCGCCTATTCGGACCTTTGCCGAAATTCCTCCTGACAGGTTCGCCGAAAGAGGGAAAGCGGCGGCTGAGGGCACTTGCTCCGGGGCTCGCGCCAATCGCCTTGCGCTTTGCAATGCTTCGCTGCGCTACAGCGGTTCTCCTGCAGGTGTAGACCAAGGCACAATCG
>PMYE01000112.1 GCA_003171315.1 Acidobacteriaceae bacterium
CTCAGGATGACTGCTTTGTTTTTTGATGCGGCTTCGGAGACAGGACACTAACTGCTAGCTCGTTCGGGGTAAGTTGGCGGTGGTTTGCCAGGTCTCAAGGGCGAGATCCTTCGACTTCGCTCAAGGACAGGCTCCGGGGCACCCAGCACCCGGCAATGGAGCGAGGGAGCCATTCAGCGAGGCGGCTAGCTGGCAAGGCGGTGGGCGAGCGGATCAGCGGAACCTGGAGTGAGCGGGAGAGAACGGCAGGCTTGGATACAATGGAAGGTCAAGGTAGTTCTCTCTGACGCGGCGCCAGCCGGCAGGGGCTGCACCTCACGGAAAGGAAATTCTTAAAAAACTTATGGCTTCCAGTATTGCCTCTCTCTCTCTCGACCAGCTTTCGATCGATACATTGCGGTTGCTTGCCGTGGACACGGTGGAAAAGGCCAAGAGCGGCCATCCGGGGGCGCCGCTGGGCTGCGCGCCCATCGCGTATCTGCTGTTTCACAAGGTGATGAAGCACAATCCCGGGCACTCGAAGTGGGCCGACCGGGACCGGTTCGTGCTATCGAACGGGCACGCCTCGGCGCTGCTTTACGGGTCGCTGTATCTGGCCGGCTACAAGCTGTCGCTGGACGATCTGAAGAGCTTTCGGCAGTGGGGATCGCGGACGCCGGGGCATCCGGAGTACGGGTTGACCGATGGCGTGGAGGCGACGACCGGGCCGCTGGGGCAGGGATTTGGGATGGCGGTGGGCATGGCCATCGCGGAGAAGCACCTGGCGGCGGTGTATAACCGCCCCGGATTCGACGTGGTGGGCCATCACACGTTTGTGCTGTGCGGCGACGGCGACCTGATGGAGGGCATCTCGCACGAGGCCGCGTCGCTGGCGGGAACGCTGGGGCTGGGCAAACTGATCGTGCTTTACGATGACAATCTGATCTCGCTGGACGGGCCGACGAAGTGGAGTTTCACCGAGGATGTGTACAAGCGCTTCAAGGCCTACAACTGGCATATGCAGCGGGTGACGGATGGCAACGATCTGGACGCGATTGAAGCGGCGATTGAAGCGGCGAAGAACGAGACCGACAGACCTTCGCTGATCGCGGTGCGTACGGTGATCGGCTACGGCAGCCCAAAGGCGGGCACTAACAAGGTGCACGGCGAGGCCCTGGGGCCGGCGGACACGGCGGCGACCAAGAAGTTTTTCGGGTTCCCCGAGGACCAGAGTTTTTACGTGCCGGAAGACGCGCTGGCCAACTGGCGCGAGGCGGTGAAGCGTGGAGCCGGCCAGGAAGCGGAGTGGAACCAACTGTTTGCCGGGTACAAGGCTGCATTTCCCGAATTGGCGGCGGAGTTCGAGCGCAGGCAGGCAGGCAAGCTGAAGGCGGGATGGGAGAAGGCGATTCCCAGTTTCCCGGCGGGCAAGCCTGTGGCCACGCGCAATGCGGGGCAGCAAGTGATGAACGCGATCTATGCGGATGTGCCGGAGTTGTTTGGCGGCGCAGCGGATCTGACAGCTTCGACGAAGACGATTTTCAAGAATAGCCCGCACTTTGCCGACGATCCCGCGGGCCGCAATGTGTTTTTCGGCGTGCGCGAGCTGGGCATGTGCGCGGCGGTGAACGGAATGGCTGTTCACGGAGGGTTGCGGCCGTTCGGCTCGACGTTCTTTGTGTTCTCGGATTATGCCAAGCCGGCTCTGCGCATTGCAGCCATCATGGAGGCTGCGTCGCTGTTTGTCTTCACTCACGACTCGGTTGGGGTGGGCGAGGACGGGCCGACCCATGAGCCGATCGAGCACCTGATGGCGCTGCGCGCGGTTCCACACATGACGGACTTTCGACCGGCCGACGCGAACGAGACGGCCGCGGCGTGGCGGCTGGCGCTGGAGCGCAAGGGGCCGTGTTTCTTTGCGCTGACTCGGCAGGATGTGCCAACGATCAACGCGGCGGAGCACGATGTGCTGGGCGGCGTGAGCAAGGGCGCGTACGTGCTGGAGGAAGCGGCGAATCCGCAGGTGGTGCTGGTTGGGACGGGTTCAGAGGTTTCAGTAGCGCTGGACGCGGCAAAGCTGCTTGCAGCCGAGGGGATCAGGGCGCGCGTGGTGAGCTTTCCGAGCTGGAGAATCTTCGAGGAGCAACCGGCCGAGTACAAGGCCAGCGTGATGCCGGCAGGCGTGCCCAAGCTGGCAGTGGAGGCGGGCGCGACGCTGGGCTGGTGGAAGTATGTGGGCTTGGACGGCGACGTGGTGGGGCTGGACCGCTTTGGCGCATCGGCTCCGGGGCCGGTGGTGATGAGGGAACTGGGATTCACGGCGGAGAATGTGGCGGCGAGGGCGAAGAAGCTGGTAAAACAGCGGGGTTAGCGTTGCTAGCGGTGTTAGCGGAGCTAGATCCCCTTCGATTGTGCCGTAGTTGAATTTGGTCTGACACCGCTCATGTGCGAGAAAGGATTGACGTGAAGCTCGTCATTGCGTCCGATCATGCGGGATTAGCTTTGAAGGAAGAGTTGCGCGCCGATCTAAGCGCGGCGGGGCACGAGGTGATCGACCTGGGCGCGTACCAGTGCGAGCCGGAGGACGACTATCCCGACTTTGCCGAGAAGGTAGGCGAGGCCGTGAAGGCGGGCGTGGCTCCGCGCGGCATTGTGATCTGCGGCAGCGGCGTGGGCGTGTGCGTAGCGGCGAACAAGATTCCGGGAATCCGCGCCGGAATTTGCCACGATACTTACTCGGCGCACCAGGGCGTGGAGCACGACAACATGAACGTGCTGGTGCTGGGCGCGCGGATTATCGGGCCGGCGCTGGCCTTCGAGTTGGCGCACGCGTTCCTCGCGGCCAAGTTTCAGGAGCAGGAAGAGCGCTTTGAACGGCGGATCAAGAAGGTGCTGGCGATCGAAGCCAAGTATCAGCGATAAGACGGCTGCAAGCGGGCACAGACCTGGCGGCGATTGCGCGACCCTTCGCCCCCAAGTCATTGAGATCCAGGTGCATCCGATAAAATAAGCGTAAGAAGTCACGAGTTGAACTAGCTGCATCCTCGGGCCGGCGTGTCGCAAGACCGCCTGCGCCATGCCCCTTGGTTCTTCCCAGATGCCTCACGAGAAATAACGCGCCATGCCGTGCAGGAGTTTGCATCGCGCAGGAAAGAAACGACTGTGCCCCCATTCGACGTAATTCTGTTCGACGTAGGCGGTGTTTTGTTGAGCAACGGTTGGGACCGCGGCGAGCGCGCCGCCGTCGCTGAGCACTTCGGGCTGGATTTGGAGGCCCTTGAGACGCGGAATGCAGAGGTCATGGCGGCCTGGGATCGCAGCGAGATCAATCGCAACCAGTACCTCGATGCGACCGTATTCTACGAGCCGCGCAGTTTTTCGCACGATGAGTTCTTCGAATCCATGCTGAGCCAGTCGCGGCTGCTGCCGGACGGGGCGCTCGACATTCTGCGCGAGGTTGCGGCCTCGAACCGGTTCCTGGTTGGCGCACTGAACAACGAGCCGCGAGAGCCGAACGAATTCCGCTTCGGCAAATACGAGCTGCGGCGGTATTTCAAGGTGGCGTTCAGCTCGTGCTACATGGGCCTGCGCAAACCGGAGCCGGCGATGTTCCGGCGAGCGCTGGATATTCTGGGCTGCCCGCCGAACCGGGTTTTGTTTATCGACGACCGGGAAAAGAACGTGACTGGCGGGAAGGCGGCGGGGATGAAGGCGATCCTGTTCCGGGGCGCCGACGCGCTGCGGGCGGAACTGGAGGAAATGGGAGTCCTGAGCCCGGAGCCGAACTCGCAGCGGCGCCGCTTGCCGTAACCGTTTGGCGCGATTCGTGTCTAATCGGATAGGGATTGAGACACCCATGCGCCTATTGAGTTGCTTCCCGCTTGCGGGATTTCTTGCCTTGATGCCGGCGGCTCTGCCGCCTGCCGCTCCGGCGCAGTCCGGCAGTTTTGAGATCGCGCAGAACGGTCAGGCTGTAGGTACGGTCAGTTTCCAGTTCACAGCGACGAAGGAGGGTTACGACTCGACCTCGCTGGTCAAAGTCGCGATGCAGGGCCTTGACTATGAGTTGTCGAAGACGGAGCGGCTCAACGCCGCCAATCAGCTCGAACACGTGCTGTTGAGCGCCACCGTGAACGGCGAGGCGGTGAACGTGGTGGCGGCGCCCGATTCGGCGCAGTTTCTCGTGAACATTTCCGCGGGCGGGAAGAGCTCGACCGCGCGGCTGGCGGCGCATCCCGGCGCCGTTTTTCTGGCGGACTTCGATCCCGGCGCGCTGGAGACGCTGCTGGTTCTTGCTGTGGCGCAGAACAACCGCGAGCTCTGGGCCATCCTGCCGAAGAACTCGGTGTCCGTCGAGCCGGTGCAGTTGGCCACGTACCCGAATCAGCAAGGAACACTCGATGGCAAGCCCATCACCGTACACCACCTGGTAGCTACTATCGCCGGGGCCAGAACGGAGCTGTTCTCCGGGCCGGAAAACCAGTTGCTGCAAGCGGAGCTGCCCCAGGAGGGGTTTGCGCTGATTCGCAAGGGCTTTCAACTGAAGCCGCCGGCGAAACCGATCGTGCCGATGGGCGAAGCAGGGCCAGCGCCGCCAGCTGCGTAGGCCGATCCTGCTGCGCAGAGAAATCCAAAGAGAAGCTGGGCGCGTCCAATTATCAGACGAATCCGAATCCGCGAAGGCACTCGGAGGAGGACGCGGATCGACGTACACTGGAGAAGCTCTCGATTGTCCGCACTCTCCCTCATGTGCCGGACCGCAATCATCGTGGTTGCGCTGGCAACGCTGACTCTGGCCGGCGCTAGCGGCGCCCAGGTTTCCCAGGCGGGAAAGACGCACCGGAGACCGGCTGCGACCGCCGCGCATAGGGTCCATCGCACGGCGCCAGCGCACGGCGTCCATCGCGTAACGGCCACGCACACTCCTAGCCACACCCAAGCCAACGCGGCGCGCAAGCGCACCCCCGACGAGGTGGGGCGTATGGCGGGGCTGGCGATCCGGCGCCAGCTTGCGCGAAAACAGGAGGCACGCCGGGCCGCAGCGGTTCGCGCAGAGCGTACACGCAATGCACGGAGGCCGAGACTGGAGAGAGCCGCCCTGCGCAGGGCAGAGACTCGCGCCGCGCGTGCTTACGAATCGCGAGAGGCCGCAGCGGCTTACCCACGCACCGACCTCCAGCAGCCCGAAACAGACGAAACGAAAAGCATGGAATCAAAGCGCGCCGGTGTAGCGCGCGGGGCGATGCCGGCTGAGCCGCGCGATCGCGAGGAAAGCGCGGACAAAGAAACAGCGCCAACCGATGGGACGGAGCCGGCCGAATCCGCAACGGAGAAAGAAGACGGTTTGGCGGGGCAGGACGGCGATGAGGCCACTACAAACGCTGCGAGCCAGCCCGGCGAAGCGGCGGATGCGGCGGGGCCCGCGAGCCGAACTGACGAGAGCGAGGAGGCTTCGCTCTACGTTCCGAGAGGCGGGATGCCGGCGCCGCTGCGCGGATCGCTCGCGTCGCTGGAGCGGCAAAACGCGCGCCTGGATGCGGAGGGGCTGGAGCGGATTGAGGATGAAGACGACCTGGCCGCGCGGATCGCCAACAAGCTACTGGTACCGCTGCCAGCTTCAATCGCTCTCACGGTGAATGCCGGCTTGCCGGAGAACCACCGCTACTGCCGGCCCTGGACGGCGCGATTTCTGAGCGATCTGGCGCGGGCGCATGAGGCGGCGTTCCATCGGCCGCTGGAGGTGAGCTCGGCGGTGCGGACGGTGGAGTACCAGAAGCGGTTGATGCGCACGAACGGCAATGCGGCCGCGGCCGAGGGCGACATCGTGAGCCCGCACGAGACCGGCGCAACCATTGACATTGCCAAGAGCGGCCTAAGCCGGGCGGAGATTGCGTGGATGCGGCGGCGGCTGGCGGCGCTCGAAGCGACGGGCAAGATCGACGTGGAGGAGGAGTTTCACCAGGCGTGCTTCCACATCACGGTGTACAAGAGCTACGCGCCGGCGCGGAAGGCGGGCGGAGCCTCGCCGACAAAGCCTGGAACGCGCCCGGCCAAGCCGCAGACGGACGAACCGGCGCAAGAGCCGGCGGCACAGGGAGCGTAGCGGGGTCTGCGCCTAGAGCGTTTTCGGAATACACGTAGACTTTTTCAGGGTTGTGAAAGGTGGCTTTTTCTTGAGGAAAAAGCCACTTGAGTGTTTTCCTTCGGTCTACAGCAATTCCGAAAACGCTATAGTCGCGCCAGCTATCACCTAAAAATTCATTCGATTGCGGGTGCTCGCCTAGAGTACAATCGCGTGCGGGCGCAAGGCGCTTGCCGCCAGCACTGTGAACGCTTCGCGGCCGGGCGTTTTCGCGAACCGGGGCAGGGGCCGGCTGTCAAGAGGTTTTCGGCTTCAAGACGAGCCGCGCGTGAGATGCAAAGGAGTCCAGTGCGGTGTCTATAAAGTTTTCACATAAATTGCGCATCCCAAATGCAGGTCCTTCGACTCCGTCCGCCGCGGCGGACTCCGCTCAGGATGACTGCTTTGTTTTTGATGCGAATTTCGGAGACAGGACACTAGAGAGGCAAGAGTATGAGCGAGATGGAGGTTCAACCCGCGAGTGGAACGGCACCAGCAGCTGAGGGGTTGACGCAGTGGCAGCGCGTGGCGAACACGTTCGCCGCGCCGTCGAGGACGTTTGAGGATATCAAGCGGGGCAACCGGAGCTGGTGGCTGCCGCTGATCATTGGCGCGTTATTTACCTACATGCTTTTCGGGGCCGTGGTCCAGAAGATCGGCATGCAGCAGGTGGTGGACAATCAGATTCGGATGAATCCGAAGGCTCAGGAGCGCATGGCTCAGGTTCCGGAGGCACAGCGGGAGATGAGCAATAAGATCGCCGTCGGGTTCACCGAGGGAGCTTTTCTGGCGGGGCCGGCGATTGCAATTGTGTACGTGGCCGTACTTTCGCTCGGGCTCATGGCGACAATCAATTTCGGCTTTGGCGGCAAGGCTAAGTTCGGGAGCGTTTTTGCCGTCGTTTACTACGCGTGGCTGCCGCAGCTCGTCAAGGCGCTGTTGGGGACCGTTGTCATCTATTCGGGGATGGCGCCTGAATCGTTCAACATCAAGAATTTCGCGCCGACGAATCTGGGCGCTTTTCTCGATCCTGTTGATACCAACAAGGCGCTGTATGCGCTGGCGACTTCGCTCGATGCGGTCACCATCTGGACGCTGGTGCTGCTGAGCATGGGCACCGCGATTGTCGCGGGAACGAAGCGAAGTTCCGGCTACATTGCGGTATTCGGCTGGTGGGCGATTTTTGTGTTGATCAGCGTGGGCTGGGCGGCGGCGATGGGTTAGAGCGGGCTGATGGCGCGACTTCGGGCGCGAACCCGCGCTGCTACAATCGAGTAGGCTGCGATCCGGCAGATTGTTGACGCGCGAGGAGCGATCCAGGCGGCGCCTGGGCACGCGATGCGCAAGCCGGGCGATGCACGAGCCGTAGAAGCGATGACCCTCCGCCTGTTCAACACCCTGACGGGACAACTGGATGCGCTGGAGCCTGCCGACGGCAAGGCGCTGCGCATGTACGCCTGCGGGCCGACGGTCTACGACTACGGCCATATCGGGAACTTCCGCACCTTTTTGCAAATTGACATTCTGCGCCGGTTTCTACGGCTGACCGGGACGCCCGTGCGTCACGTGATGAACATTACGGACGTGGACGACAAGATCATCCGCAACTCGGCGGAGGCGGGGGTTTCTATCGGCGAGTACACGGCGCGCTACGTGGAGGCGTTCTTCGAGGACCTGGAAGCGCTGCGGATTGAACGGCCGGAGCAGATTGCGAGGGCCACGGAGCACATTCCGCAGATGGCGTCGCTGGTGGAGAAGCTGGCCCGCGCAGGCGCGGCGTACAAGGCCGAGGACGGATCGTGGTACTTCCGGCTCAAGGCGTTTCCCGAGTACGGCAAGTTGAGTAAAAAGGACCTGAGCGGCATGGAAGACGGCGCGCGCGTGGACGTGGACGAGTACGAAAAGGACTCGGCGCGCGACTTTGCGCTGTGGAAGGCGGCCAAGCCGGGCGAGACGTCGTGGGAGACGGCGATCGGGCAGGGGCGGCCGGGCTGGCACATCGAGTGCTCGGCGATGGCAATGGAGTACCTGGGCGAAAGCTTCGACCTGCACTGCGGCGGCGAGGACCTAATGTTTCCGCACCACGAGAACGAGATTGCGCAGAGCGAAACGGCCACGCACAAGCCGTTCGCGCGGCATTGGATGCACGTGCGGTTCCTGCTCGTGGATGGGCGCAAGATGTCGAAGAGCGAAGGCAATTTCTACACGCCGCGCGACCTGCTGCTGAAGGGCTACAAGGCTTCGGCGATCCGGCTGGCGCTCATTTCGGTGCCCTACCGCCGTCCGTTCAACTTCACCTTCGACAGCCTCACCGACGCCACCAACGCGATCGACCGGCTGCGGACGTTTCAGGCGCGGCTGAAGGCGGGGAAGTTTGCGGCGGGCGAGAGCAAGGAGATGCAGGAAGCGGCTGCCGAAGCGCGCATCAAATACGACAACGCGCTGGGGAACGATCTGAACACGGCCGAGGCGCTGGCGGCAATCTTCGAGCTGGCGCGCGCGGCGAACACGGCCATGGATCAGGGACAGTTTTTCGCTTCCGACCGCGACGCGATTTTGCCGGTGCTGAGGGATTTCGACGCGGTCTTCGACGTAATAGAGGACCGCGACGCCGAGCCGGCGCGGCGCGCGATGGCATGGGCCGAGCAGGCCGGGCGCATGGGCGACGTGGCTCCCGAGCTCAAGGCCGCGCAGTCGCTTGGGGATGAGGCGATCGAGGCGCTGGTGGCCGAACGCACCACGGCGAAACAGGCGCGCAACTTTGCCCGCGCGGACGAGATTCGTAAAGAGCTGGCGGAGAAGGGCGTGGTTCTGGAAGACTCGAAGGACGGGGTGCGGTGGAAGCGGAAGTGAAAAGGCAGCTTCCAGCCATTCGCTCTTAGCTTTCAGATCGAACAGGTGGTGGGTGAGCGTGCTGCGCCCTCCCGGCACGCCGATCCGGCTTTTCCCTGGGGTTAAAAGATTCCGCCGCACTGCCGGTGTTCCCTGCCGCCGTGTGGGATCGTATGATAAGTTCAGCTTTGTACCACAAGGTCTTCCCCTAAGCCCCCCAATTCAAGATGACGAGGCGCAACCCTATGGATGCGAGCGAACTGCAGGACTTCAAGGAGAATTTGGAGCAAGGAGCGCAGGAAGAGCAACTGCGGCCCGTCGCCTTTACGATGAGTGTGCTGGCCGTGCTACTGGCGGTAACAACGGTGATGGGCGAGCGCACGCACGCGGACGCGATCATCAACCAGAACAAGGCCACCGATCAGTGGAATGAATACCAGGCGCAGAAGATCCGCGACTACGACACCCAATTGGCCACCGATCTGCTGAGCGTGGTTGCGCTCGACAACAAAGGCGCAACCGCCAAGATGACCAAGGCCTACACCGATCACGAGAAGAAATGGGCAGAGGAGCTGAAGCAGGATCAGGCAACTGCCGAGGCGCTGCAAGCCAGCGTGGACCAGGGAGAAGCGCGCTCGGACCGCTTCGATCTGGGCGAAGTGTTACTGGAGATCGGGCTGGTAATCACGTCGGTCACGCTGCTGACGCGGAGCCGCATTTATTGGTACCTGGGGATGGCATCCGCAGCCATCGGCGTCGCCGCGGGCGCGTCGGCCTTCTTTCTCAAGTAGCACGGCGCGATTTGCACCGTTTCCCCATCTGGACCGACAATGGTTGGCGATGGGACGGGGAGCGCAATTGGGGACGGAATTTCTGGACAGGGCGCTGGCGGGCCTGGATTGGCTTGCGGCGCGCCGCGGCCGGTCAGCGGCCATGCCTCCACATCTGCGAACTGGCATCGAAGGCGAGGAAGCGGCGCGCTCCTATCTGCGGCGCAAGGGCTACACGATCGTTGCTTGGCGGTGGTCGGCCGGCAATCTTCCCGGCGACCTGGATCTGATCGCGTGGAAGGGACCGCTGCTGTGTTTTTTTGAAGTGAAGACCCGCACGGCCCACGACATGGCGCCGGCGGAAACCGCGATCGACTTCCACAAGCGGAACATTCTGCGCCGGCTGGCCCGCCAGTACATGCGCCAGCTGCCCAATAAAAGCACTCCGCAGGCGCGTTTCGATGTCGTCAGCGTGTATCTTGTGCCAGGGCAAAAGCGCGAGATCACGCACTTTGAAAACGCGTTTGGCTGGAGCGAGGCGCGGCGGGAAGAACGGATTTGAGAGCAATGGTCTTGGGCGACGAACGATTCCGCCGAGGGGAAACATCGATGGAACGGCTTGGGAGCACGGGATCTTTGAGCAGGCGCCCGCGACGAGCCAGCCGACGCCCGCGCCGCCCGTCAATGGCACGCCGCCGGCAGCAACGCAATTCGACGGCAGTTCGCTGGCGGCGCTGAGTGCAGTTCGGGCAGCGGTTCTCGATGGCGAATGCCTGTCGATCAAGGCCGCAGGGATGCGCTATACTCCAGGGGCAGTCTGAAAGAGGAGGATGACGATGCGTTTGCAGGCGATGGCGAAGGTTGTGGCCGGCGCGGCGATCATGGCGGCGCTGGGAGCCTCAGGCTGGTTGACGGCACAGACCGGCGTGAATACCGTGCTGAAAGCGGCCGACCTTGTGAAGCTATTTCCGGCTTCAGTGTATTACTGCGGGCAAAGCGCGCCCGCGCAGTTGCGCAACTCCGGCGGCGTGAAGTTTGCCGATGGCCATTACGTGCTGGCCAGCCTGGTGGACACCAGCGGTTACTCGACGGGAGTGGCAGCGAAGTACCAGGGATACCTGATCGCCGAAGTTCCGATCGAGATCGACGGGAAGCATTTGCCTGCGGGCGCCTACGGCTTCGGCTTTGTGGCAGGCGATAAATTTCTGGTTACAGACCTGGGCGGCAACGACGTGTTCACGGCGCACTCGGCGCCGGATGCAGCCTTGCAGCGGCCGCGTCCGTTGCAGGTGACCGTAAATCCTGCCGGCGGCTTTCGCCTTTACGCCGGGCGCAACTACGTGCAGTTTGACCGGTAAGGCGAATGGCTGTGGGCTTCAGCCGGCCAGGCTTCCGCGAGAGAGGTTCCTTGCGGCCCGCACGGATGAGGGGCCTGCTCTCGGGAATCCTCAAGTGCGCGGCCGCCGTCTTGCTTGCGGGCTGCACAGCCGCCGCAGCGGTTGCGCTGGAGCCTTCCACACCGCTTGCAAATTACAGCCGGCAGGCATGGGCCATGGAGAATGGCCTTCCGCAGAATACTGTCCAGGCGCTGGCGCAGACACGGGATGGGTTTCTCTGGCTGGGGACCGAAGCGGGCCTGGTGCGGTTTGACGGGGTTGAATTCCAAACCTATGACCGCAATTCCAGTCCGGCCTTGCCAGGCAACGATATTCGCTGCCTGCAGGAAAGCCGGGACGGGGCGCTATGGATTGGAACCAACGCGGGGCTGGCGCGGTGGAAGGACGGGACGGTCAGGGCGTTCACGACGAATGACGGGCTACCTGCCAACGGGATTCTGGCGCTGGTTGACATCGGGAACGGGACAGTCGGGGTGTGGACGGAACAGGGCCCGGCGCAGCAGGCAGGAGAGCGGTTCGAGGCGGTGAGGAATGTGGATGCGTTTCCCCGCACCACACTGCCATCGACGGACGAGTATCCAGGAGCAGTTGTATTCGAAGAAAAATTGCCAAATGGCATTCTTGCGATGGGCGGCCGAAGCAGCCTGGATTTCGTTCAGGGTAAAGAGCGCCCACACAGCGTACTGCACCTCAGCGTGGGTAGGGAGCTGCCCGGCAGCCGGATCCAGGCAATATTCGCCGACCGGGAGAATGCGCTGTGGATTGGCACTAACGCCGGGCTGGTGCGGTGGGAGAGCGGCAAGGCCGAACGCTTTCCGATTACCGATCCCCTTGCCACCACTTCGATTCTCGCGCTGATGGAAGACCGCGAAGGCAACCTGTGGGTGGGCACGGAAACCGACGGACTGGACATCCTGCGCGATCAGCGCTTCAGGACTTTGGACACGCGGGAGGGACTGTCTTCAGACCGCATCACTACCGTGGTGGAAGACGGGGGCGGAACGCTGTGGGTGGGAACCCAGGGGGACGGCGTGAACGCCCTGCGCCGCGAGGCTGGCGTAGAGGGCCAGCGCGTCGCGCGCTCTCTTTCGGTGGCCAATGGCCTGGCCAGCAATGTGATTCTGTCGCTGGCCGCGGCGCCCCATGGCGACCTGTGGGTGGGCACGCCCGATGGGCTGAACCGGATTCACGGAAACCGGGTGGACACATTTACTTCAGCCGACGGGCTGCCCGACGATTTTATCCGCTCGCTGCTGGTGGACGCCGACGGGTCGCTGTGGATCGGCACCAGGCGCGGGCTGACGCACTGGGCGGCGGAAGACGGCGGATTGAGCGCCGCGCATTCCGGCGCACGGATGAAGACGTACACGCAGGCGAGCGGTCTGGGCAGCGACCTGGTGGGCGCGATGGCTCGAGACGTGAAGGGCGACCTGTGGGTGGCGACGCTGGCCGGGTTGTCGCGGCTGCACAGCGGCACAATCTCGAACTTCACCACGGCAAACGGGCTTTCGAGCAATGTGGTGACGGCGCTGCTGCCCCGCGCCGATGGGACGCTGCTGATCGGGACGCAGGACCATGGCTGGGACGTATGGGACGGGCGCAAATTCTCCGCGGGAATGCATAGCGGCCTTGAGCAGACTACGATTCGCGCCATCCTGGACGATGGCGGTGGACATCTGTGGTTTGCGACGGGCGATGGCATTGCGCGCTGCGACTGCACGGAGATGGAGGGAACTGACCCCGCGCCGGGCTGCTCGCACTGGATGGAATTTGGGACCGCCGATGGACTGCGCAGCCGGGAGACGGCGACCAACAGCCACCCTTCGGCCTGGCGATCGCGCGATGGGCATTTGTGGTTTGCGACACCGAAGGGATTGGTGGAGGTGGACCCGGCGCACTTCCCCGTGAACATGCTGCCCCCTCCGGTGGCGCTGGAGCGGTTCCAGGTGGACGACGTGGCTCAACCGTTGCAGGCGCCGGGCTCCTGGCTGAAGGTACAGGCCGGACATGTCCACTTCGAGTTCGACTACGCCGGATTGAGTTTTGTGGCGCCGCAGAAGGTGCGCTACCGTTATATGCTCGAGGGCTTCGACCACGGCTGGACCGAGGCCGGGACGCGGCGCACCGCCTATTACACGAATATTCCGCCAGGGCGGTACACCTTCCGCGTGCAGGCGGCCAACAACGATGGCCTTTGGAACACGGCCGGCGCGGCGCTCAGCTTCGATTTGCGGCCGCATTTTTATCAGACCATATGGTTCTATTTGCTGCTGCTGGCAGCCGTAGCGGGAGCGGTTGTGCTGCTGTTGAGGCTGCGGCTGCGCCGGGCGGAGCGGGAGTTTCGCGTGGTGCTGGGCGAGCGCGGCCGGATCGCGCGCGAGATTCACGACACGCTGGCGCAGGGCTACGTGGGCGTATCGGTCCAGTTAGAGGTTCTGTCGGAGTTGTTGCGCCGGCACAAGATGGAAGATGCGGCCAAACAACTCGACCAGACACGCGAGTATGTGCGCCATGGGCTCGCCGACGCGCGGCAGTCCATCTGGGCTCTGCGCACGCAGGATGTGGGCGAGACCACGCTGCCGGTGAAACTACGGCGCATGGCGGAAGCGGCCGGAGGCGAGGGGCTGGCCGCCCGGTTCAGTCTTTTTGGGGCTTATCGCCCGCTACCGGCGGAAACCGAGCGGGAGTTGCTGCGCGTGGCGCAGGAGGCCATCCATAATGTAAAGAAGCACGCCGGGGCGAGCGAACTATGGGTGCAACTGGAGTACGGCCCGGAGACGGTCGCGATCGAGGTTCGCGATAATGGAAGAGGAGGCGCCCTGGAGGCGGCGGCAGAGCTTTCGCCGGGGCACTTTGGGCTGACCGGAATGAGAGAGCGCGCGGCGGCGATCGGTGGGGCGCTGGAAGTGAGCAGTGCGGCGGGCGCGGGCACCACGGTCCGGTTAAGCGCGCCGGCGCGAGGTGAAATGAGCGAACAGATGGAGGCACGCCTGTGAGCGCGGAATCGATTCGAGTGCTGATTGTCGAGGACCACAACGTGGTTCGCCAGGGACTGGCGGCGCTGCTGAATGTGGCGGGAGGCCTGGAGGTGGTGGGCGAGGCCGCCGACGGCGTAGAGGCCATCGCGCAGTTTCGCAAGCTCCAGCCCGATATCACCCTGGTCGACTTGCGGTTGCCGAGGATGAGCGGCGTGGACGTGATCGAGCGCATCCGCATGGAGACGCCTCAGGCGCGGTTCATCGTGCTCACCACGTACGACGGCGACGAAGACATCTACCGCGCGCTGAAGGCAGGCGCCCGGGCGTATTTGCTTAAAGGAATGACCAGCGAGGATCTGATCCGGACCATTCGCGCGGTACATGCGGGCAAATCGCATATTCCGCCGGCGATCGCCGAACGGCTGGCCGAGCGCATGGGAGCCCAGGAGCTGACTCCGCGGGAGTTCGACGTGCTGGAGCAGATCGTACACGGCAAGAGCAACAAGGAGATAGCAACCGAGCTGGAGGTTACAGAGGCGACCGTGAAGACGCACATCAACAGCCTGCTGGGCAAGCTGGGAGTGACGGACCGGACACAGGCGACCACTGCGGCCATTCAGCGAGGCATTGTTCCACTCGAATCGTTAAGAAAGCCAAAACCATGACCAGAAGAACAATCCAATGCGCGGCTTTGTGCGCAGTCTGTCTAGCGTTGCCGGCGCTTCGGGCGCAGGCGCAAAAGACGGCGTGGCGGCAGGCCACGCAGGCGGAACTAGCGTCGGTGTTGCCATCGCGGGCTCCGGTAGAGAACGAGCATATCGAGACGGAGATGCGAACGGCGTCGGGAATCGTGGATGAGCATGGACGCTTCATTGCGGGGGTGGTGCTGATTACGGCCGGGTACTCGGCGGAAGGCAAGTACTCTCACTACCTGATTGTGCAGGCGCCGGTGCAAATTGGAAGCGTCTTCCTGAAGCCTGGCGAGTATGCCTTTGGATGGACCCGCGAAAACGGGGGAGATGCGCTGCGTGTTCATTTCAACCGTGCGGCGACTGGGGCGTTGGTGGGAACTACCGATGCACACTGGATCGCGGGCTCGACGCGCGTCGAGAGCCTGCACATCTGGCCGCCGGAAGAAAAGGCGCTGATTCAGATCGGGCGGTTTGGAATTGCCTACAAGTTAGGCGACGTATAACAGCAAAACGCAGGCCGGCGGACCCAGGTTTTTTCGCCGCCCGCCATCCTTCACGGAGAAGACGGGGAACAGCACCCGCCCGGACAGGAACCGAGGCGGGCGCTGCCGCGCGCTAGAACAACAGACGCGTAGTGATCGCAATTTCGTGGTTGTAGCTGTGGAAGGCGCTGGTCGCGATCTGCTCTCCGGCACCCACGCAAACCGCGAGGCGTCTCTCCGGCTGCTCAACGTGGATTTTGAGTGCATACAGACGTCCGGGCCAGGCAAGGGCCATGTCCTTGCCATCGTAGGAACCCCCTGAAGAACTTGCAACTGGCTTCGAGTTCCGGCCATCGCGGAATCGTAGAATATCCAACAGAATTCGCGATCATGAAGCAGGGCGCCAGCCGACAGGCATCACTTCCCCGAAGTGCCTCGCTGCTTTGAGCCCCACTTATACACAAATTCGACGTATCCGAATTGTGTGTTTCGGTCCGTGGGATAGATCGCCGCAACCACGGTCTTTCCCTGGATGTAGCCATAGTAGAAGTTGAGCGCAACATTCTTTGAAGCCTGCCAGTCAGCGCTAATGTCGGAGACGGTAGCCAATGACGTTGCCCCGTTTGACGGACGGCCCGTGTACCCGAAGACCTTGTTGTCGAAAGCGCCCCCTCCCAAATACCAAAGATCGTGGGCCGAGGTCAGCTGCAACCAGTGAAGGTCAGCACGCAGGGCGAGTTGCTTCGCCGGCTTGTCGATGACCTGCACGAACTCGTCTTTGTTGTTCATTAAGTTGTAGAAGGGGGTACGGGCGTACAGCCGCGGCGTGGTCAGCACCTGGAAGAAGGTGTTATGTGTGCCGTCGCTGTTATTGTCGTCTCCGCTTGACCGGAACCAGCCGCCACGCAGCCACGGCGACGAGGAAACCCTGGTCAGTTGGTATCCGCCTTCCACCGCGGCCGCATTGGCGCTGTGGCTCAGTTCGCCCCAGCTCCCGTTCTGCCCCACCCCCCAGAAGAGAAAATCGAATTGGCCTGGCCCAGCGGGAATGTCCGCCAGCAAATCGCCTCCAAAGGTCCCAATCCGAATATTTCCGTGATCGGACGAGCGCACCGCCGCGGCGCGATTGTCTGTCTTGGTGACATAGGTTCGGCCATCGTGAAAGCCAATTCCGAAGAGCCGCCAGAGTACATGCCCTTTTAGCTCCGATCGGGTGAACGCGAGGTACTGAAGATCTACATTCAGTTCCGGGTTGCCATTCATATTGAAGACGCCCTGGTCGGAGCGCGCCGCCATGGCGGTAACGTTCCACGGGCCGGAACCGAAGTGCGCGTCGAGTCCATCAAAGCTGCGCTGCGCGTTTGAGAAGCCGAAGTTGGCGATCAAGCGCTGGCTTATCCGGTTGGTTTGCAGCCAGCCGATGGTGGAATTCCTTGGCTGCGTCTCGAGGCCGTCGAAGAACTCAAAGCGTCCCATGCGAATGCTACCGCTCGCGCCGTTATACCGAAGATAGCCTTGCTTCAGAAACGCCGCAGCAGGTTCGGTGTTGTTGTTCGCGGCATAATAGGTCCCGCCCAAGCCCAATTGGCCCTGTGCGCTGACGGAAGAAACTGCGTTGTTGGGGACATCGAGGACCGCGGGCTGAGACAGCTCAAGCGCCCAGTCCCATCGATGGATGCGCTGCGCCATGCCGACTCGCAAAAGCGACTGAACGTAGCTGTATGCATTCTCATAGGGCGGCGCCGCAAACCACTGCCAGGCATCCATGCGTGTGCGGTCGTACACGGATACGCTGATTGGCGAGCCGCTTACCTGAGCCGATTGTGTGGGGGCAGCAGCGGCTGACGTGCCGAGATGGCTCTTGGCCTCTGCAGGCGTGGCGTCATCGAAAGGGAGACGGTATTTGAAAAGGAAAGACGTGTCGCCTGCGCCTTTGGCGACGGCGGGCACGCTGTGCTCGAGATAGGGCGGGAAATTGATGTCCAGCTCCGTATTCGCAAGCGGGATGAGGTTAAGGCCTTTGCCGCCGTCGAGGTTCCAGGTTTGCACGCGGTTGGAAGCGGTTTGGTGGAGGAAATCGGTCCGCGCCACCTGGATGAGGCCGACATAGCCGGTGATGAGGGGCGGAGGCCATGCGGGCTGCACGGACTGGGTCGCGCTGGCGCGCTGCTCCCAGCGGCAGATGAATCCGTCCTGGGCTAGAAGGAGTGGTGAAGATACAAGAAGAGCTAACAAGAGAAGGGATGTACGCTGCACTGTGACCTCGCTAACCGACCAGGGAAGAAACTAATGGAGGATGACAGGCCGCGGCGTCAATGGACAACCAACTTTCGGTGGAGGCGGGACTCCAACCGCTGACGGGCGCGCAGAGATCGCCGGCCGAAGGGAAACCGTTCTTGCACGGGAAGAGCTGAACGGTCCGACAGCCTACCTGCGACTGCGCCGCGAGAAACCGGCAAGGGCAGAGCGCGCTTTCAATGCCAATTAAGGAACTAGTGTGGTGAGTCAGAAGTTCATTGAAGAACAACCGCAGATCCTTCGACTCATTTTGGCGCAAAACGCGCCAAAATTCGCTCAGGATGACAGCTTATTTGTGATGCGAACTTCAGACTCAGGACACCAGCCAGTTTGCAGCTGCGGTTCAGGAGGGCGCCGCACGTAGCGCTTCGGCCACCTGCTCCTGCTGGCCGGCCGTAATCCTGCTGAAGAATGGCAGCGCCAGCGTGCGTCGGGCGATGGATTCAGTGAGAGCCAGAGACCCCACGGTACGGCCGCCGCAGTCACGCCAAACCGGTTGCAAGTGGATGGGCGCGAAGTAACGGCCGGTGGCGATGCCCCGGCGGGCAAGCGCGGCGCGCACGCTGTCGCGCTCCACGCCCTCCGGCAGGCGAACCACGTAGACAAACCAACTGAGCTCGCGGTGCGGGAGCTGAAGCGGCGGACGTTCCAGGCCGGGGATTCCCGCGAGCAGCGCATCGTACCGCTCAGCGGCCCGACGGCGTTCGACGAGCACCTCCTCCATCCGCTGCAACTGCGCGCGGCCGAGTGCGCAGGCCAGCTCCGAGAGCCTGTAGTTGTAGCCCGGTTCGACCAGGTCAAGCCACCCGGCGCCCGGGTCGCGGCCCTGATTCCTGAGCCGGCGAAGGCGCACGGCGAGCGCCGGATCGCGAGCCAGCACCGCACCGCCCTCGCCGGTCGTCATCTGCTTATTGGGGTAGAAGCCGAGCACGGATAGATCGCCAAAGCTGCCGGCGCGGCGTCCGCGGAAGCGCGCGCCAATGGCTTCGCAAGCGTCTTCGACAAGAGCCAAGCCATGACGCAGAGCGAGACTGCCGAGCGCGTCCATCTCCGCGGGAACGCCGAAGGTGTGAATGGCCAGGATGGCGCGCGTGCGCGGAGTGATGGCGCATTCTACAGCGGCAGGGTCGAGATTGAGCGTGAGCGAATCGATCTCGGCAAGGACCGGCGTGGCGCGCACCTGGAATACCGCGTTCATCACGCCGGCGAAGGCAAAGGAAGGAAGAATCACCTCGCCGCCCTCGCTGACGCCCAAGGTCAGCAACGCCAGATGCAGAGCAGCCGTGCCGGAGCTGACGGCTACGGCGTGCTCCATGCCGTGATACGCGGCCAGTTCCGACTCGAAGGCCGTGAGCTCCGGGCCCAGACTGAGGGTCGGCGTACGCAGGACGGAGGCGACGGCCGCGATATCGGTTTCCGTAATGGCCGACGCGGAAAGCGGGATGCGCGCGGTCATGAGCGCTCCCGTTGTGCTTCGGCAACGCCCGTCAGCGGGACTGGCTGCTTGACGAGCAGGCGGTCGAGCGGCACGGAGGCCAGCACGCGGGCGATGGTTTCGGCCGCGGCGCCGTCGCCATAGGGATTCACCATTCCGGCGAGATTTTTGCGGAACGCAGGTTGGAGGGCGCGATCGAGCGCGGCGCGAATAGCGGCAGCTTCGGCGGGAGCGTCAATCACATTCCGCGCCCGCTCGCGGCCTTGTTGCCGAATGCCCACGTTGACGACAGGCAGGGCAAAAGACGCCGCTTCCATGATGCCACTGGAGGAGTTGCCTGCGAGCGCGCCGGCCTGGCCGAGCAGGCTCCAATAGGTAACAGCGTCGAGGTTGACGAAGATGTGCGTGTGGGGGCGCGTCGCGGCCAGAGATCGGGCGCACCCGATGAGCGCGTGGCTGCCGGCGTCGGCGTTGGGGTAAACGAAAACGATTTGGCCCGGCGCCTGGGCGAGCGCGGCGAAGAAAGCATCGGCCTCGGCGTTGGTGTCGCGCAGGATGGTGACGGGATGCCACGCGGCGATCAGCGTGGGCGGCGCGAGCGGCAGGCCCAGCCGGGCTTCCAACGCGCCGCGATCGAGCAGAGCGGAGCGGCGCAGATGATCGAGCGAGGGCGCTCCGGCGCGATGCACGCGCCACGGTTCTTCGCCCATGGCGATCACGCGCTGCCGCGCTGTTTCCGTGGAGGTGAAGTGGACGTGCGCCAGCTTGGTGAGAGCGTTGCGCACCGCGTCGTCGATGGCGCCCTGGCTGACCTCGCCGCCTTCGATGTGGGCGACGGGGATACGCAGAGCGAGAGCCGTCGAGGCCGGCGCCAGCATCTCGTAGCGATCGGCGATGAGCAGAAGCAGATCGGGCCGCCACGCGGTGAGGGCATCGGCCAGGCCCAAAATGGCCAGGCCGATTGTCTTGGCCATACCGGTGTCGGTGTCGGAGTTGAGCAGGCACTCGATGCGCGCCTGGATGGGAAAGCCGTCGCGCTCGATTTCCTTGAGCGTATTGCCGAACTGGGGGGCGAGATGCGGGCCGAGAGCGAAAACGCCGAGTTCGATTTCAGGGTAAGTTGCAAGCTCGCGCAAGGGCCAGTAGAGATGGCTGTAGTCGGCGCGCGAGGTGGTGACGACGCCGATTCGGCGGCGCGCGGGAAATCCGCGCCCGTCTGTTGCATTCAGGGGCTTTTGCACAGGAGAAGTATAAATTGCGGTTGCGCCGGAACTGTCTTTGCATACCGTAGCCACTCTGCCATTTGGCGCCTTGCTCGCGTAAACTGGAGAGTCCCGCGACGGGGGGAGAGTTGCATTCATGAATTTGAAAGCGATGCGAGGAGTTGGTTACTGGGCGCTGGCGTTCCTGGCGGCGGCGCCGTTGCTTTGCAGGGCGCAGAATCGCTACGACGTGGAGGCGATCCGCCTGAACAATCGCGGCGTGGCGCTGATGGGTCAGCAGCTTACCGAGCGCGCCGCGGGGAGTTTTGCCGAAGCCTTCAAGAAAGATCCAAAGCTGGCCCAGGCCGCCATCAACGAAGGTATTGCGCTGCTGACGCTGCAAAAGCTGGACGAAGCCAAGATAGCGCTCAAGCAGGCCATTGCCATCGACCCGACCAGCGCGCAGGCGTGGTACAACCTGGGACTGGCGCAACATGCGGGCAACGATCTGACCGGCGCGCTGGCCAGCTTTCAGCAGGCGGTGAAGCTCGATCCCGTGGACGCGGACTCATGGTATTTCGAAGGCGCCTGCTACCAGGACATGAAGCAGTTCGACAAGGCCGCAACGGCCTTTGAGAAGACGCTCACGATCAATCCGTTGCACGTGTCGGCAGAGTTCGCCCTGGCGCGGTCGCTGCAGCGCATGGGCCGCACCGCGGAGGCGAGGGAGCACTTTGCGCATTTCCAGCATTTGGCAAACGCGAAGATTTCCTCGCCGCTGGGTCTGTCTTACGGCGAGCAGGGGCACTATTCGACGGCAACCGCGATTGAAGAGCCGGAGAGCATCCAACACACGATGATTCCGGTGCGGCTTGTGACGCAGCCGATTGCCGCGCCCGGCCCTGGAGGCGCTTCGTCATGGAAGACCACCGGCGGGGCCTGCATGATGGATGTGACCGGCACGGGGCAGATGGATCTGGTGCTGATGCAATCGGGCGCTCAGGCCATTCGCGTACTGCACAATCGGGGCGGCGGGAACTTTGCAGAGGTTGATGCGGCGGCGGCAGGGCTGAAAGCAAGCGGCCACGGCGTGGCGTGCGCCGTTGGCGATTACGACAGCGACGGGTTGAACGACCTGGCTGTGGCTCTGGACGACCGCGTGCTGTTGTTTCACAACCTCGGCCACGGGCAATTCAAGGATGTGACGGCGGGATCCTGCCTTGCGCCGCGCAACCGGCCCACGGGCATTACGTTCGTGGATTATGACCACGACGGCGATCTGGACCTGCTCTTGACTGGCGCGCCGGCGGCTCGGGGCGGCGAGTCGAACGTGCTGTGGCGCAACAACGGCAACGGAACCTTTACCGAGCAAACCGAGCAGACGGGATTGGGTGGGAGCGGCAAGACGGCGGCAGTGATTCTGACCGATTTCAATAACGATCGCGCCGTGGATCTGGCGGTGACCGGCGACGGGCCTTCGCCGCTGATTTACGTGAATCCACGCGAGGGCAAGTATCCTACGCAGCCGTTGTATGAAGGCGCGAAGCTGCCGCCCACGGTGGGCATCGCGGTGCTCGACTACAACAAGGACGGCTGGATGGACATCGCGGTGACGCACGCCGGCGCGCCGGGGCTTACATTGTGGCGAAACGTCGAGGCGCCCGATCGCATCGGCCGGCGCTTTGAGCGTGTCGCGTTGCCGGTGCATGGGGTTGTGCGCGGGTGGGGCCTGACGCCCGTGGACATCGACAACGACGGCTGGGTCGATCTGGCGGCGATCGTGGAGACAAAGGCGGGCCCAAGCGTACGTGTCTTCCGCAACAAGGGCGACGGCGGCTTTGAGGACGTGAGCCACGCGCTGGGCCTGGACGACATTCGCCTCACTGCGCCGCGAGGGCTGATTGCGGCGGAAGTATATGGCGACGGCGCGCCGGACCTGATCGTCACCCAGGAGAATGCTCCGCCGGTGCTGCTGCGCAACGTGGGCGCGAACAAAAATCACTTCGTGCGCCTCGACCTAAGCGGTCTGGCGGACAACAAAACCGGGCTGGGCGTGAAGGTGGAGGTGTTTGCGAACGGACTCTGGCAGAAGTGGGAGCTGGCGGGCGCATCCGGTTACCAGACGCAGGCTGCGCCGCAGATTCTTGTGGGTCTTGGCGACGCGCCGGGCATTGACGTGCTGCGCATGTTGTGGCCCACGGGAGTGATGCAGGACGAGATCAATTTGCCTCAGCAACGGGTGATCGAGATGAAGGAAGTGGACCGGCGCGGCAGCTCGTGCCCGGTGCTGTTCGTGTGGGATGGGCATCACTACAAATTCGTAACCGACGTGATTGGCGCGGCCGTGGTGGGGCACTGGTTTACGCCCACGCGGCGCAATACGCCGAATCCCGGCGAGTGGGTGAAGATCGACGGCGCGAATGTGGCGCTGGCGGACGGCAAGATCAGCGCGCGCTTTATGGAGCCGATGGAGGAAGTGAATTACATCGACCAGTTGCGGATGGTTGCGGTCGATCATCCCGAGGGCGTGGAGGTGAATCCCGACGAGCGGTTCCTCGACAATCCGCCATTTGCCTCGGGCCGCGTGGTGGCGAGCACGGACACGCGCTTGCCCCAGGGGGCGTGGGACGGCGAAGGGCGCGACGTGCTCAATCGGCTGAGCCGGCGCGATCACGTATTTGCGAGCGGATTCAAGGTGTTGCCCTACGACGGGTTTGCGAATCTGCACGCGCTCACGCTCGATCTGGGTGAGATCAAGGCAAACGCTCCGCTGCGGCTGCTGATGACCGGCTACGTGAACTACTTCAGCGCGACCTCGCTTTATGCGGCGTGGCAAGCGGGGTTGAAGGAGATTCCGCCATACGTGGAGGCGGAGTTGCCCGACGGTACGTGGCGGCGGATCGCCGGCGATGCGGGATTTCCTGCCGGGCTGGAGCGGACGATCGTTGTGGACCTGACGGGCAAGCTGCCCGCGGGCACGCGGCGCATCCGGCTGATGACGAACCTGCAGATTTACTGGGACCAGGTGCTGATCGACCAGAGCACAGACGCGGAGGCGCGGACGACGGAAGTTCCACTGGACAGCGCGACGTTGCACTTCCGGGGTTACCCGAAGCAGATCGAGGGCGCCAGTCCCGACGACCTGAACTACGACTACAATCTGGTAAGCCTGACCGGGCCGTTCCTGCGTGAGCGCGGCAACTACACGCACATGGGCGACGTAACTCCACTCGTCAAAAGCATTGACGACCGGTTTGTGGTCTTCGGCAGCGGCGAGGAGGTTGCGGCGGAGTTCGATGCGGCCGCTCTGCCCGCTCTGCCCGCGCATTGGAAGCGCGATTACTTTTTCTATGCCAACGGATTCGTGAAAGACATGGATTGGTGGGATGCGTCGCCATACACCGTGGCGCAACTGCCGTTTCATGGCATGAGCGAGTATCCCTATCCGGCGAGCGAGAAACCGGCTGACGATGCGAGCCGGCTCGACTACGAGTTGAACTGGAACGACCGGTTCGACTCGGGCGCACCGGTGCGGTCTTACCGGTTCCAATATCAGTACTTGCCGTCCGCGCCGCGGGAGGATCGGGCGCCGCAATCGTCACCGGGAACGCAGCCGTGAACGATGTTGTGCTGGCCCCGGCGGCGAGACTGCTTGAGCTGGCGCGCACGGGCCAGCTCTCTGTAACGGAGTTGGCCGAGGCGCACATCCGGCAGATCGAGCGGCTGAATCCGGAACTCAACGCGTTCGCCGACTTCGACGCGGAGCGCGTGCGCGCGCAGGCGCGGCGGCTCGATGCGATGCGCGAACCGCGCGGCCCGTTGCATGGCCTTCCGGTTACCGTCAAGTCTTCGATTGCCACCGCGGGTTACCGCTGCGAGATGGGGAGCCTGCTGCACAAGGGCGAGACTGCGAATGAAGATGCCGTTGTGGTGGCGCGGCTTCGCGCGGCGGGAGCGTTGATCCTGGGCACGACCAACTGCCCGGAGTTCCTGATGGCGTATGAGACCGCGAACCGGCTTTACGGGCGCACGCGGAACCCGTGGGACCTTGAGCGCTCGCCTGGCGGATCGAGCGGCGGCGAGTCGGCGGCGATTGCGGCGGGGATGTCCGCGGCGGGATTGGGCAGCGATAGCGGCGGATCGGTGCGGGTGCCCGCACACTTCACGGGAATCTGCTCGCTCAAACCGACTCCCGGCCGGATTCCGGGACGAGGCCATCTGCCACCCTGCGTGGGGCCGTTCGCAATTCTGGGCGCCATCGGGCCCATGGCGCGCACCATGGGCGACGTTGCCTTGCTGTTCCGCGCTCTCAGCGGCCAGGATCCGCTCGATCCGGTCAGTCCGCCTGTGGCGCTGAGAAATCCGGGGCCGGATGAGTTGCGCGCGAGGGCGATCGGGTATTTTGAGGACGATGGTCTGGTTCCCGTGACGCACGAGACGCGCGCCGCAGTGAACGATGCCGCGCAAGCACTGCGCGAGGCGGGGTTTCGCGTCGAGCCGTTCCGGCCGCGCACGCTGGAGCGGTTGAGGAAGTTGTGGTGGACGTTTTTTGTGCAATGCGGGGCCATGTTCTACGAGCCGGAGATTCGCGGCAAACAGGAACGGCTGAGCCCCATCTTCAAAGAGTTTCTTTCGATTGCGGAGGCCTCCGGGCCAATCAACGCGACGGATCTGCTGAACGCGTGGGCCGAGCTGGACGTACTGCGCGCAAGAACGCTCGAGGAAATGAGAGAATTTTCCGTGTTGCTCTGCCCGGCGGCGGCAATTCCCGCATTCCGCCACGACGAGCGCACATGGACAATCGACGGCGCATCCGTGAATTACCTCGACGCCGTCCGCTACACGCAATGGTTCAACGCGCTCGCTTGCCCGGCGGCTGTGGTTCCCGTAGGCCGGTCGTCCGAGGGGTTGCCGATTGGCGTGCAGATTGCCGCGCGGCCCTTCGAGGATGAGATCGCGTTGGGCATCGCGGCCGTTGTGGACGCGGCGTTTGGCTATCGCCCGCCACCAATGGCGCTGGCGTGAACCGCTCCCGGGTCAATTTTCCCATTCTAAGCAATGGTTTGCGGGGTGTTCAGGACCTCTCCGTCACCGCTTCTCGCGCTTCTATAGATCAACCTTTCGATGGAGGCCATTTTTCTATGACAGCGGTACACTGACGTTTCCCCGAGAACTGGAGGCCGGATGGAGCGCTCAGGGTGCGTGAAAGCTGGCAGGAAAGGTTCGCCGAGACCCCCGATGTTTTGCTAGACGCGCGGCGCCAGCGGACGATTGTGCCGGTGCTAGGTTTTGCTGTCGGCGGCGATGAGTTCGTCACCATGGCTGGGCCGTGCTCGGTGGAAACCGAGTCCCAGATCATGGCCACTGCCAAGCACGTGCGCAGGATGGGCGCGCGCGTTCTGCGCGGCGGCGCGTTCAAGCCGCGCAGCTCTCCCTATGCGTTTCAAGGCCTGGGCCTGGAGGGTCTGAAACTGCTCGCCGCGGCGCGCGAACAAACCGGCCTGGCCATCGTCACCGAGGTGATGTCGGAGTGCGACGTTCCGCTGGTCGCCGAGTATGCCGATATTTTGCAGATCGGCTCGCGCAGCATGGAAAACTACACGCTGCTGGAAGCGGCAGCGCGTTCCGGACGGCCGATTCTGCTGAAGCGCGGCATGATGGCCACCATCGCCGATTTTCTGCGCTCGGCGCAGGTGATCCTGGACAACGGCAACCCCAACCTCATTCTGTGCGAGCGCGGCATCCGCACGTTTGAAACGGCCATGCGCAACACCTTCGATGCCGCAGGCATTGCCCTGCTGAAACAGATCGCGCACCTGCCTGTGATCGCCGATCCGAGCCACGCAGCCGGGCATCACGATCTGGTTCCCGCGCTAGCGCGCATCGGCATCGCCGCCGGCGCAGACGGCCTGCTGGTGGAGGTGCATCCCAATCCCGACAAGGCATGGAGTGACGGCGAGCAGTCGCTGGACTTTGCGGAGTTTGATGCCATGATGGCCGCGCTCGAGCCCTGGATCGCACTGCGCGGAATGACGCTGCACGAAGAGATGCTGGGACAGCGTGAACTTGCCGGCCTCCGTACCCTGGAGGCGGTGGGATGAGATTGCCGCTTGCCGCACTGGCTGTTGCCGTGCCGGTTGCCATGATGCTCAATCCAGTATTCGGGCTCACCACGGACGCGGAGCAGATCGCTGCTCCCGATTTCATCGTGACGGCCGCACCCGCTTACGAACCGCTGGCCGAGCTGCGCGGGCAGGAACGGTTCCCCCGGGGCGCGCAACTGCTGCTGGTTCATGCGGGAAAAGCCGAGCCCCTGGTGACCGGCTTTGCGGCTGCGGCGGACGCGAACGTATCTTTCGATGCGCAAACCGTGCTGTTTGCCGGCAAGCAGTCCGCGGGCGATCCCTGGCAGATTTGGGAACTGACGCTGAAGGACCGCTCTGTGCGCAAGGCGATTGCGACGGACGCAGATGCGGAGCGTCCCTTCTATCTGCCGGGCGGGCGGATGGTGTGGGCGCAATGGACGCCCACGGGGTTCCAAGTGCAATCCGCCGAGGATGGGCATCCGATGGGGTACACGCCGTGGAATCCGACGGCAGGGCCGGGCGTACTGCCGCTCACCTACATGGGGACCAGCGCATTCCCAGTGGACGTGCTGCGGGACGGACGGATTCTGTTCGAAGCCGGCTTTCCCCTGGGCCACGGTTCGACACCGGAACTGTACCTGGTTTATGCCGACGGCTCGGGAGTGGAGGCCTACCGTTGCGATCATGGGCGTGCGCGGTGGGGCGGGACGCAAGTAGATTCGGGCGACGTGGTCTTCACGCACGGGGCTTCCCTGGCGCGGTTCACATCGGCGCTGGTGCACGAAGAGCCGGTTCAAGCGCCGCGCGGCACGTACGCCGGAGCGATTGCCGAAACCGCTTCCGGAGCGTGGCTGGTGAGCGCGAGAGCGGCGGCAGACGCACGATACGCGATCAAGATCTGGCAACCCGGCGCGACGGCGATGCGCACCGTTCTGGCGGAGAGTGGCGAAGATCTCGTCGAGCCCGTATTGGTCGCGCCGCGCAACAGGCCCAATCGGCATCCTTCGGGCCTGCACCCATGGAACTATTCAAACCTGCTGGCGCTGGACGCGCGGGTTTCCCGCGACGGCGCTTTGAAGGGGACGCCCGTGTCGGTGCTCCTGGAAGCGCAGGACGCTGCGGGCCGCGTAATGACGATGGGAACGGCGCCGGTGGAAAAGGACGGCTCGTTCTTCGTGAAGGTTCCGGGCGACCGGCCCATTCGATTTTCGCTGCTCGATTTCAAAGGCGCGGTTCTGCGGCAGGAACATGGCTGGTTCTGGGCCCGGGGCGGCGAACAGCGCATTTGCGTGGGCTGCCACACGGGGCCGGAACGCGGTTCGGAGAATCGCGTTCCGGACGTGCTGATGCGGACCACCGTACCTGTAGATTTGGCCGGCGCAAAACCCGTGGCGGCGACGCAGGCTGGAGCGCCGGGAGGCAAATGATTATGAAGTTCGTTTTACTTTTCCTTCTTGGCGCTGTTCCGGTTGCGATGGGGCAAACCGGCGGCACGCAGCCCTCCCACGAGGCACCTCCCTCCCCTGCCGCGCAAACGGCGCCAGCCGCATCGCAAGCGGCTTCCGCAAGCGCGCAAACGCCGCTCCAGCCAGTGATCCGCTTTGAGGACGCGACCGACGAGTCGGGCATCCACTTCACGCATAGTTTCGGATCGGCCAAGCTGGGTTCGCTGCTGGAAGGCACCGGCGGAGGCTGCGTCTGGTTAGACTTCAACAACTCGGGCCGTCCCTCTCTTTACGTTGTCAGCGGGCGGCCGCTCGACGATTCGATGCATCCTTATCCGCTGAAAGTGAAGCCGAATCCGCCGCCGCATAATCATCTCTACCGTAACGACGGCAACGGCCACTTTACCGATGTGACCGAGCAATCGGGCTTGAATCCGGAACTGTATTCGATCGCGGTGACGGCGGCGGACTACGACAATGACGGCTACGAAGACCTGCTGGTGACCGGCTACGGCAAGGTGGTTCTCTATCACAACGACGGCAACGGCCACTTTACCGACGTGACGGAAAAAGCGGGCATCAAGGTCGACGGCTGGTCGATCAGTTCCACCTGGCTGGACTACGACCGGGACGGCTGCCCCGATCTCTTCGTCGGCCGCTACGTCAAGTTCGATCCGAAATATCACAACTATTACGCCGCGGATAACTACCCCGGGCCGCTCGACTACGAAGGCGAAACCAACGTGCTGTTCCATAACAACTGCGATGGAACATTCACCAACGTGTCGGACAAGTCGGGGATCGGCGCGTATGTGGGCCGCACCATGGGGGTGACTGCGGCGGACTTTGACAACGATGGTTGGGACGACATCTACGTTTCCAACGATCGCACGGAGAATTTCCTATTCCACAACAAGCACGATGGGACATTTGAGGAGATCGCGACCGATGCCGGCGCCGCCTTTGGGCAGAACGGCGAGGCCACTTCCTCCATGGGGCCTGTGGCGGCAGACTTCAGTGGCCGGGGAGTGCTCGATCTCTGGGTGAGCGACGGAAACTACAACCGTTTCATGCAGAACACGGAAGGCGCCACGGCCGGATCGTCCACAGCACAGCCGAATTCCGCCAAGACAGGCTTTGAAGACGAGGGCGCATCCAATGGAATCTCGCAGACCGACGCGCAGTATGTGAGCTGGGGTTCGGGCGTCTACGACTTCGACAACGACGGACTGCTTGACATCCTCGTATTCCACGGCGGTCTGATTCATCTGATTCCGCAGGAGCACACACTGTTTCGCGGGCTTGGCAATGACCAGTTCCAGGATGTGTCGCGCCAGGCCGGCCCCGTAATGGAAGCGCGCACGGTCGCGCGCGGCGCCTGCTTTGCCGACTACATGAACGACGGCAAGGTCGATGCCTATCTGGTGAACCTCGGCGCCGATGGCAAGCTCTTCCACAATGTTTCGACCGCTGCCGGCCACTGGCTCGAGGTGAAGCTGGTCGGCGCCATGCGTGCCGGCGATAAAGGCACCGCGCCCGGTCCCGGCGCAAAGAGCAATCGCGACGGCCTCGGCGCACGCATTGAAGTGCTGGCCGGCGGCAAGCGCTGGACCGCCGAGCGCGTCGCCAGCTCCGGCTATCTGTCGCAGAACGACGGCCGCCTGCACTTCGGGCTCGGAGCGGCAACAAGCATCGACAAACTGATCGTTCATTGGCCCAGCGGACGCGAGCAGATGCTCGACAACGTCGGCGTGGACCGCGTGCTGACCGTCGAAGAACCCAAATAAGGATGCGAAGGAATACGATGCGAATGGCAGGATCGATCAAGAATACGCGGAGCGATTTCAGGGTAGGGCGAGCCTTGGCCGCCGTGCTCGGAGGATGCGCCGCGCTCCTGCTTGGTCTGGTTCTGCGCCCCGGAATGGAGCGGCCGGCCTATGCAGGCACGACGCCGGTCAAAGGTCCATCGCTCGACAACTTCATCGACTACGCATCGCCGCTCGAAGTGCTGCTTTCTCCCGATGGCGCGCGGCTCTACGTGTTGTGCCAGCAGAGCGAGGAAGTCCGCGTGCTCGATGCGGGCAGCTACGGAGTGATCGGAAAGATCGCCGTTGGCCGGGTTCCGCGCGGCATGGCGCTCTCGGCCGGCGGCGAGCGGCTCTTAGTCACAAACTCGTGGGACGACACGCTTTCGGTCATCGATACGCGCGCACTGGCCGTGACCGCTACGTGGAAGGTGGGCGCGGAACCATCCGGCGTGGTGGAAGACCTGGCAGGGAAGTATGTCTTTGTCGCCAACCGCATCTCCAATGATGTGGCGGTGCTCGATGCACAAACAGGGGTGGAGGAAAAGCGTCTGCTGACAGGGCGCGCGGCCAGTTATCTTACGCTTTCGCCCGACGGCAAGCGGATTTACGCAACCCATATTTATCCCAACCCCGATCCGCTGCGCACAGGCCTCGAAAACCGCACCCCTCCCGAGTCGGAGATCACCGTCATTGACGCGCAGCGCGCCGAGGTCGTCGACCGCATTCCGCTGCATTCCATCGCGGGTGTCTTCCATCTGGCCTTCTCGGCGGACGGCAGGCTGGGCGTGGTTGCCGAGTATCATCCCAAAAATCTCGTTCCCCTGGCGCATCTCGAACACGGTGGCGCCTTCGCTTACACACTCACGCTCTTTGGCGCGGACGTGGGCAAGCCCGTGGAAGTTCCGCTCGATGAGCTGGAGCGCTACTCGGCGCAACCCTTCGGTGTCGCCATCGCACCGGATAAATCGCGGATCTATGTCACTCTTGCCGGCTCTGAAAGCGTTCTGGTTATCGATGTGCCGCGCCTGATGCGCTTCCTGCGCACACGGCCCCGCCCGGCGTCCGGCTCATTCGCGCAGGATCTATCAGCCAGCGGCGACTACGTCATCGCCCGCATCCCCGTCGGCCACAATCCCCGCGGGCTTGCTCTCAGCCGCAACGGGCAAACGCTCTACGTGGCCAACCGTCTCGACGACACGATGAGCGTGATTGATACACGCACGCTCCGCGTCGCTACAACCATCGCTTTGGCGGGGCCAACGACCGTGAGCGCGCTGCGCCGCGGCGAGCAGACGTTCTATTCGGCGCACTACTCGTTCCAGGGGCAGATCGGCTGCTCGAGCTGCCACATCGATTCCACCTTCGACGGGCTGCAGTGGGATCTGGAGCCGGACGGTTTCGGAATCGACATCGTGGACAATAAGATGCTCGAGGACATCAAGGACGTCGCGCCCTATAAGTGGAACGGAGGCAACCCCAACCTGCCCACCGAGTGCGGCCCGAGAACGGAAAAATACTTTTGGCGCTCGGAGAATTACGGCGACCTGCAATTGACCGATCTGGTTCTCTATATTCGCAGCCTTCCAGCCCGGCCTAACCGCTGGCGGCTTCCGGGCCATGAACTCACTCCGGCACAGGAGCGCGGCAAGGCAATCTTCGAGCGCACGGTCGATCAGTTCGGCAAGCCGATTCCGCTCGAAAACCGCTGCTCCTACTGTCACAGCGGGCCACAGGGAACCGACCGAAAGCTATTTGACGTGGGTACGCGCAAGCTCACCGACATCACCGGAGTCTTCAAGACGCCGCAACTGACCAACATCGCGCTGACGGGACCCTTTTTGCACGATGGATCGGCACGCACGCTCGAAGAGATCTGGACCATCTACAACCCCGAGGACAAGCATGGCCGTACCAACGACCTGATCAAGGATCAGCTCAACGACCTGATCGAATATCTGAGGACGCAATGAGAAAATTTGCCGATAAGAGGTGGTTTGCAATGGCGCTGCTGGCAGCCGCGGTCGCGGCGGCGGCAACGCCGCGGGGGACCGCGCAGACGCCTGCGCGACAGCCGCATGCCGCGGCAGCAGCCACGGCCGTTCCGCGGATGCCGCATTTCAAGTTCGTGAACTACACCACCGAAGACGGATTGCCCAATAACCACGTGTACTGCGTGCTGGTGGATGGCGACCGGATCTGGGCCGGCACCGACAACGGCCTGGGGCTCTTCGAAAACGGAAAGTGGAAGACCTACAACACGAAGGACGGCTTGGCGCACCGGGCGGTTCTTTCGCTTTCACTCGACAAACGAACCGGTGACGTGTGGGCTGGCACCATGGGCGGGCTTAGCCGCATCTCCGGCGGACGTATCATCAGCTACACGCAGATGAACTCCGGACTGAGCAACGATATCGTATACGGCGTATCGGTCGAGGGTGAGAACGTGTGGGTGGCGACGGCTTCCGGCGCCGGGCGGCTGAATCTGCACACCGGCGAGTGGTCGCTCTACAACGAGCGCAACACTCCAATGAAAGAGATCTGGGTGTACGGGGTTTCCGCCAAGCCGGATAAAGTTTACTACGCCGTCTGGGGCAGCGGCGTGCTCGAGTACACCCAGAAGACGGGACGCTGGGATATGTACGCCGACCCGGATGAAGAGACCGAGCTCGTGCTCTTCAAGGACCAGGGGCTGGTCCACGACATCGTATCTTCGATCAGTTACGTCGACAACATCGTGTGGGTGGCGACCTACTTTGGCGACAGCCGCTACGACGGCCGCTACTGGCACAACTTCCTGACGAAAGACAGTGGGCTCCCCTCGAACTTCACGAACTTTGTGAAGGGCGCGGACGCCAATCATGCCTGGTTCTGCACCGACAAGGGCCTGGCTTACTACGACGGAACCAACTGGGCTGTCTATACGCGCTCGCTCACCACGCACAAGCCTGAAATGACGGTACGCGACGCGAAAGGCAAAGTAACGGAGATTCCCGTGACTACGGGACCGGCCCACAACTACATGAACGGGGTCGACTTTCAGGGGGGCGACATCTGGGTTGCCACATCCGAAGGGTTGAGCCACGGAATTCTCGAACACTGAGCTAAAAGGAGACTAGCCATGAACGCAATTGCAGAAGTACTGAAAACGATCGCGCACGCACCGGTCAAGAAATGCGCGATCACCAATCACGGCGTGCTGAACGAAGCCTATGCCTATGCCAAGCCGAGTTCGTTTTCGCGCGGCATGAGAATCGATCTGAACGGAGTGACGATTCTGTTGATATCGGGAACCGCATCGATCGACGAGAACGGCGTGAGCGTTCACATCGGCGATTTCCGCGCGCAGATGCGCCGCACACTATCGAATATCACTGGACTGCTGGCCGCCGAGGGCTGCACCTGGCACGACATCGTGCGGACCACGTGCTACCTGCGCGACATCGAGCGCGACTACGAGGCATTCAACGAGGAGCGGACGGCGTTCTACAAGGAACAGGGACTCGATCCCCTGCCCGCGTCGACCGGCATTCAGGCGATTCTTTGCCGGCCGGAGCTGCTCATCGAGATTGAGGCGATCGCCATGTTCCGCACGGATAAGGACGCAGGCAACAAGGAGTAGCTGTCATGAGGTTAGGGGTACTGTCAATTTCGGTTTGTCTCCTAGCGCTCGGCGCCGCAGTGGTTGTCGCGGCGCAGAGCGCTCCTGTGTGCGAATGCGGCAAGCATCCGCCAGGCCCGCCGCGCGATCGCACCGTAGAGCCCTACGCGGGCGAACCTGATGACTTGCGGCCGTTCGCCAAATTCGAGAAGCCTTACTACGAAAACTATATTCAGCCCGATATTTACGTGGGCGCAGGCCGCGACATCCCCGAGCCCAAGGACATCACCGAAGTCCGGATCGGTTTCTTCGCCCCACTTGAGCCCAGCCCAGATCATGTCGATGGCGAGCGTATGCTGCACGGAGCGCAGTTGGCGGTGGAGGAGGCCAACGCGCGCGGCGGCTATGGCGGCAAGCCCTTCAAACTGATGTTGCACAACGACTACAACAACTGGCAGGCCAAGGCCGTCTATGGCTCGACCCGCCCGACCGACGAGGGGATCTGGGGCTCGGCTGGAGACGAAGGGGTCAAGATGATCTACGACGATCAGGACTGGGCCATCTTCGGTTCGATCAGCTCGGAGAGCACGCACATCATCCTGCGCCTGGTTCTCAAGGCTGAAATCCCTATTGTAAATACGGAGTCGACCGATCCTACGATTCCGGAGACCTACGTTCCCTGGTACTTCACCGATCTGCAGGACGACCGCGTTCAAACCTATACGCTCGCCCGTCATATCTATACCGACTTGGGCCTCAAGAGGATTGCACTTCTCCGCTTGAACAATCGCTATGGCCGAATGGCCTCGCCGAAGTTCCGGAATGCGTCGGTGCGTCTGGGGCATCCTGTCGTGATTGAACAGAAGTTTATGCCGGGGGATACGGATTTTACGCGGGCGCTGCGCATCATCCGCGATTCGCATGTCGACGGCATTGTGCTGTGGGCCGACGAAACCGAGACCGCGAATATCCTGAAGCAAATGCGCGCCATGGGCATGAAACAGCGCGTCTTTGGCTCCTATCGCACGCTGGGGCCCGATCTGCTGGCTCAGGCCGGTCCGGCCGCCGAGGGTTTCCAGGCCGTTTTTCCATACGACCCGACACGCAACGACCCGCGCTGGCTGGACTTCAACCGCCGCTTCGAAGCTCGCTTCCACGAGCAGCCCGAGCAGTTTGCTTCGCTGGCTTATGACGCCATGAATATGCTGCTCGACTCCATTTGCAAGGCCGGGCTGAACCGGGCGCGCATTCACGATGCGCTCGCCGACATCGAACAGTACGACGGCGTGACCGGGCACATGATCTTCGATCCGAACCAGAAGAATGTGGCCCCCATGTACCTGGGAACGGTGCACAACGGAACGATTACCTATCGGGTTGCGACGATGAACAAGCAGCCCACAGCGCCGAGCGCGCCAAGGCAGGTGTCGTTGGCCGCGCCACGACCGCTCGCGGCAGGGCAGACGCCGTCTTCAGAGCAGGAATCTTTGGCGCAACAGGCGCCCTACGCGCGCGTGGGCGAGGATGGAGTGAGTTACTTCGGCCCGCAGCGGCCCGACGTGCCCGCGGGAACGTTGAAATTGGTTTTGTTCGGGCCTGAGGCAGACAAAGTGGCGCAGTCGGTCGAGATGCAGACGGCGTTGGCGGAAGGCACGGCTGCGGGGCGGGAGTGGGAGCTGCTGCCCGTGGGCAGCGACGTGAACTGGAGCTCGGCGGACTGGCCGGTGTGGGCTGCTTCCACGCAACTGGTGCACGCGGTGATGGACGAACACCCGCTCGCCATCCTGGCCCTGAACCGCGACGCCGCGCACCTGGCCGAACAACTGGCGCTGAAAGGCTTTGTGCCCGTGATTGCCCTGGCCGACGACAAAACGCTCACCTCAACCAACATTCCGTGGATCTTCCGCATGCCGGCGCGGACCCCGCCGGCCACTGCGCTGCGCCTGCTGGAGACAGCCACGCTCCGCAGCGGAACCAACCCGGAGCGGCTCAGGGATGTGCTGGCGTCGGGAGATGCAATTTCCGGAATGGCCTTTCTGCCGACGGGAGAGCCGCGCAGCCGGTGACGCGTGAGTTTTTCGACGAGATTCTGAAACAAAATTGTTGGAAACAAAATAGATACACTAGAAAGCTCCCGAAAACAGCCCCAATTTTTCGTACTTTCCCGCGCTGAATGGGAGGGTCCCCGGGCGATGATGTTACTCATCGGTAACGGGGGGGTGCCTCCCCCGGCGTCTGTAAATAACTGCTGTGGTTTCAGGTGGTTGGCGCAAGTATGGTGCGCCAAACGTACTATTCCAAAGGACTTACCCGCAGATGTGTCTCCCAAAAGGAGTTAAGGCAGCCTTCGGCTGCCAGCGGTCAGGGAACAGGGAGCAGGGAACAGGGAGCAGGGAGCAGGGAGCAGGGAACAGGGAGCAGGGAACAGGGAATAGGGAACAGGGAGCAGGGAACAGGGAGCAGGGAACAGGGAATAGGGAACAGTGCGGCAGCCAATAGCTGGCGAAGGTGCGGTTCTGGTCTGCTGATCGATCATGGAATGAGTATGCGCCGAAGGAGGGAAATGATCGGCAAAGTTGGCAGGGATCAGGGATCATGGGCAAGGAACAGAAAAAGAACGACTTATGGCGAAGATGGTAGGCTATTTCGGGTGGCGGGGGACTTGACAAGGGCAGGGACCAAGAGACCAAGGAGACGGCGAACCGTTTTCTCTGCGGAGGATGGGGCTGCGGTGCGCAACTCAACTCATTGGAAGATACCACCTCAAATGGACCAGAGCCGTTCCGACGATTTCCGGATAGGGGACCATCCGTCCGGAACGCGCGCCCTAACAATCATCGATTGACGGTCCGATCGAGCGTCGGTTGGAGTGACCTCTGAATCCTCATTGCCACTTTGAATCGGGCATATGCGGCGCCGGATTTGCGATGCTCCGAAGAGCGGCGTATGATCTGGAACAAAATCGGAACAGTAGCGCTGATTCTCTCCAGTTCGTTGGGACGCATTAGGCTTGCGTCTGATTTCTCTGGCTGGGTTAGGGCGGTTCTCCTGCAANNGCCACTTAGCGATTGTGCCTTGGCCTACATCTGCAGGAGACACGCTATAGGGAATTGCCTCCGTAGAAAGGCTTACGGGTAGTGTCCGCATGTCACGAAATCTTCTTCCTTATCCTCTGTTATTCGTTGGCGCCTTGATTACTGGAACACCTGGTTTCGCCCAACCCTCAGCCCCTGCTGCACAAATTGTTGGGCAGATCGACGAAAGCCAATTGGTCGTTCTCAAGGGCAACACACCTCCGGCCGCGACCGCCCAGAACGACCGGGGGCCGGTCAGTCCCAGCCTTGCAATGACCGATCTGTTGCTGGTTCTGCGCCGCAGCCCGGAACAACAGGCCGCCTTCGACGAGTTTGTAGCCAGCCAATACGACCCCTCCTCGCCGAATTTTCATCAATGGCTAACCCCTGCAGAAATCGCTGAAACCTACGGCCCCTCTTCGGCCGACATCGCCGCCATCTCGAGCTGGCTCACCGGGCACGGCTTTCTGGTCAATGAAATCGCGAAAGACCAGATGTCGATCCGGTTTAGCGGAACTGCGGCGCAGGTGGAGAGCACATTTCACACGGCGATCGACCATCTCTCGGTCAACGGGGAAGCACATATCGGAAATATGAGCGACCCGCAGATTCCCGCGGCGCTGGCGCCGGTTGTGGCCGGCGTGAAAGCGCTGCACAACTTCTTTCCGCGGCCTCTGCACCAGTTGGGGGGCCGGGCTGTCTACAACAGGGAGACGGGTACGTGGCAAAGGGCCACGGACGCGGCGGGGAAGACCGCAAACCCGGGTGACCTGGCCGCCGCGGTTACAGCCAGCCCCGAGTTTGGCATCACCGTCGGGTCGGGAAGCAGCGGGTACACCCTCGAGGACGTGGCGCCATACGATTTCGCAACCATATACAACGTGCTGCCGCTCTGGAGCTCGAACATCGACGGGACAGGACAAACCATCGCCATTGCGGGAACCAGCGACATCAACACTAACGATGTAGCCGCCTTCCGCGCCGCGTTTGGGCTGCCAGCCGGAACCACGCCGCAAACGATTGTCGCCAACGGTACCGACCCCGGGCAATGCACGAGCACAAGCGCCAATGCGCCCTGCACCATCGACGATCTGATCGAGAACACGCTCGATGTGGAATGGTCAGGCGCCGTGGCCAAGGGGGCCGGCATTGTGCTGGTGGTGTCGGGTTCCAATTCAGCCACAACTGATACCGTTTATTCCTCCGCGAATTACGTGATCCAGAACAGCACGGCGAATATTCTGAGCGTGAGCTACGGGATCTGCGAGCTGGGCATGGGGACCAGCGGAAACGCGGCCTACAACAACTTGTGGGAGACCGCTGCAACCGAGGGCATCGCGGTTTTCGTAGCATCGGGAGACGCGGGATCGGCAACGTGCGACCAGGGGCAAAACCCGCCGCATCCCGCGGAATATGGTCTTTCAGTGAGCGGGATGGCGTCCACGCCCTACAACACCGCCGTCGGGGGCACGGATTTCAACTGGGGTTCTACGGCTTCGCCGTACTGGGGCACAACCAACAGCCCGAGCACTGGGTCAAGCGCTCTCAATTATGTCCCGGAGGTCCCATGGAACGATACGTGCACGAATCCTCTGGCGTTGAACTATCTACAGGAATGGGCGGCGGCGCTCATTCAGCACGGCTACGGCGCCACTTCGCCTACCGACGCCGAATCGGCCTGCAATTTTGTTGAGAACTGGTGGGTTACGATTTACTACAACACCAGTCCCCAGGTGAATCTTTCCGGATTTCTCGATACAGTCGGCGGCGGCGGGGGCGCGAGCAACTGCACCACCAGCGACGGATCTACTGTGGCCAGTTGCGCCGGCGGGTACGCCAAGCCGAGTTGGCAAGCGGGCATCGCGGGGATTCCCAGTGACGGAGCGCGGGACCTGCCTGACGTCTCGTTTTTTTCTGGAAATGGCTTTCTCGGCAGCGCATACCTCATCTGTGTCTCCGTTGAAGGGGCGTGCTCCTACACCTCAGCCAACGAGCCGGAAGGTGAGGAGGTGGGTGGAACGTCGGTGGCGTCGCCGGCCATGGCAGGTGTGATGGCTCTGATCAACCAGAAGGCGGGAGCGCCGCAGGGGAATCCGAACGCGGAGCTCTACACGCTGGCCAGTAAACAAAACTACGCGAACTGTTCGGCGGCAACGGCCAAGACGAACGACGGCTGCTATTTCAACGACCCCAATACAGGGACGATTGCTATGGCTTGCGCGTCCGGCTCACCCAACTGCACCGTGATCCATTCCGGCGATTCCATCGGGATTCTTTCCGGCTACAGTGCAGGCGCGGGCTTTGACCGGGCCACCGGGCTGGGCTCTTTGAACGTGGCCAACGTGGTGAACGCGTGGACCCCAGCGACGACGGGGACAGCCACAGCGACAGTGACGGTGATGCCGGCGCAGACAAGCTTTCCATTGAACCAATCGCTCAGCGTCCCGGTTACGGTCAGCGGTTCCAGCGGCACCCCAACGGGCACCGTTAGTTTGATTGGAGGGGGCTACGCGGCGACGGCGGGGACACTCTCTGGCGGGAGCTACACGTTTACGATTCCCGGCGACGCTTTGAGCGCCGGGGCCGACACGCTGAAGGCGAGTTATAGCGGAGATGCGACGTATGCAAGGGCAAGCGGAACGGCCAGCGTGACCGTGGCCAAGCTGACGCCGACGGTGACCGTGCTGGCCAACCCAACGAACGCGTTCCTTACCGGAGGCGTGACAGTGACGGCGGTTGTGACAGGGGCTGGCCCAACGCCAACCGGAACCGTAACGGTATCCGTGCCGAGTTATTCATCCTCCCCGTGCACAGGGACGACCGACGCGTGCATGGTCCTGATTCCGATCAGTTATTTTCCAAGCGGGGCCGATACCATCACCGCCAGCTACAGCGGGGATCAGAAATATTTGGCAGGAACGGGCACGGTCACAGTCCTGACTCCGACGGTGACCGTAACGCCATCGCTGACCAACCTGACGACCGCAACCTCGCTTCAGGTAACGGTGAAGGTTACCGGCACAGGTTCTACGCCGACGGGATTTGTATACCTGTATGGTCTCTACGAGCCTTATGGACCCGACGTGGATCCGATCTCCGGCGGCAGTTACACCTACACGCTGACGCCCGGGAATCTGGCCGCGGGGACAGACACTCTGACGATGCAGTACGCGGGCGACAATACATATCTCCCTGCAAGTGCAACGACTACAGTCACAGTGACCAAGGTGACGCCGACTCTTACGGTGACGCCGTCGGCAACCAGCATCACCTCAAACCTTCCGCTGACGGTGAGTGGGACGGTGACGGGCGGAGGGTCGTTACAATACGGATCACCGGGCGGACAGGTGACAATTACCGCAAATGGCCAGGAGTTTGTAACGGGCATCTATGGGAACGGCCAATATTTTATTGGGATTCCTGGGGGAAGCCTGAGCGCCGGAACCGACACTCTGACCGCGAATTACAGTGGCGACGCGTTTAACACGCCGGCGAGCAATTCGACGACGGTGACTGTGACCGCATGGACTCAGGTCGCGTCCGCAGTGACGTTGACGCCGGGGTCGAGCAGCATCGGTTCGGCCGAGGCATTGCAAGTAACGGTTGCGGTAACCGGAGCGTACGGAACGCCGACTGGAACAGTAACATTGTCGGGAGGCGGCTATACAAGCTCGGTGTGGCAATTATCCACCGGCGGTTACACCATGACGATTCCAGCAAACAACCTTAGCGTCGGCACGGACACCTTGACGGTCAGTTATAGCGGAGATCCCACTTATCTTCCGGGCACGGCTACGACGCAGGTCACCGTGGTGCCATCGATCTACACCCTCTCGGCTTCTACCGCGGCCTCAGTACCTCCGGGAGGGGTATCGCAATCAACGATTACCGCCAGTTCGACTACGGGTTACGTAGGCACTATCGCGTTCTCCTGTGTGCTGACTGGCTCTCCTACCGGAGCCGGAGCTGTGGAGTTGCCAGCATGCACAATTTCGAACAGGGTGGACCTATCGGTTGGCAGAGAAAGTGGCCAGGCAACCATGAACGTGACCACCACTGCCGCAGTTGCGGCGCTTAATCAGCCCGTGCCGCGGACGAAGGGGAGGGGCTGGAGGAATGCCGGCGGAACGGCACTGGCCCTTGCGATCCTGCTTTGGATCCCGGCGCGGCGGTGCAGATGGAAGTCGGTGCTCAGCTTACTCGTCCTCCTGGCCGTTTTCTGGGGTATGGGAGCTTGCGGCGGAAACGTCGGAGGCGGCGGAGGTGGAGGCGGCGGT
>PMYE01000087.1 GCA_003171315.1 Acidobacteriaceae bacterium
TCGAACGGCATCTTGTCGCGCGCGTTCATGGGCGCATACCGTTTGGCGTTGAGCATGTGCACCGTGTCGTCCCACGGATCGGTCTTCAGCCAGCTTCCCAGCGGCAGCGCGGGCGTCTGCGCCAGGTCGTCCCAGTTCAGCTTGGGAGCCATGTGTTCCAGCTCGGCCATCCACGGCGTGCCATCGGCTTTGAGGAGCGAATCGCCCAGCTTGGGCGTGTTCAGCGCCTTCAGTTCCTTGCCGCGATCAGCCAGTTGCTCGTAGTAAAGGCCTGCGTTCGCCAGCCGGTCCTTGTACATGGAGTTCCCGAGATACTCCATGGCTTTCTTGGCGGCGGTGCTGTTGTCTACGTCGGAGTGGTTCATGTTGATGCGCTGGAAGGTCGCCTCGTCGGGAAACAACAGACGATCATTGAAAGCGTAGCGCGTATCGATGTGGTGGCCCAGGGCGATGTGAGCCAGCTCCATCGCGATCACCGAGGCAATCGCTTCCTCGCTGGGCAGGCTGTCGATCAATCCCTTGCTGAGCAGGATCGTGTTGCCCACGGTCGTCGCTTCGACGGTGTCCGTGAGCAGAACCCGGCAGTGCACCTGGTCCGTGAAGGCCAGGTTGTTGGGTACCACCAGGTTGACCACGATCTGGTCCAGAACCTTGCTCTCATAACCGCCGGGATCGAGCGGCGCCACCAGGCCCGCTTCCACCAGGCGGTCGATCACGTTGTTCTCGGCCTGGGTAATCCACATGCGGGATGCCTGCAGCGGGCTGACGTCCTGCGAGTCGTCGCTCTTGTCCACTGCTTCGTCCACCTTCACGCTCACGTTCTCGCTCTCGCGCGTGGGCAGCTTGAGCGAGTACCCCCAGAAGTGCGTCTGCGCCTTCAGGCCGACCGATTTGTTGGCCTCGGTGCGCTGCGTCTCCTCGACGTACACGGCTACCGGCAGCCAAATCCCCGGCTGCACGTTCATGCGCCAACTGTCGAAGTGGAAGTAGTACTTCGACGCATTCTCTTCCGTGGGGCCGGTATACGTGCCGTTGAAGCGCACGACGTTGCCGCCCTCATCTTCGATCCAGATGCGTCCATAGAACCGGCCCATGCCTTTGACGTCCGCCTTGGGGTGGACGTCGAAGACCCAGGTGCGCACTGAGCCCAGAAACTCGCGGCGCACAAAGCTGAAGACGTAGTGCTGCTGGTCGAAGCCTGACGGATCGATGAACATCATCTCCATAAATCCGTTCGGATTGTAGGTAAACTTCTCCAGGCCCAACACCTTGCTGAGCCCGCTCATGGCTGCGAAGGAGCCCTTGAAGAAACCGTGCTTGGCCTCTTCTTTGGGTTCATAGGTCTTGTCGAAGAACCCCTTGCCGAAGTCCACGCGGCTGAGCATGTACTGGTCGTCCACCGGCACTTCGTAGAGCTTCACATCCGGCCGGGTGTCCTGTATGTAGCTCTCCACCAGCGGCGTGCGCAGTTGGATGTTCTTGATCAGCACCTTCTCTTGTGCGATAGCCCTTTGCACCAGTGCAGCCTGGTCGGCGGTAAGCTGGCGCGCCTGTTCGTACTTGGGTTGCTTCTTCGCGTAGGCGCAAGCAACACCCATGGTCAGAATAAGGAAGGTTAGGGGGATCTTCCGAAACGTCATTTGCGACTCCTGATTGGTTCTTTGCGGCTTTGCTCTCGTCCTACGCGCCTTGCTGATCGCGGCGGCTGAGTCTTCGCTGAATTCATCCTTACCATCGTGATGCTACGTCAAGGGGCGGCCTATACTACGCCAATTGGAACGTGATGGTAATCTTGGTCGTTACGTCCACCGGCCGGCCATTGCTGGTCGCGGGACGGAATCGAATCTGTTGCGCCACGCGCTCGGCCTCTTCGTCGAGCCCGTGGCCTAATCCCTGGATCACGCGGCGCACAACCACCTGGCCCGTGGCAAGAAATGTGACGCTGAGAACTACATCGCCCTGGACGTGCAATTGCCTAGCCTCGCTCGTGTACCGCACGGGAGGCTTGGAGAGCACTTCGACCTCGGTGGAACGAACTGCCTCCGTAGTCACCTTCGGCGCCGCGGCCACAGTCGTCATGGCGGGAATCCCCGCCGAGGCCACCTTGCCGTAATTTGCTGTTGTACCGGTGCCGCTGGCGCCGGGAATGCCGGCCGAGCCGACCTTGCCCACCACGCCGGCGCTGGAACCGAACTTTGTGCCATTTCCAATGCCGGTCGAGCCCACGATTCCGTGCGGCGCAACAGCCGGGCCTTGCATGCCGCCGTAGGGATTGCCGATGGCTGCGACCGTGGCCGGACGCGTGGCGTTGGGGTTGGGTGTAACACCGAAGGTCTGGCCCAGATGCACCGGGGCTGTCGACGGCTTCACCGTGTTGTTCTGCGCGGGCATCGCGGCAGCCAGGGCGGCCTTCGGTTGCGGCGCCAGAATCACGGTTTGCGGCTTGGGCTGCACCGGCGGCAGCGTCACCTTGGCTTCCATTTGAATGGGCTTCGGCTCCGGCTTGGGCTTGGGCATTTCGATCTGGCGAGGTCGTAACTCCACCTTGGGGGGCTCGGGCGGCGGGGGCAGTTCCTGTGGCGGCGGTTGCTTGATCTTCACAGCAGGAGGCGGATTATTGGGAATGATCAGCTCCGTCATCTCGTAATGCTGTTCAAGCACGTGCTTGGCCGTCATGCCCACGATCAGAGCTGTGGCCATAACAGCCAGGTTGATACCCCAGCTCATGGCAAACGCAAGAGGCCGGGCTTCGGGCTCGGGCAACAAACCGAAAGTCATCTGTCCGGGGGAATATGTCATCGGCATGTTCTCAATCCTCGCTTGCGGCCGCCACCGCGGCGGAGGCCTCCGCATCCCACAAAACCAAAGCGGGAAAGGCGAATGGCCAGGCAAACCGCTTGCTGACCGCTTCCGCCTCTGCCACGACGTTTTAATCGGTTGAAAGTGAGTTTGCCATCCGTTCTACGCCAGGAAGTAGATTGATCCTGCCGGTTGCGGGAATGCACAATCGGACCCGTTTGGCGTTTTCAACTTTTCCTGGTTCGATGGCCGCGCTTAACCCTCCCATCGCTTTCAAGTCCAGATTCCGCGCTGGTGAATGGGGAAAAAGCCATTACCATTATACGCAGTCGCTGGTTACGTGCGGATCACCCGAAGTATGTATGGACAACCATAATCGGCTAAGACTGCCGTGCGCAACGCCGTAGCCTCAGCCGGCATAGCTGGTTCCGCTATCCTCGGACATTCGGTACTCCCACTTTCAATCCAAGGCACGCGGTAAGGAATCATGCAATTCAGTGTGGCAGAGTTCGCGCCGCCGGGATGCAGAATCAGGACATCCAAAACGTCCCGTGCCGGTCAGCGTCGCAGCGCCATGCATCCACTCCCCATACGGTCAACCGTCCACGGGAAAGCATGTGGCGCGTCAGCTCGGATGGCCGCCCAGCCCGGCACTACAGATATTAGACTCAAGTTAACTGAAAAATGAGTCAGAGAGGAGCATCTTTTTGTGAAGATCCTGGTTACCGGCGGCGCCGGGTACATAGGTGGTACTGTAGCTGGCCTGTTGATCGAAAAGGGACATAAGGCAGTCGTTTTCGACAATTTGGGCCATGGCAGGCGTGATTTGCTGCCGGCGGGGGTGGAGTTCATCGAGGGAGAATTGGCCGACAGGCGGGCCCTCGAAACCATCTTTGTCAGCGCCCGAAACGAAAATCAGCCCTTCGACGGCGTGCTCCACTTTGCCGCGCTCATTGAGGCTGGCGAGTCGATGGTGCGGCCCGAAGTCTTCTTTCGCAACAACACGGCATCGACCCTCAGCCTGCTTGAGGCGATGCTGGCCTGCGGCCCGAAACAGTTGGTGTTTTCTTCCACTGCCGCGGTATACGGCGAGCCGGAATCCATTCCGATTCAGGAAGATGCGCGACTTGTGCCGGCCAACCCGTACGGCCAGTCCAAGCTCCTGGTGGAACAGATGCTGGCTTGGTTGAACCGCATTCATGGTTTACGGTATGCCTCGCTGCGCTACTTCAACGTCGCCGGAGCACCCGAAGGCCCTGAAGGCGTAACGCGTGGTGAAGCGCACGAGCCCGAGACGCACCTGATCCCGCTGGTGCTACAGGTGCCGCTGGGCCGGCGCGACCGCATCATGATCTTCGGCGACGATTACGACACGCCCGACGGGACGTGCATCCGCGATTACATCCACATCAAGGATCTGGCGCAGGCGCACATTCTCGCGATGGAAAAGAAGCGCGACACGGCGTCGCACTACAATCTCGGCAACGGCGCCGGCTATAGCGTCAAGGAAGTCATCGAAGCGACGCGGCGGATCACTGGGCATGCCATTCCGGCCAAGGTCGGCGCGCGCCGGCCGGGCGATCCGCCCGCGCTGGTGGGCTCAGCCGAGAAGATCAAACGCGAGTTGGACTGGCGGCCACAATATCCTGATTTGGAATCCATTATTCAGTCGGCCTGGGAATGGCATCAGCGGCATCCGGGCGGCTACCAGGACTGATTCACCCGCCTATCGCACGCGCTCGATGTACGATCCGGTTTCGGTGTCGACCCGGATTTTGTCGCCTGCTTCGATGAAGCCGGGCGCCTGCAGTTGCAGGCCGGTTTCCACGACGACGGTCTTGGTCTGATTGACCAACGTGGCGCCTTTGGCGTAGGGCGCGCACTCGGTCACCGTCAACTCCACGGATTTGGGCAGCAGCACGCCGACGATGTCGCCTTCGTAGATTTGCATTTGCACGATCGTGTTCGGCAGCACGAACTTGAGCACGTCTTCGACGTCCTGGCGCGGAAAAGCCGACTGGTCATACGTTTCCTGATTCATGAAATGGACCATGTCGCCGTCGTCGTAAAGGTACTC
>PMYE01000137.1 GCA_003171315.1 Acidobacteriaceae bacterium
TGCTGTTGCTGAGCGCGCTGCTGCGGCGCTGGCTGTTGCCGCTGTGCTGGCTGTTGCTGGGCATGCTGCTGAGGCTTTTGACCTTGCTTGTCGCCTTGCCTCTGATCCTGCGCGAAGGCAGGAGCAGCCATTCCAAGCGCCAAGGCCAAAACGGCCGAAGTGACGATGAATTTCGCATTCATAAGAGCTTCCTCTGACTTACATTGGTTAACTGCCGCTTGCTCCAGAGCAAGCTTCCCATGGTCAAATGGACTGGACTGGCGATGGCTTCAACCGATACGACCAGCCGCACCCCACGGCTTTCCCCGCGCTTGGGCGCTACCACACTCAAGTTCTTACCTATTGTCGTCTGAACTCAGAATCGTGTCTGGTTCGTTTTGCTCAACTTTGAAGAGTCTCTCTGTAGCACATTCGAGTCAAATGTTGGTAAATCGCCAAAGCGATCATCGACCGCACATAGGGAACGAAAAGCCGGCTTGTGTGCAGCTTTTCCCCCCACCGCTGCCCTCAACCCAACACGCCCACGACCGGACTTCTACCCGCGTTGTCGGCAACCTCTGTCCTCTGATCTCTGTTCTCTGATCCCTAATCCCTGTTCCCTGTCCCCTAACCCCTGTTCTCTGTTCCCTTTCCACCATCCACCTCCCAATGAAGTGTCATCCTGAGCGGAGCCTCTCGCCGCTTCATCGCGAGAGGCGTAGTCGAAGGACCTGCAGTTGGCCCGCTGCGCCATTCAGTTCACCTTGTTTTCGATAGTATTTGGGCCATTTCATCCTTCCCTATATGTCGATACGGCCTAAGCCCTCCCCGGCAAATCCCGCGCTGAACCGCCCGCCCCCACACCGGCACGGCGCGAAGATCGCTACGCGGTTAGAAATGCAAAACCTGGTAAGACACGCCGAGGTTAAAACCGTTGGGCTTCAGGCGGTGGTCGGGCTCATTCGCAAAACCGGGAGAGTTCAACCAGATCTGGTACTCGTATTCAGCGCGAACTGTCAGGCGCCGGGCAACGCGATAGTTTAGGCCTCCGCCGGGAGCAAGAGCGAAATATGTATTATTGCCAATCTGGTAGGGATAGTGGATGGTGCCTTCACCGAGCAGAAACTTACCGTAAGGCTGGAATTTTCCAAAGCGACTGAAAATGTAACGCGGCCCGACGAGATAGTTGCTTTCTGTGGATCCGGCAAACCCGCCGAAGGGAAGCCACCGTGCGTCTCCTTCCACGTCGAGGTGAGGAGTCCAGTGCAAATCGGCGAATGCTCCGCAGCCGTAGATGTGCTGGCCGCTCTGGTAGGGAAACGACGCGGAGACGGTTGAACATTCGCCGCCAACCCAAAGGGCATGACGGCTCTCGAAACCGGAAGGAACAACCTGCGCCTGGGCAGGCGCGGGCAAAAGCGTGACGCAGAACGCTAGCGGCATTGCGATGCAGCAGAACTTTCTAAGCAAATCCATACAATGCCTCAGAACAGAGAGTTGACAGTAATGGTCACGACGGCCGAATGTGCAAGCGCCGTACCTGTTCCCGTCGTGGTTGCCGTCACTGAAACCTGGTAGGTGCCGGGTGGTGTGCCGCCAGTGATTGGATTCACTGACCCGCATCCGGCCATTCCCATCGCAACGCCAATCGCCAGCAACACGGCAGACAATCCAGCCAGGAAGCCGCGACGACGCCTCCATCCAGGCAGCAGGAGCAAGGTGAGCGCTCCAAGCACGGCCGCAGAGGCTGAGACGGAGGCAGCGCCAGTCTCGTGAGGAGCCACTGTCTGGATCACGAGATTCGCTGCACCCTGCCCTTCCGGCAACGAAGCCGGACTGAAACTGCAAGTCGCATTCGCAGGCAAACCGGAACAGGTCAGCGCGAGCGCCTGGTTAAAGCCCCGCAGGCTGGTCACATTCACCTGAACCGCGGCCGACTCGCCGGTATAGACACTTGCGGTTCCGGGTGTTGCGCTGATCGAGAAATCGCCCGCCACGATCGTCTCTGTGTACACGGCTGAGGTGCTACTCAAGTAGTCCGCATCGCCATCGTAAACAGCAGTCAGATTATGGATTCCTAAGACGGTAAAGCTTGTGCTGAGGCTTGCCGTGCCGGCTGCCGAGAGCGCGGACGTGCCGAGCGAAGTGGATCCGTCGTAGAAGGTGACGTTACCGCTGCCGACCGGGGTGGACTGCGCGGAGACTGTCGCGGTCATTGTGACCGGTTGGTTGAGATCGCCGGGATTGGGCGCGCCGGTGAGGCTGATCGAGGTGGGAGCTGCGGTGATGACTTCTGTGAGCGATGCTGAACTGGCGAGAAGGTTGTTAGTGGCTGCGAAGCTGGCGGTGACCGGATAGCTGTTGGGCGGAAGAGTGGCGATGGTGTAGGTGGCTGAGCCGGTGGCATCCGTGGTGAGACTAATCATCTGGCCATTGATGCTGAACTGGATGTTGTCGCCTGCTCCAGCAGATTGGCCGTTGACCGTTAGGCGGGCGGTGAAAGTGACGCTGCTGAGATACGGCGCGGGATTCATGCTCGAGCTAAGCGTCAGCGCGGTTGGTGCGGCATTGATGACTACCGGAACGGAATTGCAGTTGCTTGTGGCGTAAATCGAGCTTCCGCCATACGTGCAGGTCAGGTTGTAACTTCCGGCGGGAAGATAGACAGGTGCAACGGTTGCAACTCCACCTACGAGAGTACCTGTCCCAATGATTGAAGCGCCGTTGTAGAAGGTAACCACACCGGTCGGTGTGCTCGGCCCGGGCGGCGTGGCCGGAGAGACGGTCGCAGTGAGTGTGACCGGCGCGCCGTAGGTGGAAGTCGTTGGAGCAACGGTCAGGGTCGACGTTGTTGGAAGGGCGTTGACGACTTCTGAGCAAGTGGCCGAACTCGCGGCGAAAGACCCAGTCGGTGCGTAGGTCGCAGTGATGTTGTGCGTCCCTGCGACAGTCCCGGTATAGGTAAGACTCGTTGTGCCGTTGAGAAGAGTGTTTGTCGCCAGTAAGGCTCCGTTGTCGGTGTATGAGATGGAACCCGTGGGCGTTCCGTCGGCCGACGTAACGGTCGCGGTAAGCTGCGCTGTTCCGGAGATGTCGATGGGGTTGGGCAGGCACATAAGATCAGTGCCTGTCGTATCGCCGGTAATCACTTCGATGAGCGATGCAGTGCTTGCGCCGAAGGTTCCCGTGGGCTGATAGTTCGCGGTGATGGTGTGGCTGCCCACGGTGAGTAAATTGGTGGTGAAAGCAGCGGATCCAGTGCCGGAAACCGTCTGCGTCGATAGAAGATTGGCGCCATCGAGGAACTGTATGTCGCCTGTGGGTGTCCCGGAAGACGCGCTCAGTTGCGCGGTAAAAGTCACGCTCTGCCCGGCCATCGCAGGATTGAGTGAACTGGTTAGGGTTTCGGAGACACCGCAATTGCTAACTGTGCCCGGATATTCGTAGGCGCCCATATCGATAATGCAGCCCTTGCCGGTAGCATCCTGCACGCGCGGGTGCCCGCCAGCGTCCTTTGTCCATTCCAGCCCTGTCATGGTCAGAAAGGTCTGCAGAACGCTGTTCTGTCCGCTATCGATTGCCGGCGACGTGCTCTGGAGGTGATAGTCGCCCGTGGAAGGGCTCACAAACTGCGGGTCGGCAGCAATGTTGCCGTATTCGTCCGAGACGTCCACGCAGTAAGACCCAAAGAAAGGGCCTCCGGCGTTGTAGAGGATGTTGTTTTGGAATGTCGGCTGGATCGCGAGGCTGGGCGGTTCGTACCAGGAGCAATTGACGGCGGGATATGAAGTCGAGCCGCTAATGACGTTGTTGACAAAGACGAGAAGGGGACCGCTCAATCCATATCCATAATTGTCAGGGTATATCTGAGCGATCGGGATGCAGTTCGATATTGGCAGCCCAAGTACTGCGGTCGAGACGTTATCCACAATGGTGTTGTTGGCGACGAAGGCGATCACCTTGCCTGCCGAGGGATCTGGATAACCGAGATCAAGTGCTCCACCACATCCGGAGGTATTGCCGTAAATCAGGTTCTGAACGATGACGGTACCTCCGCTGTTTTCCGAGGTGAGGGCGCTTCCAGCGTCTTCAGAGGTATTGTTGCGGATGGTGTTGTTCATGATGAGCACATTTTGCGCATCCCATAGGTTGATTCCCGCTCCGGCGAGGATCCCCGATCCGATAAGATTGTTTTCAATGGTGTTGCCGATGACGGTAGACCCCAGACCATTTAAGAAATTGGGCGTTCCTCCCAGATTGATTCCTGCGCCAAAGGCGCAATAGCTTTCATCCGGGCCGCTATCCACGTTGCTTTCGAGGACTCCCGAGATCTCGTTATCGAGGATCGTTGGCGTGCCGACTTCCACGTCGATATTGTCGCAATAGTTAGCGGTGATGGTATTGTCCTGGATGGTAGGCGACGCCCCGCTAAGCGAATTCAAAGCCCCGCTGACGTAGACGCCGCCATCGCTGGTCCCAGTGAAGATGCTGTCGCCGCCACCCGTAATGGTGAACCCTGAGATAATGCTCGCGATCGTTTCCTCGTTGGCGAAGGTGACGGTGGCCAGCCCGGGTTTGTTGCCTCCGTTGATGGTGGTGACGGTTTCGCCGCCGGAACTCGTGACGGTAATCGCTTTGCCGTTGAAGTTAATATTTTCGTTATACGTGCCCGGAGCCACCAGGACGGTATCTCCATTGACGGCTGCGTTGATGCCGGACTGGATGGTCGTATAGGTCTGGCCGGGACCCACCTGGATCGTCGTCTGCGCCAGGGACGCGGTAGCTAGCAGCGCTAGAGTGCAGACCAGAGCGGAGCGCACTATGGAGAGCAGCTTAGAGAGCATTCGGAGCCTTAGTTAATGTGGTGACGGGATTATATCTCACGTCTTAGATCAAAATATGAAGCTGGTGACAGACTTCTAGCCGTGTCGGCGCCTCCCAAAGTTGACCGCCTGAGCTCTCCAAACTTGCCCACCCCAAACTTGAGCACCCCAAAACGGAAAGCTCCGCCAACTCCGCTAACCCCGCTCTCCTCCCATGTCAACCCCCTCCCACGCCCCCAATCCCCGCAACCCGCACAAAACACTCGCTAAATTCCCTGCCCCAACTTTGCCGATCATTTCCCCCCTCCGGCGCATACTCATTCCATGATCGACGGCCAGACCAGAACCGCTCCCACGCCGCCCTTATCCCGGGCGTCCACGATCCGCGACCTGCGGCCGACGCTCCTCCAGCGCTCTGTCCATGGATCTCCTACCCCTAACTCTTTTGAATCTGCCTATTTACTGCTTTCTGTCCTGGAAATTGGTATGCAAGGTATGGGGTTGGTACGGGTAAGGTATGGGCCGGACCGTAAGTCCTTTGCTTTCAAATATGGGGGTATGGCATACCCGGGGGAGGGGGGGGATATGTACCAGTCAGTAAACACCGGGACACGGCCTCAGGCGCCAGCCCGCTTTTGAGAAAGGTTCGAGAGCCAGCCCGCCGCGCATTAGGGAGGTGCTGCTTCTGATCCCTGATCCCTGACCACTGACCACTGCCTCTTTCACCCTCCCGCAATCGCCCCCAGAATCAGCAGCGGCTCTTTTCCCGCCGCAACCGCGCGTGGAAAAGGTGAACACAGCGCGCTATGTCCACGTTCATTTGGTGTTAGGGCCGAGTTTAGAACGTGAAGGCGAGGCCGGCGCGCAGGCTGCGTTGTTCCGTTGCGAACAGGAGCAGCGAACCATCGCTCAGCAGATACGGGCGATAACCCTCGGCCAGCAGATTCCTCACGTCCAGCAGAGCCTCCAGGCCGCCCGACCCGTCGCGCGTCACATGAATGGGCTGGCTCAGGTGAAGGCTGAAAAACGGCGCGGCCGCATCTTGCGCAAAGGCAGCGACCTCCGTCACGGTATCGTCTGGTTGCCAACGGTAGCTGGCGCTCCAGTGGGTTCCGGTGCCGTCCAGAGTGCCCGAGAGCGCGATCGCGTAGGTCTGCATGTGCCGCGGACGGACAGTAGCGAGCACCTCGCTGAGCGGAATGGCCTGCGGCAAAGCGGGCATCACCAACGCGCTCCCGCTCGCATAGCTCATGCGGATGCGATTGCCGCCGGGCAAACGGTGCTCCACGCTGGCCTGCAACCCCCCGGAAGAGAACGACGGTCCGGCGGCGCGGAGCAGGTTGCTCGCCCGGTCGAAGAGCATCTGATCTGTCGCCGGAAAATCGCCTCCCGCAAAATGGCCCAGCGCCTCGATCACAGGATTGTCGAGGTCGTCCGAGTAAATCGCAACGGCCGCGCCCGAAGCGTCCGTCTGCCTCTCCCAGCCTATCTCCTGGTGAAGACCACGCTCCACCACCAATTTGCCGCCGCGCTCCGCCATCGCCGGCAGCCACGCGCCCGCCTCGGATTCGTCTTCTCCGGCCACATGGCTCTGAACCATGGTGGCCATCCGGTAGCTCACAGTATTGGCGCCGCCGCGCCACGTCACCGCCGCAAAGGGCAGCATGGCGGTAGCCATTTCCGGCGAAGACCCGCCAAGGCGCCCCAGCACAGCGGTTGAACCTACCTCGGCCTCGATCGCTTCGCCCAGATGCATCGTCTCAGAGTTCCGCACCACCGCTTCGTCCAGCCCCTCGTCCCCCGATCCCTCCACCTCCGGCTCAACCCTCACGGCCGCTACGGACTGCACTGAACCCGCAAACCCCAAATCTTGCCGGAAGCCCAGCATCGACTCCATGCCGGCATCGGTACCGGGCGCAAAATCCACGCGCGCCAGCAACTCCCGGCTGTCGGCTGGCGTATCTTCTACTGCCGCCGTAAAGCGTTCTCCGCTCTCGCCGAAGGTTCCCGCCTGGCCGGTCGCCATCAGGCGAGCCTTCAGCTTTGGCTTAGCTCCCGTGCCATCGGAAACCACCACCAACGGCCCGTCCTCAAGCCAGCGCAGCAACGGCCGGTTCGCCGCGGACCGCAGCGTCCACGCCCAGTCGTCCTTTTGCGAGTTGCCGGCGCGTGGCTCAGCCGGAAGCCATTGAATGACCTCATACAGGGTGTTCAGCGTGAGGTTCACCACGACGGCGCCGCGGACCTTGACGTTTTCCCGCAGTGCGGGCAAAAAGTCGGGCCCCATCGCCTTCAGAGCGTAACGTCCTGGCTCTAGCGACGAAATCAGAAAGCGGCCTTTGCTGTCGGTATAGACGCTGGTGACCACGCTTAAGTCGGGCCGCAGAAGCTGCACTTCCGCGCCGATCTGAGGCACGCCTGCCGAGTCGTGGACGTAGCCCGACACAGACGCCGCCGCCGCTCCAAAGGCTGGAGCGGCCCCAAAAACAATCAGCACGGCCAAACCGGCGAGATGGGTGCAAAGCTTCATCAGCAGATCGGAAAACCCGCCGCGTCCCTGGCATCTTCCCTATAAACAAAAACCCGACAGCCCACCGAATTCTCCGGTTCAGTTGGTGCTTGTACGGATTGCTTCTTATTCGACGACAAAAGGAGTCGATTGTGCAATCTCTTGTTTTGAGATCGCATCATCGAGCTTCACGATTACCTTGTACTTGCCGGGCTCCAGACCGGCAATATTGAGGGACTTCTCGACCGTAAGCTGGTCGCTGTGTGCCCCTAAATCTTTTGATTCCAATTGCTTCTGAAGAATCACAGTCCCAGCCGCATCGGTAATCTGGTAGGTAACCGTGGCTGAGTTACTCTTGGTAGCTTCGTCAATCCCAAGGTTATAAAACTGCATCCAGAAATTCAGGTTCTGGTCGCGCTTGAAGCTTACCGGAGTAGTCGGGTTCGAGGCTACCCGCGGCCGGATAAACGTATTGCTGATGATGAAGTTGCCGCTGCCGATCTGCCGCGAGGAGACCGTATTCATCTCGTCAGCCAGGATCAGCGACGAGGCCCCGAGCTTGTCGTCCTGGTACATCGGAACATCAATTCCTCTTCCGTAAATTCCGATGTGATCCGGATTGTTCACGTCTTTAATCGCGATATCCAGACGGTAGAGGCCGGGCTGAAGCGGCAGCGCCTTCCAGTAGAGCGATTTGTGATCGAGGGTCTTCTCCAATAGCTCGGCAGGCTGATCGATCTCCACCGTGTCTTCGAACGTCTGCACGGTCTTGTGCATTATCGTGGTCACCTTGCCCAGGATGTTCACCACTCCCTTGGACACGCCGTCCTTGGTCACGAAAGTGACGTCGCGGTTGCGGATCTGGATGGTAATCGGCACCAGATCCATGCTGTCGGTCACCTTCACGAAATCCGTGCGCACATCAAATGGAAAAGGCGGGCCGGTGAGCACCTTGTGCTCGGAGACAAAAGCATCCAAATCCTTGAACTGGATCGGTGGGGGCGCGAATAGCTTGGCGGCCAACTCGATGCGGTCGAACTCTTTGGCCTCCTGGCCCTGGCCCTTAAGCATCGGGTTAGCGCCGAACTGTTCGATACCACCACCTCCGAGCCGGTCCGACTTGTCCGGGTGTTTCTCCATCGATTCATACTGGGTAAGCCCTGCCTGAGGCACCTCCTTCAGCGCGTCTTTCTCGGTGCGGTCGATGGTAAAGTGGTAGTCGCCGCACTGGCAGGTGTCCACGAACTCGATGTCGACGTTTTCGCCGATGCCCTCCAGATAGCGATAGTGCCAAGTCTCGTACGGGTACGTGGATGTCACGCCGCCGCCCTCTTCCATCGGCCGTTCATACTCTCCGCCCGAGGGATGGGAATCGATCGAGTCCGGTGCACCCCACATGATGTAGATGCGCCCGCGATCCGCTTTCCACCCCGGCTTGCCCGCCGCATAGTGGTCATTCGCGTATTGAATGCGCCGGTAATGTTCGTCGCGGAACTCGTTTTCCGGTGAGTCGGGACTGGGGTTGCGCCGCTGCCAGAAGTTCTCGATAAACGCCTCGCGTTCTTCATCGTTGCTCAAGCTCAGAAACGCTTTGCGCTCTTCATCGGTAATGATGTACGGCACTTCCTCGTTCAGCCACGTTTTGTAGGGGCCCTTCAACTCCTGGCGCAGTTCCTTTTGCTGCTTGTATCTCTCTTTATCCGAGAGCGGCCGATTGAGGGGGTTTGCTTCCTGATCCTGATCGCTCGCGGGCGCTTGCGCCTGACTTGCGGTAGGCGCCGCGTCGTTCTGCTGCGCCAAAACCCCGGTCGCGGGCATGAAAACCAAGCCGCAACCAAGGGTAGTGAAAAGAAGACGGCGGCTGAAGAACGTCATTGCCTTGAATACTCCTGCGATCACTTCATTTTACGGCTATGTGAGACGTCGGGCAAGGTTCAGTGCACAGTCGTCCGCCGGTTGGACGTATCAGCGGCATCAATGTCAACGGTTTAGCGGCTGGCAAGAGTGAGAATTCACACAATTCGTGACCTGAATGGCTCGCTGGAAGGGCCTCCCGCCGTCCAACCGTCAGGCTTGTATCTGCCGCGCTCCACGCGCCTGGCAGGCAGACGGGCATCCAAACGGGCGAAGTTTCATCGGTACTCGCGGTTGACAGGCAGCCTGTACGGCCGGGAACGGCATTTCAGCCCCTTAGGAACCTTTCGCCGCGCGGGCGCGTACACTGGATTCTAGAAAAACAGGGATTCGATGCGCTCATGAAGAAAATCCTTCTTATTGCTCTCGTTGTGCTTGTGGCCGCCGGATTAGTAGCCTTCATGGTCATCAAGCAGCAGTCCGGCTATACCAAGGTCTACACTGCCACCTTGACGCGAGAGGACCTGTCCACCATCGTCAGCGGCACCGGCCAGATCAAGCCCAAGAGCTACGTGAACGTGGGAGCCACGTCGTTTGGCCGTATCACCCGCTTCTTCGTGAAGGAGGGCGACCGCGTAAAGAAGGGCGAGACTCTGGCCACCATCGACAATGTACAGCAGGAGTCGACGGTGAACGCGCAGCAGGCCACCATTGATGTCGCCAAAACCGACATCGCCTCCTATATCGCCGCCGAGAAAACCGCCCAGGCCAATGTCGAGCACGCTCAGGCCGACCTCGAGCAGAAGAAGCTGGACTGGGACCGCGCCCAGGCTCTCTACAAAGACGGCATCATGGCCAAGCAGGACTACGACGCCAAGAAGGCCGCCTACGATCTCGCTGTTGCCTCGCTGGCCCAAGCCGTTGCCGGACTCAATCAGGCTAAGGCACAGACTGATTCAGCCCGCGGCCATTTGCAGACGGCTGTCGCGAACCTCCGCGCCGATCAGGATTCCCTCAGCAAGACCATCGCCACGGCTCCTTTCGACGGCATTGTAACCAACGAACCGGTCCGCGAAGGCGAGACCGTTGTCGTAGGCATCCAGAACAGCGAGGGGTCCACGCTGATGACGCTCGCCGACATGAGCATCATCACCGCCGAGGTTAAGGTCGACGAAACCGACATCATCAACGTGCAACTCGGCCAGCCCGCCGAAGTCACCGTTGACGCTCTGCCTAACAAAGTGTTCAAGGGCCACGTCACCCTGGTCGGCGATCAGGCGCTCCTGCGCTCCACTGGCGTGGCCACCTCGCAATCGACTACGGGCACCGAGGAAGCCAAAGACTTCAAGGTCGTGGTCACGCTCGACAATCCCTCCGATGAGCTTCGCCCCGGCCTTTCGTGCACTGCCAAAATTACCACCGCGCATAAGACCAATGTGCTCGCCCTGCCCATCCAGGCTCTCACCATGCACGATCCGGCCACCGACGTTGCCAAGCCGGGCGGCGGTGTTCAGGCGGCGTCTGCTCCCGTGAAGTCGAACCCCGTGCAGGGTGTCTTCGTCGTTCAGAAGGATCCCCACGGCAGGCTGCGCGCCAGGTTCGTTCCCGTTACCACCGGCATTACCGGGGCCACCGACATCGAAGTGCTCTCCGGCCTGAACCAGGGTGAGGAAATCGTCACCGGCCCCTACAAAACTCTGCGCGACCTAAAGGGAGGCGCTTTGCTCAAACGCGACAAGTCCGCACTGGCGTTGTCGACGGGCAGCTCCAGTTGACGCGCTGGTGCGCTGGCAGACTGCAGTTCAATTTCGAAAGAGGATGAGTCTTAGATGGCTTTGAACGGCATCGGCATTGAGGAACTACCACGGACCACGGTCGTCGACGCGGACGACATGATCGTCGTCGAGGATCTGTGGCGCACTTACGATATGGGCTCCGAGCAGCAGGTGCACGCCCTGCGCGGCATTTCGCTGCGCATCCGCCACAACGAATACGTGGCCATCATGGGGCCTTCGGGCTCGGGCAAGTCCACCCTGATGAACCTGATCGGCTGCCTCGACACACCATCAAAAGGCCGCTACTGGCTAAACGGCCAGCTGGTCAGCGATCTTGACGACGATCAGCTCGCGCGCATTCGCAACAAGGAGATTGGCTTCGTCTTCCAGACCTTCAATCTGCTGGCCCGCGCCACCGCGCTGCACAATGTGGAGCTGCCCCTTATTTACAACGGCACCCCGTCTGCCGAGCGCATCGCGCGCGCCAAGCAGACCCTCGCCGACGTGGGGCTGGATTCGCGCATGATGCACAAACCCAACGAGCTATCGGGCGGCCAGCGCCAGCGTGTCGCCGTCGCTCGTGCCCTGGTCAACAATCCGTCGATCATCCTCGCCGACGAGCCCACGGGGAATCTCGACTCCAAGACTGGCCTCGAGATCATGGCCCTCTTCGATCAGCTCCACGCCCGCGGCAACACCATCGTCCTCGTTACTCATGAGGCCGACATCGCCCAATTTGCGCATCGCGTCGTTCACATCCGCGACGGCCAGATCTTCTCTGATGAACCCTCGTCGCGGCGTAGGTAGGCTCACCCCCGTCGGAGCCGGACGAGCAGCGCAACGGCGCGCGCGTTCGCGTTTTCCACACGAAGACAACCGTTCTTACCCGGAAATTTCATCAATTTGTCTTGACAGGAGAAAAAATAAGAGGCAACATTTCCACAGAAGGTAAGGGGATTGACGCAGGCGGTCAGGGTGACCGCTAGCGCACGTCGGATCATATCCTGGCTTTCCTTCTTTTCCCCTCCTCGATAGCTGAGGTTGTTGCGCCTTGGTTCTTCAGCCGGTGTTTCTGCGCCGTCACTCGAAACTGTTCAACGGCTTGGCGCTGAGGGCTTGAGCGCGTCGCAGGCCTCTATCGATGCGCACCTTGGCATCCGCCGGTCCTGCAGGTTTAGACGGCTTTCCGCTTTCGACCGGATCTTCGCCGGCTGGCGCATGCAAGATGCAGATTCCGCGGGAAATCCGCAGTGCGGATTTCCTCTCGCGGTGGTTTTCTTTCACCATCGCCCTCAACCGTTAAGGCGCTGAACGGAGGGTTCTATGGTCGTCACATCGCAATGCATCGGGCGCAGGGTGACAGGGCTCTATGTGGGCGCCAGCAATGTGCGCCGCTACTTCCGCAAGGGCATCACCGAGATTGAATTGCAGCTCGATCACCTGCGCATCGAGTGCGGACTGGCGCCGAATTTCTGGCGGGACCAGCCGGAGATTCACGATCCCCGGTTGTGCCTCTGGCTGGAATCGAAGCATCGCAACGGAAACGGGCACGCGACGATCCCGATGGCCATGATCCCGTCGGGAAAAAACTCATTCATCCTTGGCCCCGCCGACATGAGTGCACAACAGGCGGGCGATAAAAGCGGAGACTCCAATGACAACTGATATGGCCCCGACCGAGTTGAGAGCGCGCGCTGCCGAAGCGCTCAAGGCCTTATTGAGCCAGGTTTCGGGAGTCAGGCTCACGGAGATGAAGCGGGAGCCGCAGGCACGCGGCCGGGCCGTCGAGATCGTGGCCCGCATCGACGTCTTCGGTCACACTCATACCTTGGCATGCGAAGTGCACTCCGACGGAGAACCGGATCACGTGCGCGCAGCGTTGCACGGTTTACGCGACAGTGCAGCTCATCTCCCCGCCAACACTACGCCTCTCCTCATCGCGCCTTATCTTTCACCCGAAGCGCAAGCACTCTGCAACGAAAATCAAGCTGGATTCCTCGATCTCGAAGGCAATGCCCGCCTGACTGTGGGCGAGGTCTTCATCGGCACGCGCTCGCTTCCCTGCCATGCTATCGGTCGCCTATCCGCTGCATTCCATCAGCCCCCTGCTCGTTCCCCTGCGAATGAGATTGTCCATGACGGCTTGCGCAGGCCCTCGCGATCTCACACAGCATCTGCGCTCGTAGCCTGAAGCATATGCGAAGCTGCATTCTGGAACGCCCATCCCAGCAAAACGCAGCAAACTGCAGCAGGCCCGCCTGTTCCGCCCGAAGCGAAAACGCTATGCACCGCCTCTGTGTGCCGCGTGCGAAACCACATCGATTGTCCTGTGAACGTCACGCCGCCGCTCAGATCTCCAGAATCACCGGCATGATCATCGGCCGTCGTCCCGTGCTCTTCTGGATCAGCCGTTTCAACTCCACGCGCACCCGCTCATTCACGACGCCGTAGTCGGACTTCTGCTCTGTACTCAGCCCATCCAGCGTCTTCAGCACCGTCTCTCGCGCCTGGTCGGTGATGTCCGCGCCGCCGAACCCGCGCATCAGCACCTCCGGCTCGCGCTCCACCTTGCCCGTCCTCTTGTTGATGGCCATCACCGCCAGCACCACGCCGTCTTCCGACAGAATCCGCCGGTCGCGAATCACCAGGTCCTCCACCACGTCGATCGACGAGCCGGAATCGATGAGGATTCGTCCCGCCGTCACCTTCTCCTGCTTGCGCGCATCGTCCTTGTCCAGCTCCAGCACGTCGCCGTCTTCGAGCACGATGGCGTGGTCCACCGCGCCCGTCTCCATGGCCACCTGCGCGTGCCTCCGCAAAAAACGGTAGTCACCGTGAATGGGGATGAAAAACTTCGGCCGCACCAGGTTAATCAGCAGCCGCATCTCCTCCTGGCTGCCGTGACCGCTCACGTGGATCAGCCCATGCTGCCCGTCGTCGTAAATCACGTTGGCCTCGCGCCGGCTCAGGTGGTCGATCACGCGGAAGATGCCCTTCTCGTTGCCGGGAATGATCCGCGAGCTCAGCACCACCGTGTCGCCCGGCTCAACCTTCGCGTGCTTGTGGTTGTCCACCGCCGCGCGGCTCAGCGCGCTCAGCGGTTCGCCCTGCGTCCCGCTGATCAGAATCATCATCTGCTCCGGCGGAAAGTCCCGGATTTGCCCCGGGTTGATCATCAGCCCCGGCGGAATCTCGATATAGCCCAGATCCTGCGCGATCTCCGTGCTCTCCACCATTGACCGGCCCACCACGGCCACCTTGCGCCCGTGCTTGCGCGCCAGTTCCATGGCAATGCGAATGCGGTAGATCGACGACGAGAAGCAACTGAAGAACAGCTTCTTTTTCGCCTGCGTCAGAACCTCGTCCAGCCGCGGAATCACCGCCCGCTCGCTGGGCGTGTACCCCGTCCGCTCCACGTTGGTCGAGTCCTGCAGCAGCGCCAGCACGCCCCGCTTGCCATACTCGGCAAAGGTGTGCAGATCGAAGGCCTTGTCGTCCAGCGGCGCCAGGTCGATCTTGAAGTCGCCGGTATGAATAACGATGCCCACCGGCGTTTCGATCGCCAGCGCCACGCAATCCACCAGCGAGTGCGTCACGCGGATGGGCTCGATGGTGAACGGCCCGATCGTGAACTTCACCTTCGGCTCGATCTCGATCAGCTCGGTTTCGTCGAGCAGTCCGTGCTCCTCCAGCTTGTCTTCCACGTAGGCCAGCGTGAACTCGGTGGCGTACACCGGCACCTTCAGCTCGTTCAGCATCCACGGCAGTCCGCCGATATGGTCCTCGTGCCCATGCGTCAGCACGATGGCCCGCACGTGCTTCTTGTTCTCAATCAAATAGGTGATGTCGGGCACAACAATGTCCACTCCGAGCAGCTCCGTCTCGGGAAACATCAGTCCCGCGTCGATCACAATGATGTCGTCTTCCCAGCGCAAAGCCAGGCAGTTCATACCGAACTCGCCCAGCCCTCCCAAGGGAATAATTTGCAGCTTTTTTGTTTGCATCGGTCAACTTCGATGCTACCACTGGGGCCTTTGTGTAAATGAGACACAGTTTCACACAGGCCTTCGCCCACCGCCCACGCACGCGTACGCCTCATAATTTGAACAAATCGGTGAATTGCGAAGCGGAAGAGGAATACTGGTAGCGCTACCGGGAATCGTCTCTCGCCTCACCCGGATTTTCCCTATTTTCAATGCAAAAATTGATTTCAGTCAAGGGTTTACGAACAAAATCGCATTTCTAAAAAAGCCTTGAAAAATGGCTTTTTTTAGAGCGGCTTTTCGCCAGATGTAGTTCAAAGTAGTGCAAACCCATCGTCACCTGCAAACGGTGCCGCCGTGACGTGCCGTCTGGCCGGGAGGAATTCCCATTCCAATCCATCACAGTCGAGTGCCCACTGTGCGGCGAACTGCGTCGGTACCTGCCCTCCGAGGTCTTCCTCGGTCGGGCTGACCGACTCTTCACCCGGCAGCAACGGACAGGGAGCACGCTGATGTTCGACCCTGACGCAGCAATGCCACGGCTGAACCGCACCTTGGTTTATCTCGGGGCTTGCATCATTGCAGGGTTGAGACTTGCCAAGGAACGACAGGTGAATATCCGTGTGATCCCGACGCGAACCGCAATCGAGGAATCAGTGGAACTGGCTCATGAAATTTTCTATCAAGTGTTTCGCAAGGTGCCCGACCACATCGAGCAAAACTAGAATGAATCGACCATTGGGAATCGAGGTGTCGAAATGACTAACAGCGAGGAAACGAGTCGAGTTCCTATCGGTGTGGCCGAACCAGCAGGTCTCTCTCTAAGTCTCAATCACCACATCATGTGCAGGTTCTTGCACCGAGG
>PMYE01000095.1 GCA_003171315.1 Acidobacteriaceae bacterium
ATCCGCGGCGATGCGAAAGGCCTTGAACGCCAGCCCATCAGGAGCGGCGGGTGCTCTGGGCGGCATCGAAGTCAACAGCCAGATGGGAAGAGAGACGGCGCTTCTTCGTCCCGCTTCGGAAACCGACTGGAACTACGCGGTGATTGAGCGGCTGGATCCGGCCACAATGGCCACATCGCTCATTCCCTTCGATCTCGGCAAGCTGGTGCTCGGCCACGATGCTTCCCAGGACCTTGAACTGCAGCCGGGCGACATGGTCACTGTCTTTTCTCAAGACGACATTCACCAGCCCGTGGACCGGCAGACAAAGTATGTGCGGCTGGAAGGAGAGTTCGTGCATGCCGGCGTTTACAGCGTCCTGCCCGGTGAAACTCTGCGTTCGCTGGTGGCGCGCGCCGGAGGCCTGACAGACAAGGCATATCTTTACGGGTCGGAGTTCACTCGCAAGAGCACCCAGGCGATCGAAGAGCAGCGATTGATCGAGTACGCCGATCGTCTCGAGCATCAGTTGGCGCGCAGCTCGATCGCCATGGGCAGCGCGGGGAACGGCAGTTCGCAGGAAGGCGGGCAACAGGGACAGATCGCCTCCGTCGACCGCGAACTGATCGCGCGGCTGCGCCAGTTGCATCCCACGGGAAGAATCGTGCTCGATTTGAACGTGCGCAGCACAGGAGAGAACGTACTGCCGGAGACGCCACTGGAGGACGGCGACCAGTTGCTGGTCCCGCCCACTCCCGCCACCGTCCAGGTAACCGGCGCGGTGCTCAATCAGAATGCATTTCTGTATCGCAACGGCGCACGTGCAGGCGAGTATCTTCATCTCGCCGGCGGCATGAACCGCGACGCGGACCGCGGACAGATATTTGTTCTGCGGGCCGACGGATCGGTTACCGCCCACGTAGCGGGCCAGTCCATTTTTTCCTCCTCCGGTTTTGAAAAGCTGCATCTTTACCCCGGCGACACCATTGTTGTCCCGGAGAAGAACATAGGACCCGGAGCCTTACGCGAATTTCTGTCGTGGACGCAGGTATTCTCCCAGGTTGCCCTGGGCGCGGCCGCGATCAACGTGATCAAGTAGACGGCTGCGCAGAACCGCAACGAGGATCGCTCTGGTTCCCGGCGGATCGTTTCTGCCGCAAGAGGAGCGGCGCTGATCTCAGACGTGCGCTCCTGCACGCGCAACATGCAGTCGCATTGCTGGTGAAAAACGCCTCATTGAATTTCGTTCATCAGATTTCGATAACGGGACTCTTCCCAATTGCGTCTCCCAGACCCTCCTATTTCTTTCCGTTGACGGACTATCCACAGCCCATGCAGCTGACGATGGGTATGTAGTCACACTCGCGGATGAAAAGCCAAACCGTTTGGCGCCAGGCAAAGGTTTTCAGTCATGCTCACTTTCATGCGCGACCGGGTTTTGTTAACGCTCTGGACATAGATGCTTATCACGCTTTCGAGGCCAGCTTTATGCAACTTTCCAGCCGCGCGCCAGAATCGAGCGCAGTTTCCGTTTCGCCCTTCCCCATCGCCGCGCCGCCTCCTGTCTTGCGCAGCCTTCCTGTCTACGAAGCGCGCCTGGAAAGCCCCTCGGCCAGCGCCTGGAGTCTCTCTTACTCCAAGCGGCTGCTCGATCTGTCGGTCGCGTTGCTGGTTCTTGCCGTCTTTGGGCTTCCGATGCTGGTGATCGCATTGTGTGTGCGCCTGTCCTCGAGAGGACCTGCATTTTTTGTCCAATATCGCGTGGGCCGGGGAGGGCGTCTTTTTTGCATCTACAAGTTTCGCAGCATGACATTGGACGCAGAGAAACGCGGTCCCGGCCATACCAGGGACGGGGATTGCCGCATTACCGGCATGGGGCGCTGGCTGCGCAGGCTGAAACTCGACGAGCTTCCGCAGTTCTATAACATTCTGCGCGGAGAGATGAGCCTGGTAGGGCCCCGGCCCAAGCTGCCGCCGCACGAGGGCATAACCAACATGCCCTATCGTCCCGGCATCACCGGCGCGGCTACGCTCGCCTTCCGCCGCGAGGAGGGAATTCTAGGCCGCGTTCAGCCCGGTTACCTGGATGATTTCTATCGACGGCATATCCGGCCGCTCAAGGCGCGCATGGACGTGCGCTACATGTGCCGGGCCACGTTCTGGAGCGACATGCGCCTGATCGGCGCGACATTCCTGGCCTGTCTGGCGCTCAGGCCCGCTCCTTCCGTCTTTCGCCATGCTTCTATGCNNTCCCCGCCACAGCCGGCTCAAAAGAGCAGCACAGTCAAGTCCTTCGAAACGGCAATTTGACGCGCCTTTGTGTAGTGCGGGACTTGTGTTGTTTCATCCACCGCCTGTCTTTACCGTGTGCAGAGCTCATGGCGTCTTTCGACTTTGAGCAGGGAATGGAAGGCGCGGGTTTTAAGGCCGTTCTCTTTAAGGATTTAGTCGGAATCTCCTTTTCAGTAAAGATTCGGTCGAACTGGATCATTCTCATTAGTAATGAAGGCCCAAAGCCGCAAATCGCTTGAACCGCTACATCTCTGATGAGGTCCAGGCGCCCCATCTCCACGCAGAGCCTTAAACTGATTCAGAGATTGGCAATCTGGAAGGGGAGACGCTTCCTAGGCGTAGTTGGTTCAGCTATGCCCGCTACAACAGATCGTACATGGGCAAGGAGGCTGAGGAGTTCCTCCGGCAGAACCAGCAACTCGCCAAGCTCGATGCGGTCCATGCCGTGCCGTCATTGCGGGAGATTGGCCGCACATATGCACAAGAACACATGCGAATCGAGCATTTAATTTAGAAGCATAAGAGAAGCGGCGTTCAGTTCTCTGTATTTGGCATGGACGGAGAAGGATCGCTCCAATCCTACAGCCTCTCCAACTACAAAAACTTCAAATCCTCGGCGTTCTGCTCGCTANNGCCCAGGTTGCAGCCCTTGGTGATGAGTTGCAACGCCTTGTCAGGGTCCTTTGCGACTCCAATGCCAAGCCGGTAAAAGTTCCCGAGGTTGGTGCAAGCGATGGGGTTATTTCCGTCGCAGGCCTTGGAATAGAGTGCCGCCGCCTGGAAGTAGTTCTGCGGGACACCGTTACCGTTCGCGTACAAAACGCCCAGATCGTTGCACGCACGAATAAGGCCGCTATCGCAGCCCTTGGAAAGGAGCGGCACCGCTTGCGAGGTGTTCTGCGCCACGCCCGTCCCCTGTGCGTACATAAGACCCAAATTGCCACACCCGACGGCGACGCCCGCATTGCAAGACTTGGAATAGAGCGCCACCGCTTGGGAGTAGCTCTGTGGGACTCCCCACCCGCCCGCGTACATAAGGCCCAGATTGTTACATCCGTATCTTGTGTCGGCGCTGCAAGCCTTGGAAAAGAGAGCCACCGACCGAGAATCATTCTTCGCGACACCCAGTCCATTTTGGTACATAAGGCCGAGATGGTTGCATGAAGATGCATCGCCGCTGGCGCAGACCTGTTCGAGAAGCGGCGCGGCTTCCGAAAATCGCCTCTGGTTGAAGAGCGCGTCGGCCTGCTGCGAAATCGCCACAGAATCCGGCTTCGGAACGGGCGGTTTGGAGCCCGCCGCAGGCGCGAGCATCGATCCCTGCGCAGCAGAGGGTCGCGTGTCTGCCGCATTAGGATTCGTGTTGGTCGATAGAGCAGGCTGAGTCAACAGCCCTGGTGACGGCTGTGTTTGCGAATGCGGCCCAAGGAGCCGTCCCGCGACGAACACCGCAACCAAAGCCACGGCGGCCAAAGCTCCCCACGCCCATCTGTNNCGCGAAGCAGCTTTCTGCTCTGGAACATTCGGCAAAGCCGGTGCAGGGGGCTTCACATCGGGCTGTTTCGGGATAGGTTCAAAAACTGGTTCCGGGGGCGGCCCAGGGGATTGCCTCTGAATCAGCCGCGCAATGGTTGCGCACAACTCTGAGAGACCGCGCGCCAACGGCGGCGTAAGCGCATCCAGCCAATGCGTATTGCTGAGCGCAAACTCCATGGCGTCGGAGGGCATGACGTCTTCAATGCGAAAGGGGACGATGATCTTTCCCTTGCT
>PMYE01000120.1 GCA_003171315.1 Acidobacteriaceae bacterium
GGCGGCGAGTGGAATTCGCAGCCGGAATTCCGTGCCGCGGCCTTGCCTCGATTGTACTTCGACGCTCCCGTGGTGTAACTGTAAGATGCGATAGGTCATCGCCAGGCCGATGCCGCTGCCGCCGGCCTTTGTGGTGAAGTACAAATCGAAGATTCTCTCGCGGAGCTCATCGGGAATGCCGGATCCCTCATCGGCGATGCGCAACACAGCCGCGTGCGCAACCGGATGCCCCCATCCGCCGCCGTCCGGCCGCGCCGGCGGGCGGTTTTCTTCGCCGCTCTGTTCTTCTTCGAGCGTCACTTCCAGCCGCCCGCCTTCCGGCATGGCCTGCGCGCCGTTCTGAATCACGTTGAGCGCCGCCTGCTTCAGCAAATCCGCATCGACATTGGCGATCAGCGGCTCCTTCGGCAGGCGGGCGATCAGCGTTACCCGCCGCATCGTCAGCTCCTCTCGAGCCAAAACCAGCACGTCGCCGATCACCGGGCGAAGGTCCTGCTCGTGCAGTTGCAGCTCCACCGGCCGGGAGAAGTCCACCAGTGTCTGCACCACGCGGTCCAGCCGGCGGATTTCCGCCTCGATCACATCCAAGTGTCTGGACGCGGGCCCTTCCGATTCGCCCAGCTTCGCTTTAAGCAGCTCCAGGTGCACTACGATCGCGTTGATGGGGTTCTTTACCTCGTGACCTACGCCCGAGGTTAGCCTGCCGATCGCCGCCATGCGCCGGGATAGCTCCAGCTCCGATTCGATCTCCGCCGCCGACTCCAGATCGTGCAGCGTCACCAGCGCGCCCAGCCCACGGTGCGTTTCGTCGTCGTAGATAAAGTCCACCGAGGCCTCGATCCGCCGCCCGTTTTCCGTGCGAATCTCCTCTTTCACCATGTTCGCGCCGGCATCGATCGTTTCCCGCAGCGACCGGCCCAGCAGCGTGGAGCTGTCGAAGATCTCGCTCGCGTGCCGCCCCAACGTGCTGTCGCGATCCACCTGGAGAAACCTTCGCGCCGCCTCCGACACCAGCACCGCGCGCTTGTCTTCGGTGAACAGCAGGATTCCGTCCTGCAGGTTGCCCAGTATCTGGTCCAGATTCTCCCGCAACGCGGAGTACACCTCCTCCACATTGCGCATGCGCTGCCCGATCTTCTCGATCTTGGTGGAGACCAGCGCCGCCACGTCCTGATTCTTCGCCGCTGCCTCCTCAACCGGCCCTCCTCCGGCCGCGGTCAGGCGGTCGAGCTGGCGGCTGATCTCCGTCATGGGCCGCAGCGCGAGGTTGCTCAGCAGAAAAGCCGCCACGAGCGCCGCAATCAGCGCAAACCCCATGAGCCAGAACGCCTTTCTCAGCAGCGGCTCGTAGACGGCGCGCAGCAGCGACGTGTGAACTCCTACGTGAACCGAAGCGAACAGCTGGCCATTGTTTTCAAGCGGCGCCACCACGTCGAAAACCTTGGGCTTGCCGAAGACCTGCAACATCATCCCAACGGGGCCGGCTTTAAGCAGTTGCGTATAGTTGGGGCGCGAGAGCAACGGCTTGCCTTCATTGTCGGGATTCGTGCTCAACAGCACGGATCCCTGGCTGTCGCCTATGTTCACGTCGTACACGGTCGACGAATAGCGGATCACCGAGACCAGCGCTGCTTGCAGTGTCGGATCGTTTTGCACGGTTTCGGCCACCAGCGCGCGCAACTCGCCTGGATCGTTAGGATCCACCGTGCGGTCCTTGAGCCCGGCCACCAGCGCATTCTGCAGCGCATACCGCACCTGGTTGGCCACCATCTGGTCGGTGCCATAGGTCCCTAGCACTGCCGCTTTCACCAGTTGGTGGACGTACACCAGCGAAACCATCCCGGCGATGAGGAACACCAGGGCCGTGATCGCCAGCACGAGTTTAGTCTTCAGGTGCATGGTTCGCCGATTCTTTGTCCCATGCCGTGTCAGGGCACGACCTGAGTCGCGTCCTCACGCGGACAGGGTCTGGGCATCGTGCAGTTAGGTCCCCGCGCTTTGCTGCTCCCGGCTGTACTCCTTGAGCTTGTTGTGCAGGGTCTTCAGGCTTACGCCCAGAATCTCCGCAGCGCGTGTCTTGTTTTGCCCGGTGACCTCCAGCGTGCGCAGGATGAGCAGCCGTTCGGCCTCGTCCACCGTTGCTCCCACGCGCACTGTAATCGCGCTGCCGTCCGAGGCCAGCGCGCCAGACGCCTGATCTTTACCGAATCCCTGCGGCAGGTGTCCCGCATCCAGCGGCGCGCCATCGGGACACAGAATCACTGCCCGCTCAATCGTGTTGCGCAGTTCGCGCGCGTTCCCAGGCCAACTGTGGGCCATCAGCCGATCCAGCATCGACGGCGCCACGCCCGAGACTTTGCGGCCGTGCCTCTGGTTCATCTCGCTCACCATGGCCTCCACCATGGGCGGCAGGTCGTCCATATGCTCGCGCAGCGGCGGCATGTGGATTTGAAACACGTTGAGCCGGTAGTAGAGGTCGGAGCGTAGATGGCCTTCGGCGCTGGCGCTCCGCGGGTCCCGGTTCGTCGCCGCCAGCACGCGCACGTCCGTGTCCAGTTCGTTGCGCGCGCCCAGCCGCCGGAACTTTCGCTCTTCCAGCACGCGCAGCAGCTTGGCTTGCGTCCCCGACGGCATCTCGGCAATCTCGTCCAGCAGCAGCGTTCCGCCCGACGCCAGCTCGAAGCAGCCGGCCCTCCGCTCCACCGCGCCCGTGAAAGAACCCTTCTCGTGCCCGAAGATTTCGCTCTCGATCAGCGTCTCCGGAATCGCCGCGCAGTTCACCGCCACAAACGGCCGCGCCTTGCGCGGGCTCAGGTCGTGTAGCGTGCGCGCCACCAGTTCCTTGCCCGTCCCGCTCTCGCCGGTGATCAGTACCGGCACGTTCGACGGAGCAATCTGCTCGATCAGCGTGAAGATCTCGCGCATCTGCCGCGAGCTGCCCACCAGCGAGCCCAGCACGCCCGACTCCCGCAGCCGCCGCCGCGCCACCTCCAGCTCGATCACCGTCTCCCGCTGCCGCGCGGCATTGGTCAGGATGGTCTTCAGCCGCGTGGCGTCCACCGGCTTTTGCAGAAAGTCGTAGGCCCCCAGCTTCATGGCGTCCACGGCCAGTTGAACCGAGCCCATGGCGGTCAGCACCACCACGGCCATGTTCGCGCTCAGGCCCTCGCTGCCTTCGGCCAGCTTGGCCAGCAGCCCCATGCCGTCCAGCCGCGGCATTTTCAGGTCCGTCACCACAATGGCCGGATCCCACTTCAGCGCCTTTTCCCACGCTTCCACGCCATCGCGCGCCGTTTCCGTCCGGTATCCCCACCCGGAGATCAACTCCGCCAACCCGGCCAGCGCATTCGGCTCGTCTTCGGCGATCAGCACCTTTACGGCGTTCTGCATGAGGGCTTTCCGTTCTCCCCACTAGCTTACCTTCTTGCAGTCCCATCCGGCCATGAGCCGGTTTCCACGCGCATTACTTCGGTAGCCGGCGACAGGTCTTCGCGGCGGCATCGACGCCTGGTCAGTCCATATCGATCCGAAGGTCGCGCGTTACCGATCGTCATTTCGCGGGAGCGCAGTAGACCGGAAGCGCGTGAACTTCGACGTCCTTGATCGGGAGCCGCACCTCCAGCTTATGCGCCCTGCCGTCACGCGCCGGGTCGGCCGTCGTGAAATGCAAAACGTATTGGCTGCGAATCATGTCCGCGAGACGCGCGATAGCGGGCGCGAAGTCCTTTTCTTTGGGTGTGAACGAAACGCCTCCGCCTGCCTTGGCGAACAGTTCCATCGCGAGCTTGCCGTGCCTCGTCCCGACACCCGAGACCTCCGTGTCAGGAAGATGGAGCGAATAAAGCGTCGGTGCGCCCGGCCATTGAAGGCTACGAATCGCGTCCGCCCTCGGCGAATGTGACGAGTTATCTCCCCCGTCGCTGATCAAAACGATGGCTCGCCTTACATACCTCGCGTGGGCGGCAAAGTATTTCTCCGCTTCGACGACTGTATCGTAGAGTGTTGTGCCGCCGCGGGCGTTCAGGCGGTCCAGAAATGAGTAGTCAATCCCGGAGGCAGGGGTAAATGGGAGGTCGAGGAAGGCTTCGTCAGCGAATAAAACGGCCATGACTTCACTGCCGTTCGGCAGACCGTTCAGGATCGCATGTACGGCTGCCGTAATCGACCCCTGGCGGTTGTACATCGAGCCCGAAGTATCGATGATGAGGGCAAGCGAAACCGGCGAGTCCGCCGAACCCAGAAAGTGTAGCGGCCGCTCGGCGTCGTCTTCGAAAAGCTGAAACTCCCGTTCGTTGACCTTTTGCGGGACGCCTTGCTTGTCGAGTACTACCACGTTGAGATTGACTTCGGGCCAGGAATCGTTCGCGACGGGCGTTGCAGGACGCGACGCGGCGTCACTCTGGCCTGACAAAGGCTTTCCGCTGGCCGATACCGCCAGAAGTGCGATCGTTGCCACGCCCCACAATGCCCCTCTCTTCCAGGTGTGCATCTGGCCTCCAATCCAATTTCGTAAGCTGGATTTGTGAGTCATTCTACTACCGGGGACAGGCGGTGCAGGTAAAGCGCGACCGCTGCCGGCCAGTTGATACGATACGCCGCCTCGCCGGTCTATACTCGCTTCTGACGGTTTTCTTCGAAGGGAGCGAATTCATGCCATCTTCTGCCGTTGCTTACGCCCGCCAAAACCATCCCCGTTTTCTCGAAGAGTTGAAATCCCTGCTGCGCATTCCCTCCGTCTCCACCTTGCCCGAGCATAACGGTGATTGCCTCAAGGCCGCCGAAACGCTCGCCGCCGAGCTGAAGCGCATCGGCATGGAGCACGTGCGCCTGATCGAGACCGTAGTCCATCCGCTGGTCTATGCCGACTGGCTGCACGCCGCGGGGCGGAAGCCCACCGTGCTCATCTACGGCCATTACGATGTCCAGCCGACCGATCCGCTCGACGAGTGGCTCTCGCCGCCCTTCGAACCGGTCGAGCGCAACGGCAATCTCTACGCGCGTGGGTCGGCCGACGATAAGGGGCAGGTATGGGCGCAGGTCAAGGCCCTCGAATCCCTCATGGCCGCCAATCGCGCTCTGCCTCTGAACGTCCGCGTCCTTTTTGAAGGCGATGAAGAGGTGGGCGGAGAAGGTATTGAAAGCTACGTCGCCTCCAGGCCGCCGGAACTCAAGACCGATTTTGCCCTGATCTCCGACACCGAGCTCTTCGCGCCCGGTCTGCCCACGCTTTGCGTCGGCCTCCGCGGCATGATCTACACCGAGATCGAAGTTCGCGGCGCCAAAACCGATCTCCACTCCGGCATGTATGGCGGCGCGGCGCCCAACCCCTTCGTTGCGCTGGCGCGGATCGTCGCAGGGCTTAAAGACGAGAACGGCCGCATCCTCATTCCCGGCTTCTATGACGGCGTCATTCCTCCCAGCGCCGAAGAGCTCGCCGCCTGGCGCAGCCTGCCCTTTGACGAAGAGGAGTATCGCAAGTCCGAAGTTGGCTCGAAGCAACTGGTCGGCGAGGCCGGCTACAGCGTGCTTGAGCGCACCTGGGCACGCCCCACGCTCGACGTACACGGCATGCCCGGTGGTTTTACCGGCGCCGGCGCCAAAACCGTCATCCCTGCCAAGGCATCGGCCAAGGTCTCCATGCGCTTGGTTCCCGGCATGACCCCGGCCAGGACCTTTGCTCTCTACAAGAGCTACGTCGAAAAGATCGCTCCCGCAGGCGTCGATGTCGAGGTGCGCCTGATCCACTCCGGCGATCCCAGCCTGATCCGCGTTGACAACCCCTATATCGAAGCCGCCACCCGCGCCCTGCACGAGGTTTGGGGCAAGGACACGGTCTTCATCCGCTCCGGCGGCTCCATTCCCATCGTCGGTGACTTCGACCGTCACCTGGGCGCGCCTAGCGTCATGATGGGTTTCGGCCTGCCCGACGACAATATTCATGCTCCCAACGAGAAGTTCCACCTCAAGAATTTTGAGTTGGGCATTCAATCGCTCATCCGCTTCCTGGAGGAAGTGGGAGGCTAAGCCACTCGGAGGGGGCGCAGGAGTGTCCTGTGATTACGATCGGTGCCCCCATCTTCTTGCCTCCGTTGCCGGCGTCCGGCACCTCGGCGGGCGCGAAAAAATGGAATCTCCGGCCCCATCCCGGTGCCCATCGACTTGGATTTCTCCGCCTGTCGGTCTCGAACACGCCGCAGCCCTCTCCAGGCCGGCATCGCGTAAGCTGATTGCATGGCGATGTTCGAATCTCACGCCGCTCCGGAGCCTTTGCAACCGTTGCAAGCGGAACTCGAAGCACTGGCTGGCGGCGGCGTTGAGCCCGAACCGGCCCCGGCTCAAGCGCCTGGCTCCGCGGAGCCCCTGATCGTTTTCGACAATGTTTCGGTTGGCTTCGATGGTCATTCCGTGCTCGAGAATGTGAGTTTTTCGGTGGGCCGCGGCGAGACCCTCTGCATTCTCGGCCGCAGCGGCGTGGGAAAGTCTGTCTCGCTGCGCCTGCTCATGGGCTTTCTCAAGCCCGACTCTGGATCGATTCGCGTCGAGGGGCAGCAGATCACAGGCCTCGACGAAGAGGGTCTGCGCGCCATTCGCAAACGTGTCACCATGGTCTTTCAGAACGGAGCTTTGTTCGACTCGCTCAGCGTGCGCGAGAATGTAGCCTTCCCGCTGCGCGAGCGCGGCGGCTTAGCCGACGACCAGGTGGATCGAATCGTCGACCGGTTGATCGGCCTCGTCGGCGCTGAAGATGTAGTGGATGCCTTGCCTGCCAGTCTCTCCACGGGACGCAAGCGTGCTGTGGCCATGGCCCGCGCGCTGGCTGCGCAGCCTGAGATCGTACTCTATGACGAGCCCACCACCATGGTCGATCCCATCATTGCCCGCCGTCTCGGCGGGCTGATTCAGCGGCTCAAGCACCAGCTTGGTTTCACCAGCATCGTGGTCACGCATGATACGCGTTTTGCACAGATGCTCGCCGACACAGTACTCTTCTTGCACCAGGGCAGGGCGCAATTCTTCGGTCCGCTCAACGGTTTTCTCGCATCCGCTGACCCGGAAATTCAGCTGTTTCTTGCCCTTGATGCCTGCGTAAAGCCCCAGGAATAAGCAGGTTATAATCCCGTAACGATTCCGCTGTAGAATGAGCTTACCAACCGGTTGCATGCGCCAGTGACCGATTCGTTGCATATTCTCAATTTACGTCGACACTATGATTTCTCTTGCTAACCATGCCTTCCCTGCGCGAAGCTGAAGTGGATCGATTGCGTTTGAAAATACGTCGAAATCGGCGAGAGAAACGATACGCGGATTCCCCTGGGATTCCGCCTGCAGCGCATTGCAGTCGTTACGATGGTTTCGATGTTTTTCGTTGCCCGAATCTTGTTTACCGGGGCGCTACGGGCCCTTCCTTCAAGGCCATGTTCTTGCGGACTGTTGTTTCGTCGCTTTCACCCGCTGCCCCCCGCGGCAGCCATTGTACTTTCCCCCTTGCCGGGCGGTGTAACCCGATGCCAATTCGATGCCGCTCCTGCGAAACAGAAAACCCTGCCAACTCAAGTCCCGCAACTCCTTGCGTTGCAAATTCACCCCGGCACTCTCTATCGCGAAACCAAAGAAGGTGTGTCGCGGAGCCGATGCAGCTCAGTCGGCGCAGCCCCAGCGAGTGGCGAACCTGCACACCATCTCGCCGCACACCTGATCTATGGTTTCGCCGGAACTGAGGCGCTTCAGAAACTTTGAGGTCCGCGCGTTTCTTATGGCGAGTTCGGATTTCTGGCAAAAACTTTCCACTTCCTTGGCTTCCTCGGCCGAGTCGGAAGTGGCTGTCGCGGCCGGCCACACGCGGGCTACGCGCGGCACGGCCAAGATGTGGATGGTGATCGATGCCGTCACCGTCTGCGCGGCCGCGGTGGTGGCCACGCTGTATAAGCTGCATACCACCCCCATGGAAGGCGCGAGAAACTTTTGGCACGGCACGCTCATTCATGGCCGTTCGACGGGTATTTTGCTGGCCCTGCTCTGCGGATTCACCTTTGCGCTTATCGTCACCAGCCGGCGGTTGCATTTGTACACGCCCACGCACATGACCAACTTCCTGCACGAGCAGAGAATGAGCGCTCAGGCCTGCCTTACCTCCGGTCTGCTGCTCACCGGTGCGCTCTACCTGGCGCAAGCCGAGGATATCCCCCGCGCCATCGTACTGGGCACCGTGCTTCTGGTCACCATCGCGGTCGGCTTGCGGCGCCTGATCTACCGCATTCTGCTCTACCGGCGATTCGATCGCGGCCTGGATACACGGAACGTGCTCATCGTCGGCACTGGACCTGAGGCACAAGCCCTGCGTCATCACTTGGAGAAAATCCGCCACTTGGGTTACACCTTCAAGGGCTTCATCGAGCTGCCCGGCCCCAAACCCCAGCAGGGGGTTGCCTCGGACGGCATCGTCGGCAACCTGGATACGCTCTTCCAGAACGCACGCAAGCAGTTTATTGATGAGATCTTCTTCACCACCCCCGGCGAGCGCGGCATCGTCCAGGATGTGCTCGATCAAGCGCGCGTCCACGGCGTGGACTTGCGCGTTGTTCCCGATCTTTACGACGGCCTGGCCTGGAGCAGCCCCATTGAATACATCGGCCAGTTTCCCACCATCCCGCTGCACCGCGGCGCTGTTCCGGAATTAGGACTCATCTTCAAGCGCGTCTTCGACACCGTCTTCTCCACGCTGGCGCTTGTGGCGCTTTCGCCCTTACTTTTGGCCATCGCCCTTGCCATCAAGCTGGATTCGCCCGGCGCCGTTTTCTACTCCTCGGAACGCATCGGCAAGAAAGGCGTTGTCTTCCGCTGCATCAAGTTCCGCACCATGGTTCGCGACGCTGACAAGCATCGCGCTGAACTCATGCATATGAACGAGCGCGACGGCGTGCTATTCAAAGTCTCCAATGACCCGCGCATCACCCGCTTGGGCCGTTTCCTGCGCAAGTATTCGCTCGATGAGCTGCCCCAGTTCTTGAATGTCCTGCGCGGCGATATGAGCATTGTCGGCCCGCGTCCGCCGCTGGCCGGCGAGGTCGGCAAGTACGACCTCGACCACCTGCGCCGCCTCGACGTCACCCCCGGCATCACCGGCTAGTGGCAGGTGCAGGGCCGCCAGGATCCATCCTTCGCCAGCTACGTCTCGCTCGACGTCACCTACATCGAAAACTGGAGCGTCTGGCTGGACTTCAAGATCATCATGCGCACCATCGCCGTGGTCTTTTCCGGCACTGGCACCTAGTCTCGGCTGTCGGCCCGCTGATTTTTAAGGGTTGAATACTGGTCGTATACGTCTACGTCCGCCGGCGCTCTCGCGGCAGACGGAATTTCTTGTGCATCCGGCCGCACCGTGCGTTCCGTGCGCGGTTCCGGATTGTGCTTGACGCGCAGATTGTCGATCGCATACTCGATGAAAGGCGACTTCAACTCCGCGTCCTTTCCCAGGAAGCGGCATGTCGCCACGACCTGGTCAATGAGGAAGATGGGTTGGAATCCGGCAAGTTCCAGGCCCTTTTCCTTTGTGATCATGTACACGATGAAATTGAAGGTTTCATCGCTCAGAGTCAGCCCGTGCCGCTCGCATTCGCTGTCGAAGATGCGGCGGAACTGCTCCAGGCTCGGTGGCCCCACCTCGATCTTGTACGGAATCCGGCGCAGAAAAGCCGCATCCATCAGGTCTTCCGGATCCAGATTGGTCGCAAAGATCACGATTTCCTCGAAAGGAATGCTAAAGCTGGCCCCCGTGCGCAATTTCAGGTAGTCGACCCGGCTCTCCATAGGCACGATCCACCGGTTCAGAAGGTCTTTCGGGGCCACGAACTGCCGGCCGAAGTCGTCGATCAGGAAGCATCCGCCCAGCGCCTTCATGTGCAGCGGCGCTTCGTAGTAATGCCCGGTTGCGTCGTAGCGCAGGTCCAGCATGTCCAGCGTCAGTTCGCCGCCGGCCATCACGAAGGGCCTTCGGCACGAGACCCAACGCCTGTCGTGCGTCTCGCGGCGGAAGCTCTCAAGCTCGGGGTTCTCAGCTTTTCTCGCCTCGGGAGCGGCCTGAATATGGACCCGTGGATCGTAAAAGCGGATAATCTGGCCCTCCACGGTGATCGCGTATGGCACGTGGATCGACTCGTGGAAAACGCTCGCAAAACTCACGGCTACCGAGGTCTTGCCGTTTCCCGGCGGTCCGTAGAGCAAAATCGCCCGGCCGGAGTTTAATGCCGGCCCCGCCTGCTCCACGATGGTCTCGTCGATCGTCAACGCCTTGATCGCTTCGTGCACGCGCTCCATCGACACGCGCTCATTGGTCGGCTTCTGCATGTTTACACGGTCGATAAACTCCGCAAGCGTCACCGGCGCGGGGCCGATGTATCCCGACCTCTGCAGAGCGTCGATGGTCCATCGTTTGCCCTCTTCCGTCAGCGCATACCGCATGTCCATCATGCTGTCCGAGTTCTGCGCGCCCAGCGCGTAGATCAGTTGCCGCTCCGTCGCCATGCGCGCCAGGTCCATCACGATATGCTGCGGGAGTTTGATGGCATCCGCGATCTCCCCGATTTTCTCCAGCCGGCCGGAAAATATCAGCTTCATGAAGAGGGTCAGTAGATCGATGTCGCTGATGCCCGTCGCCGTTATGTCCGCGGGTTCCTGCGGGATGCGGTGAATGAACCGCTCGATCGTACGCGCGTCGGTCGCCCCAATTGCTATCAGATTGTCGCCCAGGGTTCCGCCCTGCAATACCTGTCGCTCCAGGGCCGCACGTACGTCCCTCTCCGTCACCAGGTTGGCGCGGATCAGCAGGTCGCCCAATCTCAATTGCGGTTCGATGGTGTTCCCCCGAAAAACGATCTGTTCAACAGAATTCGTCGGCCGCCCTGGGCATCCCTTCTGGGATGGGTCAATTAGGTACGATCTTGATTCTAGGTGGTTACTTTCGTGCAAAGAAATCCCACGTTTGGGGGGCCTGCCGCATAACGCCAAAGTTCTCCAATAACCTGGCCTTCAAGGTTTTTTGTCACCGGGCCTGCAAGTTAGACCGCCCTTCTCTGCGCTGAGCGGGACGGCAGCCCCACACCGCTTTGCGTTGGTTCTCTTCCGCGTGCTTTCCAAGCCTCTGCAGGAGAAAGAGATCGCCCCGCCAAGGCCGTCTCGATCCCGCCCTGCCATTTACACTTGGTTTGTGAAGATCGCGCTCGCCCAGATCGATCCCACGGTCGGAGATTTCACCGGAAATCTTGAGAAGATCGTCGCCGTGAGCCGCCGCGCGGCGGATCTGGGCGCGCGCCTCACCGTCTTTTCCGAGCTCGCCATCTGCGGCTATCCCCCCGCCGACTTCCTTGAAAAACCCAGCTTCCTCGCCCGCTGCCGTTCCGCGGTCGGCGAGCTGGCTGCCGCCACGCGCCGGCTCCCCACCGCCGTCCTGGCCGGCGTGGCGTTACCCGCCGGCGGCGAAGATGGCAAACCGGCCTTCAACGCCGCGGTCCTCCTCGACCGCGGCCAGCTACTCCTCGAGCAATACAAGCGCCTCCTGCCGTTTTACGATGTCTTCGATGAGCAGCGCTACTTCTCGCCCTCTCCGCCGCAGAAGGTGATCGGCTTCGAAGGCGTCCGCCTTGCCGTCACCATCTGCGAGGACGCATGGAACGACAAGAACTTCTGGCCGCGCCGCCTCTACACGGTCGATCCTATGGTAGAGCTCATGCGCCAGAATCCGTCGCTGCACATCAACCTTTCTTCCTCGCCGTTCTGGCACAACAAACGCGCCATCCGCCGCGAAATGCTGGCCTCCATCGCCCGCCGCGACGCCATCCCCGTGCTCATGTGCAACCAGGTCGGCGGCAACGATACCCTCATCTTCGACGGTTCCTCGCTGGCTCTCGATGCGCGCGGTGAACTCATTGCGCAGGCCGCCTCGTTTCAGGAAGACCTGGTCGTCCTCGACCCCTTCAGCGCTTCGCCTGTGCCTCTGCCAGAGGACGATGAGACCGAGGCCGCCTATCGCGCCCTCGTGCTGGGCACTCGCGACTACGTGCGTAAGTGTGGTTTTCGCAAGGCCATCGTCGGCCTTAGCGGCGGCATCGACTCAGCCCTGGTGGCGGCCATCGCCGCTGAGGCTCTCGGCGCGGAGAACGTCATCGGCGTCGGCATGCCCAGCCCCTATTCTTCCTCGGGCTCCATCGATGATAGCCGCCAGTTGGCCTCGAACCTCGGCATTCGCTTTGAGACCATCGGCATCAACTCCCTCTTCGCCGAGTTCAACCGCGCGCTCGAGCCGCTCTTCGCCGGATTGCCGGCCGGCATCACCGAAGAAAACATCCAGCCCCGCATTCGCGGCGCCATCCTCATGGCGCTTTCCAACAAGTTCGGCGCCCTGGTCCTCACCACTGGCAACAAGTCCGAGATGGCCGTGGGTTACTGCACCCTCTACGGCGACATGGTTGGCGCCCTGGCCGTCATCGGCGATCTCGTCAAGACGCGCGTCTATGCCGTCTGCCGCTGGCTGAACCGCGAGCGCGAAGTGATCCCCGCGCCCATTCTCGCCAAGCCGCCTTCGGCCGAGCTTCGTCCCGGCCAGATGGACACGGATTCCCTGCCGCCCTACGACATTCTCGACCCCATCGTTGAGGCCTACGTCGAGCGCTACGAGACGCCGGAGCGCATCGCCCGGGAGCACGGCTTTCCCCTCGATCTCGTCCAACAAGCGGTGCGCCTCATTGAGCGCTCCGAGTACAAGCGTCAGCAGGCTGCTCCGGTCCTGAAGGTGACCTCCAAGTCGTTCGGCATGGGCCGCAGATTCCCTATTGCCGTCAAAGTCCAGGTGTAACGGGAACCGCGCCAGTCCCGGAATGCCTTTTAGAAAGGGCGCGGCTGTCGTCGTGCCAATAACAGCCAACAGAAGCGAGGGCTTTAGCCCTGATGGATAGCCAGCGCTGAAATCGAGATACCGTCATTCCGCCGCCGGAGCCCAAGTCTGGCCTCGGCCCCGGTATAAGCTAAAAGAAGGGAATTTTCCCGCCTTTGAAGGAGAGCCGCTTGATCCGTCCGTCCATGCGTTTTCTCAGCGTCGCTGCGCTGATTGTCCTCTTCGCGCCCGCTCTTCGTATCGTTGCCCAGCAGCAAGTGCCGCCGGCGCCCGATTCCACAACCGCCCAACCCGCGCCGCCCGACCAGGAGCAGCCCGCCAATACGCCTTCGGCGCCGGCCCCGTCTGCGGCGCCGGTGTTCCCCAAGCCCGATCCAGACAACTTTACCGCTGCCTCGCCCACCAAGGAGGTCGTGAATGCTTTTCTTCAGGCCAACTTCGGCTGGGACGAAAACCGCATGTGGCAGGTGCAGGCCATTCTTAAGACGCCTGTCGACGGCTACAGCAAGGTGATCGTGCTGATCGGTGACAAGACCGGCAAAGTGAAGCAGCCGCAGGTTCTTTCATTTTTTGCTCTCCCCGACGGCAAGCACATCTTTGCCGGTGACGAAATCCTCGCCTTCGGCGAACGTCCCTATGCCGGCGCCCGCCAGCAATTGCAGGAGCGCGCCAACGGTCCCTATCGCGGCTCGGCCTCGAAGGATCTGGAACTTGTCGAGTTTGCTGACTTCCAGTGCCCGCACTGCAAAGAGGCGCAGGCCAACATGGAAAAGCTCGCCGTCGATTTCCCCAAAGCGCGCATTGTGTTTCAGGTCTTTCCCCTTCCGGAGATTCATCCGGAATCCGTTATTGCGGCGAAATACGGAGCCTGTGTGACCAAAATGGCTGGCAGCTCGGCCTTCTTCCAGTACGCATCGGCCGTTTTCGACGGTCAGGAAGGGCTTACCACTCCTGATGGCGCCACGCTCACCCTCAATAGCGCTGTCGTCAAGGCGGGCCTCGATCCGGCCAAGGTCTCCGCCTGCGCCGCTATGCCGGAGAGCAAGGCAACCGTCGATGCTTCCATGGACCTGGGGAAGGATCTCGGCGTCAACGAAGTGCCCATCCTTTTCGTAAACGGCCGTGCGATTCCCGCCAACGCGCCCTACGACATTCTGAAGAAGATCATCGACTACCAGATCAAGGTCGACGTCATCTCGGGTCAATAACGAACCCGCCCTGGAATTGGAGCGTCCCAGGTTCCGCTTGCGGGATCTGGGGTAGCTCGCCGCCTTTCTACTACGGGCCTCTCTCCACGCGCATCATCGCCGTGTGACCCGCCGCCTGCGTGCCGCGAATCACGTGCGGCGTCATCAAGATCACGAGCGTCGCATAGTTTTTCTGCAAGTCCTTGCTTGTCAGATCGTTCAGCCCCGGAATCTCGCTGATCCCCGGCGTTCCGCTCACGGCCAGGCTCTGCGATTTGTCCACCTCGGTCGCCACCACTGCCGCATCGCCCTCTCTGATCGTCACCACGCCCGAGTACGCCCGGTTGTCCAGCACCGGATTTCCATCGATCGACTGGCCCGACAGCGCGTCGAGCTTCATATCGATGCTCAGTGCAACGTCGCCGTTGCGCAGCACCCTGGGCGTCGCCTTCAAAGTCAGCCCCAGATCCTGGTACTGCACCATGGGAATGATTGCGGCCGAACGGGTCAGCGAAGAGAGCAGGGAAGTGAGGCTGCTCGACGTTCCCGCAGAAGTCAACCCGGCAATCGCCGCGGAGTTCGGTGACGGGCTTGAATACTGGGAAGTCTGAATGGGGTACTTCTCGCCTTCTTTGATCGTCCCTTCCTCGCCGTCCTGCAACTGAAGCTGAATCTGGTCCAGTTCCCGCGAGTCCGACGTGTTCAGGTCGAGCTTGAACGCGGCGCTGCCCGGCACCAGCGCCGACTCCGCGATCCCGCCGCCAAACACCGCGAATCCGCCCGAGAGCAGAGAACTCGAAACCTGCCCCGAGGCGATCAGGACGGCAAGGATCGCCAGCGGATCGTTCGGCGACGCCAGCCCCGAGGAGATAATCTCTTGCACCAGGCTCTGGTTCGCGTTCAGAATCGATTGCTCCTCGGCATAGACATTGAAAGCCGACATGCTCTGCGGTAACTTGGCTCCGGTGTTGCGGGTGCTCGTGTGCGCCACCTGGATCATGCGCACGTCGAGCAGCACCTGGCTGCGCCCGTCCAACAGGCCCCGAAGCGTAGCGTTGAATACATCGAGCTCTGTGGCCGGCGCTCTCACCGTGATGGTCCGCTCCGACTGCGATATCTCGGCCTGCTGCATCGTAAACACGTTCTTGGCCACGTACTGTACTTCATTCAGTTCATCGTCGTTCAGCCCGGCCAGGTATACCGTCTCCGCCTGCTGGCGCGCCAGCCGCTGGCGGTTTTCCCGCGTATCGTCTGCCACCAGCGCGTGGTGCGCGTCGAGCGGAACAAAAAACGTGTGCGTCGCCATGCCCAGGATGCGCGCGCATTCCTCGAAGTTGACGTCATCCACGTCCAGCCGCACCACGCTCGGTCGCACGCTGTCGTCCAGCATTGCCATCAGCCCGTAGGCCTTGAACACCTGTTCGATCAACTGCCGCTGTCCGGCGCGCAGGTGGAAGCTGTGCGCCGCCGGCGCCGGAAGAAGCGGCTCTTCGCCGGCCATTTGGTCCGCGCCTTGCGTGTTGGGCGATTTCGGCTGGCTGTGCGCCACGTCATCGGCTAGCTCGTCCAGGTGCTGGGTGGCCTCGAAGTTCGTGGGATCGAGCGCCAGAGCGTGCGTCAATGCGGTGCGTGCGGCCGATTCGTCGCCCAGCAGCCGGTCCTTGGCCTCGGCCTGTATCAGCGCCGTCACCGCATGACTGCGGGCCACCTGCGCCGCCAGCGGGTAGTCGGCGTTCGTGGGATCCAGCGCCGCCGCCTTCTCGAAACCCTGTATCGCCTCTTCAAACTGGCGGTTCAAAAACAGCTTGCTCGACTCAAGGTAAAGCTTCACCGCTCGCCGCTGGTCGCTGCTGCGCGGCGCTCTGGTTTCTTTTTGGAGAGCGGGGATCTCGCTTGCCGCTGGCGCCGTTTGGCTGGTTGCCGCACTATGGCCGGCAGGTGCGCTCTGGCTCGCTCGTGCGCTTCCGCCGCCGGCCGCGCTTTGATCGCCGGTCGCAGACGTGCTTGCTGTCTGCGCCGGCAGTCCGCATGGAACGGCCGTCAGAAGCAATCCTGCCAGCCACAGCCTCGCCCGCGCCCATGCTCGCTTGCGCGCCTCTCCACCCCGTTTTGCCATCCGTGTTCTCATGCTGCGCTCGGGGCCATCGCCATCAGATCGGCCAGCGAGGAAACACAGGCCTCCGGATGGCACTTCAGCAACTCGTCGAAACTGTACTTTCCGGTGGCCACGGTAACGATGGGGAGAAAGTTGGCATGTGCTGCCTCAATGTCGCGCGGTGTGTCCCCCACCACGCAAATCCTGGCATCGGGGCTCCTTCCGGGGCCGGTCAGCTCGCGGGCCTTCCGCGCTGCGTGCCCAATCAACTCCGCGCGGACAGGAAAGCGATCGCTGAAGCCGCCGAAGCGGAACCACTCGCGAAGCCCCGCCTTCTCGATCTTGATCCAGCCGATGGCCTCCAGATTGCCCGAAGCCACTCCCAGTAGCGCGCCGCGGCGGGCCAGGTGGCGCAGCGCCTCCTCCACTCCAGGCATCAGCTCCGGATCCAGTTCCTGGCGCCGCTCGGCCACGCAATCCCGCATCGCTTCCAGAATCGCGTCGTATTGCTCTTCCAGAACCTTGGCCGGAACCCCCGCCTGGCGGCACGCCTCGCGCAGAATCGCCGTGTCGGTGCTGCCGTGCACCAGGATTCCCGACAGCGTGACCTCGAATCCCGTCACCCGCTGCACGCTCGCAGCCACCGACTCGAAGTGTACGCGGTCCCGGCTCCGCAACAGCGTGCCGTCAATGTCGAACAGATAGGCGTCTTGCCCGTCCCAGGCGAAATCCGGCTCGATCGCGAGATGGGCTTCGATGTTCTGTTGTGCTTTTTGCATCGTTGCGGGCAGCGCTGTCAGCCCTGGCGGTAGCCTTGGCGAAACGCGCTATATACAGGACGCTCGCTCCGCGGCGGACGCTTGAGCCCGGCGCGCACTTCGGCCAGGTCCAGCCCCAGATCCGCCATGGCCCGGCTCAGCGTATTGCGGTGCATGCCCAGCTCTTCCGCCGCCTTGCACTGGTTTCCCCTGTGTGCCTGCAATACCTCACGAAGATACTGCTTCTTAAACTCGCGCACGGCCTCTTCGTAGCGGATGCCGCTGGAGTGCATTTGCGTCACTAGGCTGTCCAGTTCTCGTCTCACGCTTTCCTCTTGCCCTTCTCGGTCAATCTAGTCGAAACCGCCCCGCGCGGTCTTGCGGCACATCCCATCAAGATACACCACCGGGGTGCATCCACTGCGGCGATTCGTGTTCCAGCAATCTTAAACCCTCGCGCACACGGTTGCCGAGTCCGCCCGGCGTCACGTGCGTGCTCAGGTGGCAAGCCCCGATAAACATCTTTGGCAGCTGTGCCTCGGCCAGCCAGCGCTGCCCTGGGAAGAAGGCCACCGTCGCCAGGATGCAAATCATCACCAGCACGGCTCCCTGAGCAAATCCGAGAAGCGCTCCTAACAAACTATCCAGGCACCCCAGACCCAGCCAGCGGAAGGTCTTCGTCAGCAAGCCGCCAACCACGTTCGCAATCATCATGACGACGACTGCGATCACTATGAACCCTATGGCGTTGGCGAGCGCCTCCACCTTCACCATCTGCATGAATATCGAACCCACGCGCGCGTAGTTCCATGACGCCAGCGTCAAGCCGAAAATCAGTCCGATCAGCGAGCAGGCGGTGCGGAAAAACCCTTGGGCAATGCCGCCCACCGTCGTTGCCGCCAGCAAAGCCAGGATGATCCAATCCGCCCAGGTCATAATCGGCTCCGTGCCCACCCTTGAATCCGCTCAACTGCTTAAAGCGCCATCTCCCGGCCCGTCAAGCGCCGGTAGACTTCCAGATACTTGGCCCGCGTGCGTTCCACAACTTCGTCCGGCAACCCCGGCGCCGGCGCTTGCTTGTTCCAGTGGATCCCTTCCAGGTAATCGCGTACGAATTGCTTGTCGAACGAAGGCTGCGCGCCTCCGGGCTTCCACGACTTCCCATCCCAGAAGCGCGACGAGTCCGGCGTCAAAACCTCATCGGCAAGGATAATCCCTTCCGCGGTTCTGCCAAACTCAAATTTTGTNNGCGGTTTTGCCAAACTCAAATTTCGTGTCCGCCAAAATCAATCCGCACGACTCGGCGTGCTCGGCCGCCCGCCGGTAGATGGCCAGTGTCAGGTGCCGCAATTCCGCGGCATCGTCCGCCCCCACAATCTTCTCCACCGCCGCGTACGGAATATTCTCGTCGTGAGCCCCGCCCGCGGCCTTCGTGGCCGGCGTGAACACCGGCTCCGGCAGCCGCGATCCGTCCAGCAACCCCGCCGGAAGTCCGATCCCGCACACCGTTCCCGATGCCCGATACTCCTTCCACCCCGATCCGGCCAGATAGCCCCGCGCCACGCACTCCACCGGAAA
>PMYE01000036.1 GCA_003171315.1 Acidobacteriaceae bacterium
TACGTATTACCCGCCGACCGGAAAGAGGAAGCTATCGAGCACATCAGGAGCGAACTCGAGTGGTGGCGGGGCGAACTCGAAAAGCAGGGCAAGTTGGTGGAAGCGCAACGCATCCATCAGCGCACCATGTTCGACCTGGAAATGATGAAGGAGATCGGCTACTGTCACGGCATTGAGAACTACTCGCGCCACTTCAGCGGACGCCTGCCAGGCGAGCCACCGCCCACTCTCCTCGACTACTTCCCTCGCGACTTTCTCCTATTTGTGGACGAGAGCCATGCCACGATTCCGCAGGTGCACGGCATGTGGCACGGCGATCGCAGCCGCAAACAAACGCTTGTCGACTACGGATTCCGGTTGCCCTCGGCGATGGATAACCGGCCGCTCAAGTTCGAGGAGTTCGAGACCCGAGTCCATCAGACGATCTATGTCTCGGCGACGCCGGGACCGTATGAGCTGACGCGGTCGGCAGGTGTGGTCGTCGAGCAGGTCATCCGGCCAACGGGGCTTGTGGACCCCGAGGTGGAGATTCGTCCCGTGAAGGGGCAGATCGACGATCTTCTGGCGGAGATTCGCGACCGGGCGAAACGCGGCGAGAGAGTTTTAGTCACGACTCTGACCAAGCGCATGGCCGAGGACCTGGCCGGCTACTACACGGAGGTGGGCGTGCGCTGCCGCTACATGCACTCCGAGATCGAGACGCTGGAGCGGGTGAAGCTGCTGGCCGGCCTGCGCAAGGGCGAATTCGACGTGCTGATCGGCATCAACCTGCTGCGCGAGGGGCTCGATCTGCCCGAGGTGTCGCTGGTGGCGATTCTCGATGCGGATAAGGAGGGCTTTCTGCGCTCGGCGGGATCGCTGATCCAGACCATGGGGCGAGCGGCGCGGCACGTGGAGGGCAGGGCCATCCTCTACGCGGACAGGGTGACCGACTCGATGCGCAGGGCGGTGGACGAGACCGATCGACGCCGCGCCATCCAGCGCGCCTTCAATGAAGAGAACGGGATTACGCCGCAGTCCATCATCAGCCAGGTGGAGATGGGGCTGGCGCACATCCTCAAGGCCGAGTACGGCGAAATCGAAGAAGAAGAAACGGCGGGTATTCCGGAATTTAAGACCCAGGCCGAACTCGATGGGTACATCGGGAAGCTCGAGACCGACATGCGCGAGGCGGCGAAAAAGTTCGAGTTCGAGAAGGCCGCCCGCCTGCGCGACAGCATCAAGGAGCTGCGCGACAAGGAGTTTCTCTTCGGGTAACCCCTGAACAAGACCTCACAGGCAACCTCGGAACAAAGCCCACCATCTCAGTTATCGAGTTAGTCAATATAACCGGCGCATCCATGCGGGGTCGAATGCGCCAACCAGGATCTATGGCAACCATTCTCATCGTGGACGACGATCCCCTTCAGGCATCTTTGATCATGTCGCTTCTGGAACGGCAATTCGGCAATGTGTGCCGCGTGAACGATGCCGCCGAGGCGTTGTGCCTGGTGGAACAGCCCGAGTTCGCGGAAAAGCTTGGTTTGGTCATCTCCAGGCATCACACGCCCGGGATTGGCGGGCCGGCGTTTGTGGCCGAATTGCGTTCACGGAAGCCGGGTCTGCCGGTGCTGGTCCTGGGCGCGGATGGCGCCGCACTCTCCGACTATACCGATGAGAATGTCGTCTACCTTCCCCGATCCATCGGCGGCCAAAAAATGCTGGCTGTCACAAGCCAGATGCTTACACATCGCAAGAACGCGGTGGCCTGAGCGGCGCCGCCTAGATTGGCCCGCTTCACCTCCACCTTTAGTGTGAGCCAAATCACACTCTGAACCCCTATCATGGATAGACAATACCTTCGTCGGGAAGGTCTCCGCTTCCCTTTCGCGCGTGCGAAAATCGTTTTGGAGTCTTCATGGCCGCTTTTGGCAGTTTTTGTCTTCTTATCGCTTTAGTTCTGGCCGCCTACAATCTAGTCGCGGGATCGGTGGCGTTGCGGCTGATTGCCACTGGCCGGCCGGCACGGATCTCACCGGAGCGGCTGGCCGACACCGCGCGACGGGCCGGGATTGCGGGGTTTATTGCTGTAAGCGGAGCAGCGTTTGCGCTTGTCTGGGCGGCCTTTACCAACGATTTTTCCATCACTTACATCCTCGAACACTCTAACCGGGCGCTGCCAATCCCGTACAAGTTCGCGGCGCTTTGGAGCGGCCAGGAGGGCTCTCTGCTGCTGTGGGCCTGGCTGCTGGGAACCTATGGCTTCATCCTGCGCCTGCGGCACAAGACGGATGTGAAGCTCTACGCCTATGCGGGGACGATTCTGGCCGGCGTACAGGTGTTTTTCCTGCTGATCCTCAACTTTGCCGCGCCGCCGTTTTCGCTGCTCCCTGGCTATGTGGCCGGGGGCGCGATTCCCGCGGACGGCAACGGGCTGAATCCCCTGCTGCAGTACCCGGAGATGGTGATTCATCCGCCCATGCTCTATCTGGGCTACGTGGGATTCTCAGTGCCGTTTGCGTTTGCGCTGGGCGCGCTGATGATGCGTTATCCGGGCGAAAAGTGGATCCGGATCACACGGGCGTGGACGATGGTGACCTGGCTGTTTTTGACCTGCGGCATCTTCCTTGGCATGCACTGGGCCTACGCCGTGCTGGGGTGGGGCGGCTATTGGGGCTGGGACCCGGTGGAGAACGCGAGCTTCATGCCCTGGCTGACGGGAACCGCCTTCCTGCACTCGGTGATGATGCAGGAGCGCAAAGGCATGATGAAGAGCTGGAACGTATGGCTGATCTTTTCCACGTTCCTGCTCACCATGCTGGGCACGACGCTGACGCGCGGCGGGCTGGTGAGTTCGGTTCACGCGTTCGCGCAATCGCCCATCGGAACCTGGTTCGTCGTCTTCATGGGGATCGTGCTGGCGGTCTGTATCTTTACGTACGTGCTCCAGCGCAGTCACCTGCACACGGAACATCATCTGGAATCGCTGGTGAGCCGCGAGTCGAGCTTCCTGTTTAACAATCTCGTTCTGCTGACGGCGTGCTTTGTCATCCTTTGGGGCACGCTGTTCCCGATTATCTCGGAGTATGTGCAGGGCACGAAGGTGACGGTGGGTGCGCCGTTCTATAATCGCGTGGCCGTGCCCATCGGGCTCTTTCTCGTGTTTCTCACCGGTGTGGGACCGCTGCTGCCGTGGCGCGCCACGTCGTTCAAGGCCATCAAGCGCAACTTTGTGCTGCCGGTGATCGCGCTGTGGGTTACGGTGATCGTTTGCCTGGCCGTAGGCGTGCGGCCGTGGAAGGATGGCGCGCTCGACTCGGGCAGCTTTTACGCGCTGGTGGCGTTTTCAGTGTCGGCGGCGGTGCTCACCGCCATTGCGTCGGAGTTTCTGCGCGGCGCGAGCGTGATCGCCCGGCAAACGCGCCGGAACCTGTTCGCGGCGACGTGGCTGCTGATGCGGCGCAACACGCGGAGATACGGCGGCTACCTAGTTCATATCGGAGTGGTGGTTGTTGTGATCGGACTGGCCGGGACGGCGTTTAACCAAAGCGTGGAAAGCGAAATGGGTTTGCACAGTACGATGCGGATCGGCCCGTACACGCTGGAGCAGGTTGGAGCAAGTCAGGATTCGAACCTCAATTACAGCTCGGAATTCGCGATGCTGGATGTGTACCAGGGCGGCAAGAAGATCTACCAGATCACTCCGGAGCGGCGGTTCTACCTGGCCAGCGGTCAGCCGCAAACGATGGTCGCGATTCACTCGACGCCGGAGTGGGATCTTTACGTGGTGTATGAGGGCACGAATCCGGACACCGGCCTGCCCATCATTAAAGCGTTCCTGAATCCGCTGGTGGGCTGGATCTGGTTCGGCCTGGTGGTGATCGTGTTCGGCACATTCGTGGCGCTGGTTCCCAGTCTTACACCGGCGACCGCCGCCTTGCGAGTTCCGGCGGCGCAGGCAGCGCCCATGGCTCCGGCGCTGAAGGGAGGCGACTAATGGCGTTCCACGCTTTTAGGTTTTGGACCAGAGCCGTGGAAATCACTGCGCTTGCTGTAGCGATCTGTTTCTCGATGGGCGCCAGCACGCCAACCTCACGGCTGAATACCCTGAGCCACATGCTGATGTGCCAGTGCGGATGCGCGCAACTGCTGGGCGAATGCGATCACGTGGGATGCCCGGACCGGGACACGGAACTGTCGATGCTGAGCACGGGAATCGCAGCGGGCATGACCGATCAGCAGATTCTGGATTCGTTCGTCGCCAAATATGGCGCAACCGTGCTGGCTGCGCCGACGACGAAGGGATTCGACCTGGTAGCGTGGGTAGCCCCATTCGCGGTGTTTGCGGCGGCGCTGCTGGGGACGATTCTGCTGATCCGGCGCTGGGGCGGATTGGGCGGCAAAGCGCACTCGGCCGCGACTCTCGTGGCAGAGAGTTCGGACCCGGCAGACCGGGAGCGGCTGGAGCGCATCCGCCGGGAGACCGGTAGCGATGGAGGATTTTGAGCGATGACGGAAACGATGGGCTTGATTGCGGGGATGTTTCTGCTGTTTGCTCTGGTGCTCTACGTGTTCTGGCCGGAGAACGGCTTTGCCAGCCAGCGTGAGAAGACGCGGCTCGATTTTCTGCTGGAGCGCAAGGAGCAGCTCTACGAGAACCTGCGCGATTTGAACTTCGAGTATCGCGCGGGCAAGTATCCTGAAGAGGATTTCGTGGCGCAGCGCGCGCAGTTAGAGCATGAGACGGCGCAGTTGCTGGCCGAGATCGAGCAAATGCAGGGAGTGTGAAGACAGAGATCAGAGAACAGAGATCAGAGAACAGAGATCAGAGAACAGGGATCAGGGAACAGAGATCAGTTCGGATTGGGAATTGAGGAATACGGCAAGAAATGAAATCGACTCAAATTTATGCAAGCATTTTTGCTTTGAGCTTTCTGATGACCGGCGCGCTGGCGCAGGCCGCGAGTGTGACCGGCACAGTGACCGACAAGACTACCAATCGGCCTGCCGCGGGCGATCCCGTGGTGCTGGTTGAGCCGATGTCGGGCATGAGCGAAGTGGGCCGCACGACGACCAACGCGCAGGGCCGCTATTCGCTGAATCTACCCGGCAGCAATCCCTATCTGATTCGCGTAACGCACCAAGGCGCCGATTACTTTATCCCAGTGCCTCAGGGCGGCGGCTCGGGCGACATCCCGGTGTACGACGTGGCGGCGAAGGTCAGCGGAGTTTCTATCGCCGAGCATGTGACTGGAGTCGAGACTGACAACGGGCAGCTTCGCGTAGTGGAGCGCTATGAGATTCACAATGCCAGCGCTCCGCCCACAACGCAATGGAGCAATCGCTCATTTGAAGTGATTCTGCCCGCCGACGCTCTGCTGGGCGATGCCTCGGCGCAGCGGCCTGGCGCGGGCAGCCTACCCACCAGCGTGAAGCTCGATGCCAATGGACCCAAGGGCCACTATTCGTTCAACTTCCCCATTCAGCCCGATGAGGGCGGCAAGGGCACGCTATTCCAGGTCCAATATCAATTGCCGTACAGCAGCGGGAGATATAGCTTTCATTCTCTTGTCACGCTGCCGGCCGATACCGTTTGGATCGTGCTGCCCAAATCCATGGCATTTACCGGTGGAAGCGGATCCGGATTCGAGTCGTCGCCGCAGGATCCCAGCGTGCAGACGTATCTGGCGCGGAACGTCGCTCCTGGACACGAGGTTGAGTTTTCGGTCTCCGGCACGGGATCGTTCGCGCGCGACGATCAAGGCGGGCAGGGCAACAATGGCGAACAGAATGCCGGGGCTCCCGCGAGTGGGCCGGGCGGCGGCATTGGCGCACCCATCAATACGCCCGATCCTCTGTCGAAGTACAAGTGGTGGATCCTTGGCGGGTTATCGCTGCTGCTGGCGGCCGCGGCGGCCTTTCTACTGCGCAGGCCGGCGACTTCGGGAGCCGTGGCCGCGACCGGTACGGTTGCGCTTCCGGGCACAGCGGCATCTCCGTTTCCTCCGGCTTACTCCACGCCCGCATCGCCTACGGCCAGGAACACCGCGGTGCTGAACACGCTCAAAGAGGAGCTGTTTGCGCTGGAAAGCGAGAAGATCGCAGGCACTCTCAGTGCGGACGAATACGCCGAGCAAAAGGCGGCCCTGGAGACGATACTCAAGCGCGCGCTGAAGAAAAGCTAGGGTTCAGGTTTCAGGGATCAGGGGTCAGAAGCTCGCCCGCGCGAGCAATTCCCTTCTTGCCTATTGCGGTCTCGCGGATCCCTGTATCCTTCAACAATGAAGACCCTTCTTCGCACGCTGCTCTCTCTGTCCTTCATTGTGTGGTTGGGCGCTGAGATCTTTTTCCCCATCGTTGCCGCCGTCACGTTCGCCACACTTCAGCCCGACACCCATACAGCCGGAACGATCGTTGGCCAGTTGATCCGCACTCTGCATGAGATGGGATTGGTTTCGGGGATGGTGGCGCTGGCGGTAATGGCTCTGGCTCCGGCCTGGGGCATCTACAAGCCGCGGGCGGTGCTGGCGCCCATGATTCTCGTCGTACTGATGATCGCCGGCACGGTCTACTCGCAGTTCGGCATCATTCCCGCGATGGAACGCGACCGCATTGCCGCGGGCGGCGCCATTGATACAGCCAATCCTGCCGATGCGACCACAGCGCACTTCAACAAGCTGCACCATCGGAGCGAGTTTGTGGAGGAGACAATTCTGCTGCTGGGGTTGGCGACGGTGGTGCTGGTGGCGAGAGCGGAGACGACGCGATCGTGAAGCGCGATCTAGTGTCGTGTCGCCGAATTTCGTGACACAATGAGCGAAGAACAACCGCAGATCCTTCGACTCATTTTGGCGCAAAACGCGCCAAAATTCGCTCAGGATGACAATTTATTTCTTATGCGAACTTCGTGGACAGGACAATAGCTCAACGCGCACCATAGCGAGTAAGTGCTTCCTGTATCATCGTAGAGGCCCGGACGCGCAGTTCCCGTTGTGCAAGGGTTACGATGGAACGACTATGAAAAATGGCATTATCGGCCTGCCGCAGGTGGGCAAGACGTCGCTGTTCAAGATTTTGACCAAGGCCAGGGTTGAGGAGCACGGACACGCGAATCCGCGCGAGGCGCACATCGGCGTGGCGCGCGTTCCCGACCAGCGGCTGGAGAAGCTCTCGGCGCTCTACTCGCCGAAGAAGACCACCTTCGCCAATGTGGAATTTGTAGACGTAGCGGCGGTTGGGCAGGAGGCGCTGAAGGAGACGGCGTACCTGACGAATCTGCGCAACGTGGATGCGCTGATCCACGTGCTGCGCGTGTTCGACGACGAAGCGATTGCGCACGAAGGGCCGCTCGATCCCCGGCGCGATGCGAAAAACGTTGAGTTCGACCTGATAGTGAGTGATCTCGATCAGGTGGAGAAGCGGCTGGAACGGGTGGAAAAGGATTTGCGCAAGGCGCGCACCAGCGATCTGGAGCGGGAACGTGTGCTCCTGCTACGCTCGAAGGAGTGCCTCGAGAAGGAGATTCCGTTGCGCGAGCTGGAGATGACGGCGGAAGAGAAGAAGCTTATCCGCGGCTTTATGTTTTTGTCGCAAAAGCCAATTCTCTATGTGCTGAACGTCAGCGAGAGTGCGACCTTGGGCGCCGATCTGGAGTCGGCCGTAAGCCGCTATAACCTGGATGCGCTGGCGCAGCGGCCCAATGCCGGCGCGACGGCCATCTGCGGCAAGGTGGAGGCGGAGCTGGCGGAGATGGACGACGCCGAGGCTGCGGATTTCCTGGAAAGCTACGGTCTGCGCGAGAGCGGCCTCGTGCGGCTCATTCGCAAGAGCTACGAGTTGCTGGGATTGATCAGCTTCTTTACTGCCGGTGAGGATGAATGCCGCGCCTGGCCGGTGCCCGTGGGTGCGAAGGCGCCGCAGGCTGCGGGCGTAATCCACACCGACCTGGAGCATCATTTCATCCGCGCGGAAACCATTCGCTGGGACAACCTGCTGGCCGCCGGCTCCGAGGCCGCAGCGCGAGCCAAAGGCACGCTGCGCCTAGAGGGCAAGGAATACGTGGTGCACGACGGCGATGTGTTGCATATTCGGCACAGCGGATGAAAAACAGAGATCAGAGAACAGAAATCAGAGAACATTCACTGAACAAGAATGCTTAAAGTTTCGCTCATTCTCGGGACGATTGCCGCTCTGGCCGACGTGGCCGGCGGGTTGGTGCTGGTGCGCGCGCGTGGAGTGGATCGTTATCTGCGCTACTTTGTCGCGCTGGGAGCAGGATTCCTGATGGCCACGGCGCTGCTGGAGATGGCGCCCGAGAGCCTGCGGTTGAATGCGCGGCTGGGGCCGGTGCTGATTATGGCCGGCTATTGCGTCATCCATCTGCTCGAACACACCATCAACGCCCATTTTCACTTCGGCGAGGAAACACACGCCGGCGAGTTTGTTTCCCAGCGCACGGGCTACTCGGTGCTGGGCGGCCTGAGCGTTCATGCGCTCTTCGATGGCGTTGCCATCGGGTCTGGATTTGCGCTGTCCAACTGGCTGGGCTGGCTAATCTTTCTCGCCATTCTTCTGCACAAGGCGCCGGAGGGATTCACCATGGCCAGCGTGATGATGGCCAGCGGCCGGAGCCGAACCACGGCCTTTTGGTCGGCAGTGGCGCTGGCCGGCGCCACGATCGCGGGAGTGCTGGTGATTCAGCTTGTGCCGAGTTGGGTTCCGTTTGGATTGCCGATCTCGGCGGGTGTTGCGATCTATGTTGGGGCAACGGACTTGGTGCCTGAAGTGAACCGCGAGCCGGGAATCCGGATGGCGCTGGTATTTTTTGCAGGGGTGGGCGCATTTCTGCTGCTGCGTATGCTATTGCCGGAGATGTAGGCCGGCGTGAGCGCGAGCGGCAGAGCATCAGGGGCCGCTAGCGCTGGGCCAGCCACCGAGTTGCCTAGGAGCGGGCGCAGGCCGCTGCCGGGCGTTATGCTATGCAATGTGGCGTGTTGCGTTGCACCTGTTGTGGAAGAGGCCGGAAATCCCCACTTGAAATGCAAGCGCTCACCTTTCGAGATCCTGGGCGTTCTGTTTTTTACCGTGCTGGGCTTTCTGGTGATGGGCTACCACCCCGGCCTTGAGGACGATGGAATCTACCTGGCCGCTGTCAAAGCCGACCTTAATTCGTCTCTCTTCCCTTACAACGCCAACTTCTTCCGGCTGCAAATGGAAGCGACACTGTTCGACGGATGGATGGCGCACTTTGTCCGCTGGACCGGAATGCCACTGGCATGGGCAGAGTTGTTCTGGCAACTGGTCGCGCTGTTCCTGATTCTCTGGGCGGTAAAGAAGATCGCGAACCGGTTGTTTGCCGAGGAGTGCGCCCGCTGGGGCGGTCTGGTGCTGGTCGCCGCCATGTTCACCCTTCCGGTGTCTGGAACCGCGCTCTACATGGTGGATCAGCATCTGCATCCGCGCAACCTGGTTACGGCCTTGATCCTGCTGGCCATCTCGCGGATCTTGAATGAAAAGCCCTGGCAGGCCGTGCCATTGCTGCTTGTAGCGTTTTTACTGCATCCGCTGATGGCCGCCATGGGCATTTCGTTTTGCTCCTTTCTTACCGTGACTTGGCTCGACTCAGTGCGTGCCCGGGTCAGTGCATGGCGGAATTCGATGGCCGTGTTCATGCCCTTAGGTTGGGTCTTCGAGCCGGCCAATTCGGCATGGCGCAAGGCCCTGGACACACGCACCTACTACTACCTCTTCCAATGGACCTGGTACGAGTGGCTGGGCGCCCTGGCGCCTCTCTGTTTCTTCTGGCTGCTCTGGCGCACGGCGCGTAAACGCGGGGAACCCGTGCTCGCCCGTTTTGCCGCAGCCGTGTTTTTCTACGGAGTCTTCCATCAGATGCTCGCCATGGCTATGCTCTGTTCCCCCTTGTTGGTAAGGCTGACGCCATTACAGCCCATGCGTTATCTTCACCTGCTGTACTTCCTCTTTATGTTGACGGCCGGGTGCCTGCTGGGAAAATTCGTGCTCAAGCAGAACGCCTGGCGCTGGGCCGCGTTTGTGCTTGTGGCAAACGGCTGCATGTTTGCGTGGCAAGGGGCCGAATTTGCCGGCAGCCAGCATTTGGAGTTGCCGGGCCGCCAGCCGGCCAATCCCTGGCTACAAGCCTTCGCTTGGATCCGCGCCAATACGCCGGAGAAGGCTTATTTTGCGCTGGATCCGTACTACATGGAAGCTCCTGGCGAGGATTACCACGGCTTTCGCGCATTGGCCGAGCGCAGCCAACTGGCCGATGCAGTGAAGGATGCGGCTGTGGTAACCCAGGTGCCCGAGTTGGGTGCAGTTTGGGAGCGCCAGGTAACGGCAGAGGAGGGCTGGCGCAACTTCAAGCTTGCCGACTTCGAGCGGCTCGAAGCGATGTTCGGCGTCGATTGGGTGCTGGTTTCCTACCCGCAACCGCCTGGCCTCGCCTGCCGATGGCACAACAATGTGCTGGCCGCGTGCAGAATCCCGTAGGACGATCGGCTCGCGGCCGCGCACGGATGTCCACGATAAACGGGCGGCGAATGGCTGGTTTATTGCACGATGCAATGACAGTAAAGAAACTGCTGCATCGTGCCGAATGGCGTCTGGTGCAGCTCTTTTGAACTTTCCACCAAACGGAAGTGTGCTCCAAACTCGGCGTGAAGGGAATCTGCGTCATAACGCATCACGTCGAGGCCGCTGCATTTGCTTGGGCCTTCAGGGCCAAACGTGCTCACAATGACGTGGCCGCCGGGCTTAACGGCCTGGCGCACGGCGTTTACATAGGCCTGCCGCATCTGTGGTGCGGTCAGAAAATGGAAAACCGCGCGATCGTGCCAAACGGCGATTGATCTGGCTGGAAGACTCACTTCCGTCACATCGGCGTGGAGCCAATGGACAGATTCCGCCGCCTTGCCAAGGCGGTTTCGAGCCAGGGCGAGCGCCGCCTGCGAAATATCGAGGATGGTTATGTCGCGATATCCCCGCTCGATCAGGTCATCCACCAAGGTCGACGCGCCGCCACCCACGTCGATCAGCGAAGCCGACAGGTCACCGCTGGTGGCGCGTTCAATCAGGGCGAGCGAAGTTTCCAGATGGGGCCGATACCAACTCACCTGATTTGACGCCTTGGTTTCGTAGACATTTTCCCAATGCTGCTTCATAAGCACTAATGTAACGATTGCCGGCATTGCAGAGCAATTCGGCTGGTGCCGCCTTTGTGGTGGCGCGGGCCGCAGAATACGCGCGGAAAGATCGTGCCGCGAACGCAAAGCAGACCCTGGCCGTCTGAGATGCGGCAAGTTCCAGGCCCACTGAAAGAATCAGGGGCTTTGCAGGTTGCGGCCTCATCCGCGAGAATGAGATAGTCGCCATTCTCCGGCTCGGATACCGACCATGCTAAATCTGACCCAGCGGTTGATTCTCGGCTGTGTGCTCCTCGGCTGCCTGACCGCAGGTCTTGTGGTTATTACGCACAGAGCGCTGGCGGCAGCAGGGCAACTGCATCTGGCCTACGCCGCGGTTGTAGCCGCGTCGATCGTTGCGGCCGCGACCATCTACTTCGTGCTGACGCCAATTTACACGTTGTCGCGCGATGCGCATCGGATCGCCCAGGGCAATCTGGAACACCGCGTGGAGTGGAGCAGCCACGACAGCTTTGGCGTAATCGCCAGCGAGCTGAGCCGGATTGCGGTGCGGCTGCGCGAGCTGCGCGATACCGAGGCGGGACGGCGGCAGATGGAGTTCCAGCTCTCTGACGCGGTGCTGCAATCCATCTTCGAACCCATCATCGTGACTGACGGCAAGGGGCACGTGCTCAAAGTGAATCAGGCCGCGGCAGAGTTGCTGGGCGAGGCCGCGGGCGACCGCATGGCGCTGGCCAATACACCTGGAGGAGAGAAGATTCTGAGCGCGATCCGCGATGCCGTATCGATGCAGAAGGCGGTGGCCGCCGAGGGCGAAGCGTCGATGTTACCAATGCGGATCGGCAAGCAAGAGCGCAGTTACCGCCTGCGCACGACCCCCATGCGCGACGCCGACGGAAGGCTGCTGGGTGCCGTGACCACCCTCGAAGACGTAACCAGCCTGAAGGATACCGACCGCTTTAAGACGCAGTTCATTGCCGTGGCCAGCCAAAAGCTGCATGACCCACTGTTGCTATTGCGGCGCGGGCTCTATGCGCTGGCCCAGGGCTTCAGTGGAGAAATGACGCCGTTACAGAACGAACTGGTGGCTTCGGTGAGCAAAGAAGCGGAGCAACTGGACGATCTGATGAGCGACTTGATCGAGGTGGCGGAGTTGGATACCGGCAAGCGCGAGCTGAAACTGGAGAGAATTCTTCCTCTGCAGGCACTGAACGAGGCGCGCGACCGCTGCTGCGACGAAGCGGCGAAAAAGCACATCCGGCTGGAGGTGCGCGCCTATGCTGACCTTGCAGCCGTGCTGGCCGACCGCCGCGCCTTGCGCTCGATTCTCGACAACCTGCTGTCGAACGCGCTCAAGTACACACCGGAGCATGGCGAGATCCTTCTCGCGGCAGAGGAGATCAAGAACTTTGTGCAGTTCAGCGTACGCGACACAGGCCGCGGCATTGAGGCGGAACGGTTGAGCTCGATCTTCGACCGTTTCAATCCATTTTCCGAGCAGGGCACAGGGATGGGCTTGGCGCTCGTACGGCGGCTGGTGGAGTCGCTGGGCGGGCAGATCGCCGTGGAAAGCCGGCTGGGGCATGGAGCAACGTTTCGTTTCATGATTCCCGTGGCTGTTGCGCGGGAAGTACAGCATCCTGTCGAGGTGGGCTGAGCCATGCCCGAGATCAAACTCGAAAAGGTCCAGGAACCCGCGAAGCTGCGCATTTACATCGGCGCGGCGCCCGGCGTCGGCAAGACCTACGTCATGCTCAACGATGCCTACCTGATGAAGCATCAGCAGGGCGTGGACGTGGCGATCGGCCTGGTGGAGCCGCACGGACGAAAGGAGACCGAGGCCCGCATTCGCGACCTGGAGATCGTGCCGCTGAAAGTCATTCCCTATCGCGGCGTGAATCTGAAAGAGATGGACGTGGACGCGATTCTGGCTCGCCATCCGCAAACGGTGATTGTGGATGAGCTCGCCCACACCAACGTCCCCGGCAGCAAGAATCGCAAGCGGTATGAAGATGTGCTGGAGTTGCTCGAGGGCGGCATCAACGTAATGACAGCCGTTAACATCCAGCATCTGGAAACGCTCAACGACGCTGTCAACCGTTCTGCGAACACCACCATCCGCGAGACCGTCCCCGACAGCTTCTTCAAGCGCGCCGACGAGGTGGTCAACATTGACCTTACTGTGGACGAGCTGCGGAACCGCCTGCGGCAGGGGAAGATCTACGCGCCGGAAAAGGTGGAGCAGTCGCTGGCCAACTTCTTCCGCAAGGGCAACCTGAATATGCTGCGCGAGCTGTCGCTGCGCACTACGGCGGAACAGGTGGGCAACCGCGCCGCCGAGTACCGCCGCACGCAAGGACTGGAACAGGCGCCCATCCCGGAGAAGGTGATGGTCTGCATCAGCTCCCGGCCCGGCACCGAGCGGCTGCTGCGCGTGGGCTCTCGCATCGCCGGCCGCCTGGCCAGCAACTG
>PMYE01000171.1 GCA_003171315.1 Acidobacteriaceae bacterium
TGAGCGAGCTGGGCTGGATGCTGATGGGCGTGGTGGACACCATCATGGTGGGGCGGCTGGGTCCGGCGGCGATTGGGGCCGTGGCGCTAGGCAATGCCGTTTGCTATACGCCGAGCCTGTTTGGCGTGGGGCTGATGCTGGGGCTGGATACGCTGGTGGCGCAGGCCTACGGGCGCAAGGATCACGACGAGTGCCACCGGTGGCTGGCGCAGGGCGTGTACCTGGCGGCGATTGCGGCCGTGCCGATCATGCTGGGGATTTGGCTGGCCAGCGTGGGCTTTACGCACTACGGGATTGCGGCGGAGGTGGCCGGGCCGGCGGGCGGATATCTGCGGCTGCTGAACTGGGGCACTCTGCCGCTGCTGCTTTATAGCGCGTCGCGGCGGTATTTGCAGGGCGTGGGCCAGGTGCGCGTGATTACCGTGACCTATGTGGCGGCGAACCTGGTGAACTGGTTCGGGAACTGGGTGCTGATCTACGGCAAGCTGGGGATGCCGGCGCTGGGCGTGAACGGGTCGGCGCTTTCGACGGTGCTGGCGCGGGTGACGATGGCGCTGGCGCTGATGGGGTTTGCGTGGAGGTACGAACGCAGGCGCGGGCATCCGTTGTTTGCGCACTGGGCAGCGCCGCAGATGGCGCGGCTGAAGCAGTTGTGGCGGCTGGGCGCTCCGGCGGCGGGACAGATTCTGCTGGAGGTGGGCGCGTGGAATCTGGCGACGTTTTCTGCCGGGTACCTGACGCCGGTAGCGCTGGCCACGCACCAGATTGTGCTGAACTACGCGAGCCTGACGTATATGGTGCCGCTGGGAATTTCAGCGGCGGCGGCGGTGAGCGTGGGGCACGCGGTGGGCGCGGGAGACGCGGCGCGGGCGCGGCGGGCGGGATGGCTGGCGCTGGGACTGGGCACGAGCTTTATGCTGCTGGCGGCGGTGGCGTTTTTGGCGTGGCCGCGGCCGCTGATCGAGCTGTATACGAGCGACGAGAGAGTGATGGCAGTGGGGCCGGGGCTGCTGGCGATTGTGGCGGCGTTCGAGGTGTTCGACGGGATCCAGACGGTGAGTACGGGCGCGCTGCGCGGGCTGGGGGAGACGCAAGCTCCGATGTTGGCCAACCTGGTGGGGTATTGGGTGCTGGGATTGCCGCTGGGATTTTTCCTTTGTTTTGGACTGAAGTGGGGAATCTATGGATTGTGGATCGGGCTGACGCTGGCGCTGGTGGTGATTGCGCTGGCGCTGATTGCGCGGTGGAAGAGGGATGCGGAAAGACAGCCAATAGCCAATAGCCGGTAGCCGGTAGCCGGTAGCCAGTAGCCGGTAGCCAATAGCCGGTAGTTTTCCTCGTGGTAGGGCCAAGTGAGTGCGATCCCACCCTTGCGACAAAAGAACGTCGCAAGGATGGGGCACCCGCACGGGGCACGCTGGCGAGATGAAAACAAAGCGGTTGCGGGGCGCTAATCGCCCCAAAGGGCCTTCCCGCGGCATGGAAGTGAGGAGGTTACTCTTGGGGATGCGGAGAGAGACGGTCGAGGCAAGAAGTGACTATAATCACATGTTGGGGCGCAAAGAGCCGCGAACCTGGAGAAGTGAGCCGGCGCCCGGAGATCGGCAGAATTCATCGGAAGGGAATCCCTCCATATGGCGACTGGAAATCTGGCCCTGGGTCAAGAACAGGGTGAAAGCAGTGCACGCCCGCGCGTCGTCAACGACTTCAGCATCATCGTAGCCACGGTCAACGGATCGGGATCGCAGTCCGCGAACAGCGTGCTGCTGAAGAGCATTTTTGGAATGGGAGTTCCCGTGAGCGGGAAGAACCTGTTCCCATCGAACATTGCCGGGCTGCCGACGTGGTTCACGATCCGCGCCAGCAAGGACGGCTACGTGGCGCGCAAGCGCGAGTCGGACGTGCTGGTGGCGCTGAATCCGGAGACGGCGCGCGACGACATGATGCAGGTGCAGGCCGGAGGGGCGGCGATTTACGAAGAGCACCTGAACCTGAAGCAGTATCGCGACGACGTGATCTGCTATCCGGTGCCGTTCGACAAGATCACGCTCGACATTTGCCACGAAGCCAAGCTGCGCAAGCTGGTGAAGAACATGGTGTACGTGGGCGCGGTGGCGCAGTTGCTGGGGATCGACCTGGGAGTGGTGGAAGCGGGGCTGCGCAAGCAGTTTGCCAAGAAGCAGAAGGTGTTCGACCTGAACTTCGGCGCGGTGCAGGCGGGCTGGGACTACGTGAAGACGACGCTGACCAAGCAGGACCCGTACTGGATCGAGCCCATGAATCAGACCAAGGGCAAGATCATTGTGGACGGGAACGCAGCATGCGGCATGGGCGCGGTGTTCGCGGGCGTGACGGTGGTGGCGTGGTATCCGATTACGCCGTCGACCTCATTGATTGAGGCGACGACGGATTTACTGAAGAAATTTCGCGTGACGCCGGAGGGCAAGGCGACGTTTGCCGTGGTGCAGGCCGAGGACGAGCTGGCGGCGATCGGCATGGTGCTGGGCGCAGGCTGGGCCGGAGCGCGGGCGATGACGTCGACTTCGGGACCGGGCATCTCGCTGATGGGCGAGTTCGCGGGGCTGGGCTACTATGCGGAGATTCCGGGAGTGATTTTCGACGTGCAGCGCAGCGGGCCCTCGACGGGCATGCCGACGCGCACGCAGCAGGCGGACCTGCTGTCGACGGCGTTTCTTTCCCACGGCGACACCAAGCACGTGATTCTGCTGCCGGGCTCGGTGAAGGAGTGCTTCGAGCTGAGCTATGCGGCGTTCGATCTTGCGGAGCGGCTGCAGACGCCGGTGTTTGTGCTGACGGATCTGGACCTGGGCATGAACAACTGGATGTCGGAGCCGTTCGCGTATCCCGAAAAGCCGCTGGACCGCGGCAAGGTGCTGACGGCGGCAGATCTCGAGCAGCTGGGCGAGTTCGCGCGCTACCGCGACGTGGATGGCGACGCCATCGGCTGGCGCACGCTGCCGGGCACGAAGCATCCCAAGGCGGCTTACTTTACGCGCGGCTCGGGACATAACGATGAGGCTGGATACACCGAACGGCCGGACGAGTATCAGGATGTGATGGACCGGCTGGCGCGCAAGTTCGAGACGGCGCGCAAGCTGGTGCCGGCGCCGGTGACGACGAAGAATGGAACTTCGAAGATTGGGTTCCTGGCGTATGGTTCCACCGATTTCGCGCTGCGCGAGAGCCTGGACCAGATCGAGAAGGAGCATGGGCTGAGCGTGGACTATATGCGCATCCGGGCTTATCCGTTCGCGCACGAGATTCACGACTTTGTGGCCAGCCATGAGCGCGTGTACGTGGTGGAGCAGAATCGCGACGCGCAAATGGCGAGCCTGCTGAAGCTGGACCTTCCCGCCGAACAGGTGGTGAAACTGCGCAGCATTCTGCAGTACAACGGATTGCCGCCGGACGCGCGCACCATCACGGATGAGTTTGCAACCAAGGAGGGCCTCTAAGATGGCTACCGCAACAGCAAATGGGGCCACGGGCCCAAAACTGAATCACATCGGCCTGCCGGTGCTGGAGTACCGCGGCGGCAAGTCAACGCTGTGCGCCGGGTGCGGCCACAACGCAATCAGCGAGCGCATTATCGAAGCCATGTGGGAGATGGGCGTGGAGCCGGAGCGGGTAATGAAGATGAGCGGCATCGGCTGCTCGTCGAAGAGCCCCGCGTATTTTATGAATCGCTCGTTCAGTTTTAACGGCGTGCACGGGCGCATGCCGAGCATCACTACGGGCGCGGTACTGGCCAACCACACGGTGACTGCGCTGGGCGTCTCCGGCGACGGCGACACGGCTTCGATCGGCATGGGGCAGTTTGTTCACCTGATGCGGCGCAACCTGCCCATGATTTACATCATCGAGGACAACGGCGTGTACGGCCTGACCAAGGGCCAGTTCTCGGCCACGGCCGACATCGGGTCGAAGCTGAAGACCGGCGTGATCAACGAGCTGCCGCCCATCGATACCTGCGCCATGGCGATTCAGTTGGGCGCGACGTTCGTTGGGCGCTCGTTTTCCGGCGACAAGAAGCAACTGCTCTCGATGCTGAAGGCGGCTATTGCGCACCAGGGGACGGTGATGCTGGACGTGATCAGTCCCTGCGTGACGTTCAACGATCACGAAGGATCGACGAAGAGCTACAAATTCCTGCAGGAGAACGACGAGCCGATCAACGAGATCGGGTTTGTGGCAAGCTTCGACGATATCGAGGTGGATTACGATTCCGGTGAAGTCTATAACGTGGAGATGCACGATGGATCGCAACTCAGGCTGCGTAAACTGCTGGAGGATTACGACCCGACCGACAAGGCGAACGCGGTGCGCACGCTGATGGAAGCGCATGAAAAGGACGAGATCCTTACCGGCGTCTTCTACATCGAAGCGCAGAAGGAAACGTTCATCGATCAGTTGAATCTAGTGGACGAGCCGCTGGCCACGCTGCCCGAGTCGCTCACGCGTCCGCCGAAGCAGGCGCTGGAAAGTTTAATGGCGAATTTACAGTAGCGCGAACCGGCAGTTGGATTTCCAGCAAAAAGCACTTCGCCCGCAAAGGGGCGTCACGTTGCCAATGAGACCGTGGACCGAGCCGGTTAGGACGCCTTAGCGCGCAGCTCCCGCTCGGCGCGCAACCAATCCTCTTCATGGTGTCCGTGCCGGCGGCCGCGCTCGGTCCAGAACCGATGCGCCAGTTGCGCGATTTCTTCGTGGCGGATCGAGTTCCCTTTTCCATCCGCGCTGACGACAGTCTTTTTCGCCGAGGGCTTGCGCGGTTTCGCGGCGGCCTTCGGCGCAGCGCTTGGCTTCTTGGCGGACTTTGCCATGTGCAGTTCCTCCTGCGCAGGTGCGCTCGTTGCACAAGCGATCAGCTAAAGAATACCGAAAAACGAGGTTTCCTGGCGTCGAAAACTCACCCAAGAACCTTCAATGTAAACTTGCACCATGGAAGGACAATGATGCAGGCGTGCAGACCGAGGTTCATTGCACCGCCACGAAACGCGTTGTTTACGTGGAGGTTATGCGCAGAAGGCGCACTGCAAACGTGCATCGTGGTTTCAACTTAAAAACTCATGACGTCCCTCGCCATCGATACCATTGCGCTCACCCGCCAATTCGGCGAGTTCACGGCTGTCAAGGATGTAAACCTGCGCGTTGCCGCGGGACAGTTCTTCGGCTTTCTTGGGCCCAATGGAGCGGGCAAGTCCACCACAATTAAGATGCTGACGGGCCTGCTGGCGCCGACCTCGGGAAACATCCGCATCCTAGGTGAAGATCTGAATGAACATCCGGCGGAGGTGAAAAGGCAGATTGGCGTTGTTCCGGAAGGCATGGCGCTCTTCGGCCGCCTGACCGCGGACGAATATCTTCGATTTGTCGGCCGCATGTATGGCCTGGATCGCGCCACCACGCTGCAGCGCACCCGGGAGCTGCTGGAATTCATGCAGTTGGCCGACGAGCGGAAGAAGCTCATCACAGACTTTTCGCATGGGATGCAAAAAAAACTAGCCCTGGCAGCGGCGGTCATTCATGGTCCCAGGATTCTTTTTCTCGATGAGCCGTTTGAAGGCGTGGACGCAGTAGCTGCAGGCACGCTCAAAGCGATGTTGCAACGAATGATCGCGCGCGGCGCAACCGTCTTCCTCACCTCGCACGTGCTGGAGATCGTGGAACGGCTGTGCACACACGTCGCGATTATTCATCGCGGAGAATTGGTGGCCCAGGGATCGCTGGAAGAACTGCGCGCCGGCACCGGCAGCGGCCAGACGAATACAGGAGAAGGAACCGCGCCAAGCGGCAGGGAGGATCGCAGCCTGGAAGAGATCTTTCTCGAAATTGTCGGCGCCGATCGCGAAGGAAACCCAGCGGCAACGGCGCCTGAGCAGGAGCTTTCATGGCTGAGCTAGCGGCCAGGGACACGCTTTCAGTTTCCACGCGCGGCATACCTGCCCGCGCGCAACTCACCGCGGTTGCATGGTTGCGCTGGCGCATGTTTGTCAACAACATCTTTCGCCGGCGTGCAACGGGCACGCACCAGGCAGTTGGACTTGCGCTCGCCATTCTCCTGCGCCTTATCGTTTGGCCCTTTCTTGCCCTGATGGTGGTTGGCCCAGTCGCCGGCAGCGGATTTCTGGCATGGATCGCAATAGCCGAAGGCCATCCGCAGACACTCGCACCGTTGCTGGCCGGCATCGTGATTTTGTGGCAGTTCGTGAGCATCAACGGCCTGAACATTGCTGCCGCTGTCTCCAGCTTCGATCCCGCCTCGCTCACGCGCTTTCCTCTGCGATTCGGACGTTATCTGGTTTTGCGGACGCTGCTCGGTTTGCTGACCTCCAGCACCATCGTGGGCTGTCTCGCCTTGCTGGCTGCCACGGTAGGAATCGGCTTAGCGGAGCCCGCGCTGGCACTGCCCGCGGTAATCGTTCTGGCGGTTTACGCGTTGATGAACATTTTTCTCACGCGCATGATCGGCGCATGGATGGAGCGCTGGTTTGCAAACCGCCGCTTTCGCGAAATCTTCGGCCTGTTGATGGCGCTCTTTGCCGTGGGAATCCAGTTTCTGAGTTTTCAGCGGGCTTCCATGCGGATTCCCGGCGCACACGACAACTGGTTTTTGCGGTTCTTGCACGGCTCTGGCCCGTATTTGCATTGGCTGCCGCCGGGCTTCGCCGCCAATGCCATTCTCCTCGCCCCACAACATCCTGCCGTAGCGCTGGCGCAATTCACGGGCTTGCTGGCGAGCACCGCGTTGTTCACGGCTGTTTTTGCGATTCGGCTTCACAAACAATTTCTCGGCGAGCACCTGAGTGAAGGCGTGAGCCGGCGCACTCCCGCAAACACAGTTACGCGAGGGCGGGCGCTCGCACGGCAACCGGACGCTCTGGCAACACAGGCGCGGCCTCTGCCCTGCCGCGCGGCGTTCCCGCCGGTGGTAGGCGCGTGTTTGCGCAAGGAGTGGCTCATGCTGCGCGGCAACGGGTCGCTGATCATCAATATGTTCACGCCTTTGATCTTCGTTGTCATTTTCAGCCGCGGCGGTTTCGGCCAGCATTCCACATACTTGCTTCCCGGAGCGATTGCCTACGTTCTCTTTGGCCTTCTGGCGGGACTTTACAACGTTTTTGGCGCGGATGGACTTGGCGTGCAGCTATATCTGCTCTCGCCTATTCGCATGCGGGACGTGATTCTGGCCAAGAATCTTACGAGTCTCGGGCTGATCGTCGTCGAAGCGGGGCTGGCGTGGGCCGCGGTGGCGATGCTTACGCGAACGCCCATTCCGCTCTCGCTGGAAATCTCCACCGCTTTATGGACGATTTTTGTGATTGCAGTGAATCTTGCTCTGGGGACATTGCGATCTATTCAAGCGCCACACCGGTTTGTTCCCGATCAGGCGCGGCAGCGAAGTACGCCGACCAATCGCACCAGCGGCCTTCTCATATTTCTGGTCTTGTTCGGAAGCCTGATTTTGCAGGTTCCTGTAGTGTACCTAAGTCATTCCTTCCACGAGCCGTGGCTGACCGCATGGATCTTTGGCTTTCTCGCCGCCGCCGCCATCGCCGCAGACGCGCTGCTGCTGCGTAATGTCGATCATTTCATTCTGGCTCACCGCGACGTGTTTGCCGAGATCCTCTGCAAGATTTAGGCCGCGTCCGATTGAGACTTGGCGCCGCCTTGCTTTGAGCTCACCGCGTAGAACTAGAGTTGCCACCAATCAAGCAGAGACATCCGCGGATAATAGAGGCAGCCGCACAGGCTTGAGCCCTCGCCGCGCAGATTGCGCAGGACCTTTGCGTAGGCCTCGATCTGTGGCGCGAAGATGCGGCGCAATTCGGGCAGAGCCGCGGCAGGGTCGAGACCGTCCTCGTGGACGGTTTTATAGTCGATAATCCACCACGTGTCCTGGCCGCCGGTTTGCGGCGCGCGCCCGGCGCGGAAAACGCGATCGACCTGTACCGTGCGCAGGCTGCCGTCGACGACGCCGGTCCAGCGGACTTCGTTGGCCGCATCGGTGTGCGGCGCGAGGATCCATTGCGCGAGAGGATCGCCGGCGGCCTTGAGTACAGTTTGCAACGCCTGCGTGGCGATGCGGCCGGCATGGCGGGGCTCAACGCCAGCAGCGCGGACGGTTGCGGCAATGCGGGGTTGCATTTGGGCGAGAGCCGCGCGGGCTGCTTCATCCGGCTGCGTGGCAAGAAGCTGTGCGTATTGCTGCATGAGCGTGTGCACTGCTTTGCCGAGCGCGCGCGAGAGCAGCCCGCCTTCATGGCGCTCGTAGAGGCGGCCCGCGCCGAGAAGCGGCTCGTCGGGCACCGCAGCAGAGAACTGCGCGGAGGGCGGACGGTAGTCCGGCGGTAATCGGCGCAAGAGCGCTGGGGAGAGCACTGAGGGCATTACGGAGAGATTGCCGCCGGCGGATGCAGCGAGGGATTCGATGGTAGAGGGCTCGGCGGTTAAAGCTGCGCGAGCGATCCACTCATCGAACTGGCGATGAATCTCCGCTTGCCACGCTGGCCAGGCCGTGGCGAGTAAGCTATCGCGAGGATCGACGAGGCTAAAGGAGCCATCCTGTTCGGTTTTATAGGAGGGCCGCGCGAAGAAATGCAGCTCGTCGCGGGCGCGAGTAGCGGCGACGTAAAGAAGGCGGCGCGATTCCTGTTTTTCACGCTCGCGGCGGACGCGATCGACCCACTTCTTTGCGGCGCCGCGATCGCCGCCCTTGGACTGGAACGGCGCGACGAGAAACTCCGTGATCTCGCCGGACCCCTCAGGGCTGGATGGATCGCGCTCAGGCGGAAGGCCGCGTTCCAGCCAGGAGAGCATGGTGGGGTTGCTGCCACCCACGCCGGCCTGCAGATCGGGCACAACGACAACTTCGAACTCGAGGCCTTTCGACCCGTGGATGGTCATCAATTGAACACCGCAATCGCTGCCGGCAGTGGGATCGGGCAGAGCCTTGAGGGTACGAAGGGCAGCGTCGAGTGTTGGGCCGAGGAGATCCGGCTCGCCCTGGGGCAGGCCGTCGAGGGTGCTCCAAAGCAGATCGAGGTTAGCGCGCGCGGCGGCGTCGACACATTGTGCGCCGCCCAGGCGCAGCCAGACCTGTTCGAGCCAGGTTCCGGGCGCGGCGGAGGGCTGCGCGCAGTGCAGGCGTTCGGCGAATTCCATTGCATGCAACACGCGACCGGCGGACAGGCGGCCTTCGCCGCTCAGAAGGGGCAAGCGTTCGGAGAGAAGTTCGGGCACGGGACGCGCGAGCAGCTCGGATGAGCCAGCGCCGGCGAGCGTATGCAGATCCGCGAGCGAGAGGCCGCACCAGGGGGCGCGGAGAACGCCGAGCCATGCGACGCGGTCATGAGGATTGAGGAGTGCGCGGGCAAGGGCGAGCGCGTCGATGATTTCCGGACGGTTTTGCAACTCCTCGAGTTCCACGGCGCGGAAGGGGATGGATGCTTCGCGCAGCGCGGCGGCGATGGGCGCGAGCGACTTGCGCGCGCGGGCGAGGATGGCGACGCGGTACTTCTCCTGCTTTTCGTTGGGCTGCTTTTTCTCATTGGCGGCACGGGTTTCGCCGATGCGGGGCAGATGGCCGCGGACGATGGCGACGATTTCGTCGATCTGCCGGTCGCGCGCGGCTTCACGCTCGGCGGCAATTTGCTTCTTCCGGTCCGGATCGACCTTGCCGCGAGGCGAATCAGGCATGAATTCGAGGTGGAGCGACATGAACGACGCGGACTCGGTGACGAGACGCGGGCCGGGTTGCGCGGCGCCGTCGCGGGCTGGATTGGCCTCGGTGAAGACGACGCCGCTTCCGTCGTTGACGGCGAAGACGTGCGAGAACATTTCGTTGAGATCGTTGACCAGTGGCGGCTCGGTGCGGAAGTTGGCTGTGAGCAGGACCGGATCGAAGCGCAGCGGCAGGTCGCCGGGAATCTCGATGCCGCGTTGCTCGGCACGCTGGAAAAGCTCGACGTCGGCTTCGCGGAAGGCGTAGATGGACTGCATGGGGTCGCCTACCACGAAGCAGGTGCGGCCTTCCCGCGATGGCCATGCGGCGATGAGATGCTCAAGCAGGCGATATTGGCGCCGGCTGGTGTCCTGGAATTCGTCGACGAGCAGGTGGCGGATGCCGTCGGCGACAGCGAGCGCCGCGTCGGTGGGGAGCCCATCTTCACCCTCGAGCACATTTTGCGCGATCTGGGCAACTTCGACGAAGTCGGCAGCAGCAGCTTCCGCGAAGACAACACGAAGCTCGGCGGCAGCGTGGCGCAGCACCGTAAAGCAGGCACGGACGATTTGCCACTCCTCGCCGGTGTAATGGGCCAGGGCGGGATCGCCGGAATTGGCGCGCGCGAGCGGACGCTCGAGGCGCTCCCGGAGCGCCAACCAGTTGGGGTCACGGTCGAGAACAAAGTCGTGCATCCAGCGATCGCGGTCCTTGAGCATATCGACGAGCTGGCTCTCAGTTTCCTGCCAGTTGTTGTCGCGCCAAAGCAAAAGAGCCGCGATGGCCGCGCTCAGAGGGGTGTCCTCGTTTCCGATCTGTTCGAGGGTGCGTCGCGCGGCGCGGCGGTAGAGCTCGTCCGGCTGTGCGGCGATGTCGAGGCCGCCGCCGAGACCGGAGAGGAGAGGCTGCTGCAATGCGAGGTCGCGGCAGAAAGAGTCGATGGTCTGGATGCGGAGCTGCGCGGGTAGATCGAGGAGGTTCCAGCCCAGTTTCTGCGAGTGCTCGAGCGCACGCCGGGCGATCGGGCTGGGTTCGTCCTTTCGCAGTTCGTCGAGAACGCGGTTGCGCATCTCCGCCGCAGCCGCGTTGGTAAAGGTGATGGCGAGTACCTGTCCAGGCTCGTCAACCTCGGCGAGCAAACAGAGAAATCGCTGTGAAAGCAGCGTTGTTTTTCCCGAACCGGCGGGCGCGCGCACGAGGATCGAGCGCCGCGGATCGAGCGCCTTGCCGCGCTCTGCCTGGTCGGGCGGCGGGGTGCGCGGCTGCGGGCTAGGCATCGGCAGCCTCCGCGTCTTCCGATTGCGGCGGATTCTCCTGAATGCGGCAGAGCGCGTACAGACGGCAATGCCCGCAGGTGTTCGGATAGTCGCGCGGATCCACCACGGCACGGCCGGAGAGGAACTCGACGGCGAGCTGTTCAATGCAGGCGCGCCAGGCGGTAACCTGCTCCGTAGTGAGCGGCTTCTTTACTAAGTTGGAATTCCCGCTGATTTTGCCGCGCAGGTTTGCTTTGGCATCGCGGACCCGCCCGGAAAAGTCCATTTCTCCCGTACGGACTTTAGCAAAGACGAGGCCGCCAAGTTGTTCGGGTGGCCCCTCGAGAGCGAAGCCGGCGTAAAGCGGAAGCTGCACATCGTCGGGGCGGGGAAGATCCCAAGAGCGCGGATCTGCATAGCCGGACTTGTAGTCGATGACCAGGAGGGAATTGTCGATGAGGCGGTCGATGCGGTCGAGGCGCAAGTGGAGCGTGAGGCCTGCGATGGACGCGGCGGACTTCTTCTCTGTTTCGGCGACAGTGAAGGGCAGACGCGTGGATTCGAAGCAGAGCCACTCGGTGACGAGATCGACCAGGCGCGTTTCTTCGAGTTCCAGATATCTTGGCGGCATGCACTCACGCGCGCGCGAGGGCATGCTTGTTTGGGAGACGCGGCGCACATGGCTCTCGACGAAGGCAGGGAGATCTGTCAGCGCGAGGAGTTCCCGATGGGAGCGAATGCCATCAGGCGGACCTGCCCAGATGGAGAACAGAACTTCATGAAGAAGCGAGCCGCGTTCGAGGGCGGTGAGGCCGGCTTCGGCGGGCTCCCACGATTGCGCGCCGAGGCGAGCGGCGGCGAAGGCCTTGAAGGGGCACTGCGACTGCGCGGTGAGAACGCTGGACCCACCCGGTGCGCCGCCTGCAGGGAAAGGAAGTTTGCTCGAGTCCTGAAAGGAGACGGTGAGCGGGGCGGGAGCAGTTTGAACGGTAAGATCGGCGCTCAAAGGCTGCGGCGCACCGGCAATTTGCGCGACAAGCCGCGACGGGCGCGTGTCGACGCCATCGCGCTGGTGCGGGATGCTGAAGTGGACTTCGGGCGCGGAGGCGAGCAGGCGGCGCGTGGTGGCGGCGGCAAGATCCCAATCGAGCTGCGGCGAGGCGTGAGGCATTCCGGCCTGACGCTGCACGGCGAGAGGAAGCAGGGGATGCGTGACGCCGCGAGCCGGCCAGGAGTCTTCGTCGGCGCCGAGGAACCAGATGGCGTCAGCGCTGAGGCCCGCGGACTCAGCGGGTCCGGCGATCAAAATGGGCGCGTCCCGCGACTCCGGCGCGAAGAGCGATTCGTTGACGGCCTGGTCGAGCGCGGCAAGGAATTCTTTCCAATCAACGCGGCGTCCGTCAAAGCCCAGCGAAGCGCAGTCGTCCACAGCCTGCTGCCAGCGGTGGAGGGCCTGAAACTCGGCGCTTGTGAGCGGGCGCGCTCCGGGCCAGCCGGCAAGTTGAAGCAACTGGGGCGTGAGCTCAGCCCACGCGAGCGGAGTTTGCGGCTGGCGCGCGAACTCCTGCAACCGGCTCCGGGCCTGCGTGATGCGCGCGGCCCACGAGGCAGGCAATTCGGCTCCCGGTTTCTGGCGAAGGAACTCCGCAAGCAACCAGCGCGTTCGCTGCAAATTGCGGTGGCGAAGGGCCTTCATGAAGGCAACGAGCGCGCGAGATTCGTCAGTTGCCGCGGCGGCCTTACCCGTGGAGAGCAGCCAGTCGAGTTCGTGCTCGCCGATCGGACCATCGAGCCAGTGGAGCAGCAGCCCCGCACTGCGCGCCAGGGCGATTTGGGAGAGCGGCACGCCGAGCGAAAACTCGAAGAGCGCGGAAGAAGCGGCCACGCTTCCTTCGGGTTGCGTAAAGCGGAGAAAGGCGCGCTCGATTTCGCCGCGGCGCTTAGGCGCATCTTGCGTGACGAAGAGCAGCCGCGCATGGGGATTGGCGGCGAGCCGGCGCTTGCACCACAAGGCGCAGGCGGCAAGTTCTGAGGACGGATCGGCGGCCTGGTGGAATTCAATTTGCGCCGCGATCTCGCCGAGAGGCGCTTCGCTCCAGTTTCCCCAGGCGGTGAAGAGCGCCTGCTGCGTGGGAACCATGTGGTCAAAGCCGGCGAGCAGGAGCGGCGGGCGCGCGGAGGCGTCCGCTTCAAGCATAGGGATCAATTCGAGCGGAAGGCGCGCGGAGCCGATCAGATTGCCGGTGCGGCAGATTTCATCGAAGGCCGCGAGCCATGCGCTGAAGGCCGCGGCGTCCCGGTCCCAGCCGATGCGCGCCTTCTCGTTCAGCAGCGTTGGACAGTAGGCGCAAAGCAGATTGTGCGCCTCCATGGCCAAGCTGGCGAGGCGATCGCCGGCGCCCGCGAGCCGCGTGGTATCCGGCGCGCCGGCGGCGGCAACCCCTGCCCAGAGCGATTGCTCCTGTAGTGGGTTCAGAACGATGCGGCCATCGAGGCTGCGCTCGTTCCAGGCGTTGCGGACAAAGCTTTGCCAGTCCTGAACGTTGGGAGCGGGCCAGGCAGTGAGCCCCTCGGCGCGCCGGGCGCGAAGAAATGCCGCCGTAATGGACCGAGCGGCGCGCTCGCTGGCCGTGACCACAAGCGAGCCACGCCGCAGCCACGCATCGATCCCGGATGAAAGTTCACGGTTCACAGTTCGTAGTTCGCAGCCTTACGCCTAAGGATACCTCCGATGGGGCTCACCGTTCGCCGATCACTGCGAACAGAGAACGATTCTCTAAAGACCAAGAGAAATGGAAGAGAATCCCCGTCCTGATGTGGTCAGTCGACCGGTTGTACACTAAGTTTGTGATGCGCATCTCCCTCGCAAGCTGCCTTCTTGCCATTGCCGCTCTGGCCGGGTGCCATTCCGGCGCGAAGCCCGCATCGCAGGGTTCCGCGGACTCCGGAGTCGCGGTGTATCACCTGCGCGGGAAGATCGTTTCCACCGATGTCGCACACGGAATCGTGGTCGTGGACCATGAGGCCATTCCGGGGTTCATGGATGCGATGACCATGCCCTACCAGCTCAAGGACCCCAGCATCGCCAGCGACCTGCACCCGGGCGACACGATTACGGCGGATGTGCTGGTCGAGAAGAGCGCCGAGGAAACGGTGGTGCTGGACCACATTGTTGTGATCGCGCAGGCCAAGCCGGATTACAAACCAACCGTGTTCTATCATGTGCCTGCGCCGGGCGACGCGGCGCCGGATTTCAAGCTGCGCAACCAGGACGGGCGCGCGATTCATTTCGATCAGTTCCGCGGCAAGGCGCTGCTGGTGACATTCATTTACACGCGCTGCCCGTCGCCTAACTTCTGCCCTTTGGTAACGCACAACTTTGCCGTGATCGATCGCCAGTTGGCGGCGAACCCGGCGCTTTATGCCAAAACACACCTGCTTTGCGTGAGCTTCGATCCGGAACACGACACGCCGGCGCGACTGCGCGCCTACGGCGCGGAGTACATCGGCAGCGAGGCGAAGAACGCGTTTGCTCATTGGGATTTTGCCGTGCCGACGAAGCCGGAGCTCGTGGAAATGGCGAAGTTTTTCGATGTGGGCATCACGCCCGGCCCCAACGACACGATTACGCACACGCTTTCGACCACATTGATCGACGCGCGCGGCAAGGTGGCGCAATTTTATCCGGGCAACGAGTGGACGCCGGAGCAGGTGGTGGAGGACGTGAAAAAAGCAGCTTCCAGCTCCTAGCTACTAGCTATTAGCCCGGTCTTGCAGGTGCATCTGCGGAGGCGATGCGCAAGGCAGTGTTGCAATAAGGGCAGACGAAGAAGCGAGAGACGGGCGCGGAAGCTGTCGGTGAATCAGGCATGGCGGATCTGAAATTCGTTGAAAAGCAACCGCAGATCCCCGTTCGACTCCGATCATCCGCCGCAGCGGACGATCTTCGCTCAGGGCAGGCTTTCGACTTCGTCCGCCGCGGCGGACTCCGCTCAGGATGACAGCGACAGTTATGATGCGAATTTCGGAGATAGAGCACAATAGTTTGTTGGGATTTTGAAAGGAGCAAGGAGAGGACGATGAGTTACGGACTGAATATCCGCAAGGATGGGGAGTTGGATTTCCTGGCATTGGGGGCGTTGGTGCACCGGCTCGATCCGGGGATCATTCCCTTTCGCAAGGCGACGGAGTGCAAGATTCACGTGAGCGGCGGCGAGTTCAATGTGGCCGCCAACCTCTCCGATTGTTTCCGGATGAAAACGGCCATTATGTCGGCGATGGTGGATTATCCCATCGGTGACATGATTGCCGAACGCGTGCGCGCCATGGGAGTGAAGCCGATTTACAAACACTTCGAGCACAATGGCGCAACGGGCCCGAATATGGCAACGGTTTACAGCGACCGCGGCGCGGGAGTTCGGCCGCCGGTGGTGTTCTATAACCGCGCCAATGAAGCCGGCGCAATGCTGAAACCGGGCGACTTCGACTGGAAAGCGATCTTCGCTGGCGGCGTGCGCTGGGTGCATTCGGGCGGCATTTTTGCCGCGCTCTCGCCCACCACGGCGCCGCTGGTAGCGGGGATGATGAAGGCCGCCAAGGAAGCGGGCGCAGTAACTTCATTCGACCTGAACTTTCGCGAGAAGCTGTGGAAGATTTCGGGCGGCGCGGACAAGGCCGTGGAGACGATCGCCACGATTGTAAAGAACGTCGACGTGCTGATCGGCAACGAAGAGGACCTGCAGAAAGGCCTGGGCATTCCGGGGCCGGATGTGCACGCCAAGTCGAAGCTCGATCCGGCGGCCTTCTTTGCCATGATCGACAGCGTAGTGAAGAAGCATCCGCACGTGAAGATCGTGGCAACCACGCTGCGCGAGGTGCACTCCACGAACCGGCATAGCTGGAGCGCAGTGGCGTGGATCGACGGCAAGACCTATATTGCGCCGACAGCGGAACTGGACGTGGTGGATCGCGTGGGAGGCGGCGACGGATTTGCGGCCGGATTCATCTACGGGCTGCTCACTGGCGAGAAACCTGAGGACGCGCTGAAGCTGGGCTGGGCGCATGGCGCGCTGCTGACCACGTTCATCGGCGATACGACGATGTCTACCGTGGAGCAGGTGCGCGCGTTCGCCAAAGGCGGATCGGCGCGAATTCAGCGGTAAAAAACAGGGATCAGGGGTCAGGGAACAGGGATCAGTTTGCAGTTGCACATGCGGCGAGATCATCGGTGTGCCACCCGGTACCCGATCTGACTGAGACGAGCCGCGAACCAGGAGTTGCTTATCGGCGACTGACTTTTGACCCCTGATCCCTGACGTCTGATCCCTGTGCGCTGATATTCTTGCCATGCACATGGTTGGAGGTCAGGAATGGCGAAAGTCACTTATGTATTTGGAATCCTCCTGGTTGCTCTGGGGCTGATTGGTTTTTGGGGCACAGGGAGCATTCACTACACCGCTCTCATTCCAACGTGGTTCGGCTTGGCGCTCGGCGTGGGCGGCATTCTCGCCATCAGCCCCAGTGAGGCGAAGCGCAAGATATTCATGCACATGAATGTGACGATCGGGCTCGTCGGGTTGATCGGGGCCGCGGCTGAAGCGATACGCGGGTATATACATGCTGAACATGCGGGTCTGGAGCCGGACCATATCGCGCTTGCGGCCAAGCTTACGATGGCGTGCCTGCTGCTGATCTACGTGAATCTTTGCGTGCGTTCATTCATCCAAGCACGCAGATCGCGTCAGGAATAACGCATGGGAACAATGCGCGGCGGGTTGGGAATGGGCATGCACGCCGAGCGCTCGCCGCGCGGCCGCGGAGGGCGCGCGGCTCAGGCCGATCTGCCCAAGCGCAAGCCGGATCTGAAGAGGATTTGGCCTGAGATTTTGGCGCTGGTATCGCCGCGCAAGGGCCTCATTCTCGCCGGGCTTGTGCTGATGGCCATCAACCGCGTGGCCGGCCTGGTGCTGCCGTTCGTCTCCAAGCCGCTGCTTGACAAAGTGCTGTCTCCGCTGCATCCGCATCCCGAGATGCTGCCGCGCATTATCGCCGCGGTGCTGACGGCTATGGCGGCGCAGGCGCTCACGTCCTATTCGCTCACGCAACTGCTCTCCAAGGCCGGCCAGCGTTTGATTGCCGAAATGCGCTGCCGAGTGCAACGGCATGTAGGCCTGCTGCCGGTGGCCTATTACGACGAGAACCGCACCGGAACGCTGGTGGCGCGCATCATGACCGACGTGGAAGGCGTGCGCAACCTGGTGGGCACCGGCCTGGTCGAGTTCCTGGGCAGTTCGCTTACCGCGGTGCTCACTTTCATTTACTTGATGGTTCTGAGCACCAAGGTTACGCTCACCGTGTTCTCCATGCTGGGCGTGTTCGTCTTCTTTCTGCAGTACGGATTCAAGACCATTCGTCCCATCTTCCGCGAGCGCGGCAGGATCAACGCGGAGGTGACGGGCCGGCTGACGGAATCGCTGGGCGGGGTGCGCGTGATCAAGGGCTATCACGCCGAAGGGCGCGAGGCCAAGGTCTTTTCCGGAGGCGTGGAACGGCTGCTGGAGAACGTGATGAAGTCGCTGACCATGACCAGTATTCTCTCGTCGGCGTCTACGTCGGTTCTAGGAATTGTGTCAGGGTGCGTGATGTGGCTGGGCGGGCACGACGTGCTGAGCCATACGTGGACCGTGGGAACCTACTTCCAGTACAACATGTTTCTGGCTTTTATGATCGCGCCGGTCTTTCAGATCGTGAATATCGGCACGCAGTTGACCGAGGCGTTTGCAGGGCTGGACCGCACCCGGGAGATTATGGCCGAGCTCGAAGAAAACCAGACACCGGGACGTACGGTGAAAATGCCGCCCATTGAAGGCAGGGTACGCTTTGAGAATGTGGAGTTTGCTTACACGCCGGAGAAACCGGTGCTGCATGGAATCAGTTTCACAGCCGAACCGGGAACGGTGACGGCGCTGGTGGGTTCGTCGGGTTCGGGCAAGTCGACGATTATCAGCCTGCTCTGCGCCTTCCATACGCCTGTCGAAGGCCGGGTGCTGGTCGACGATGTGGATCTGGCAACGGTAGACCTGAACACGTTCCGCTCGCAACTGGGCGTGGTGCTGCAGGAGTCGTTTCTATTCGACGGAACGATCCGCGAGAACATTCTGTTTTCGCGGCCGGACGCCAGCGAGGAGCAGTTTCAGTTCGCGTGCCACACGGCGTGCGTTGACGAGTTCGCCGAGCGCTATCCGGAGGGTTACGACACGCTTGTGGGCGAGCGCGGGGTGAAGCTGAGCGGCGGGCAGCGCCAGCGGCTATCCATCGCGCGCGCGCTGCTGGCCGAGCCGCGCATTCTCATTCTCGACGAGGCCACCAGCTCACTCGATTCCGAGTCAGAGGCGATGATCCAGAGCGGTCTCGCGAAGCTGATGCAGGGGCGCACGACCTTCGTCATCGCCCACCGGCTGTCGACCATCCGGCGCGCCGACCAGATTCTGGTTGTGGAACAGGGCCGCGTGGTCGAGCGCGGGAATCACGCCGCGCTGTTTGCGCTCGGCGGCCGCTACTACGACCTCTACACCCGCCAGCACGGCCTGGAAGCCAATCTGTTTCTGGCGCCGGGCGAGGGCGATGAGATCGAAGAGGCCGAAAACGGAGAAGTATAGCTACGCGGACAGCCGCCGCGTTTTCGGCCTGGTCTTCAGGTTGAGCGCCACCGCGGCGCGTAGGAGATCCTTCAGGGCCGTCTCGTCGACCTGGTCGCCCTCGTGGATGTCGATGGCGCGCCTTACATTCCCGTCAAGGCTGGAGTTGAATAAACCTGCTGGGTCTTTCAACGCGGCTCCCTTGGCGAAGGTCATCTTCACGACGTTCTTGTAGGTTTCGCCCGTGCAGACGATGCCGCCATGGGACCAGACGGGCGTCCCCCTCCACTTCCACTCTTCCACGATCTCAGGGTCTGCCTCATGTACGATTGCGCGCACCTTCGCGAGCATCTTCCCGCGCCAGTCTCCAAGTTCGTTGATCCTCGCGTCGATGCATGCTGCGGCAGATTCCGCCGGGAGGGGCTTTTTCATGGTCGGCTCCAGCTCTCGCACCTATTTTCGCTGCGCGCAGCGTAACGTGCAACCTTTGAAAGTATCCGAATCGGTGATGAAAAGCCCGTTCCGACAAGCGCGTTTACCGCCGCCGCAAGGAGAAGTACGAGAGCCCCAGAGCAGGCCGGCGACCGTCCAGCCCGCTGAAGCCCCTGCGTTTCACCAGTTGACGCGCGTCCCATCATATGAGAAGCTAAAGATGGACCCACAGGACGGAACAAAGAATCAAGATGCGAGACACAACTCCCCAAGGCACTTACAAAGTTCAGGCACTGGATCGTGCTTTTGCTGTACTGGATCTGCTCGGTGAAAGTGAAACGCCGCTCGGCCTGGCGCAGGTGGCCGCATCACTGCAGTTGCACAAGAGCACGGCGCACCGCTTTTTGATGGTTTTGGAGCGGCACCGCATGGTCGAGCGCACCGCCAACGGCAAATTCCGCCTCGGTCTTCGGCTCTTCGACCTTGGCAACCGCGCCATTGAGCAGTACGACCTGCGCGACCGGGCCCAGCCGCACCTGCGGCGGCTGGTGGCCGAAACCGAAGAGACGGCGCACCTGGCTCTGCTGGAGGCGGCGCGCGTCATCTACATCGACAAGATCGAACCCACGCGCGCGGTGCGCATGATTACGCGCATTGGAGCCAGCAATCCCGTGCATTGCACTTCAGTGGGCAAGGCGATCCTGGCATTTCTGCCTCCGGAGCGCGCCGCGGAGGTCCTCCGCCGCATCCGCTTCGAGCGGATGACGCACCGCACCATTGCCACACTCGAAGCCTTGCGGGTAGAGCTCGAAAAAACCCGCCGCCGGGGCTATGCCGTGGACGACGAGGAATTGGAAGAAGGGCTGCGCTGCATTGCCGTTCCGGTGCTCGATGCGCAGCGATTGCCGGTGGCCGCGGTGAGCGTGTCGGGGCCGTCGTTCCGCGTGACGGCGGCGAAGTTGCCCTCCATCGCCAACCATTTGCTGCAGTGCGTGCGCGGCATTTCGGTGGATATGGGGTACATGCCCACCGGGCGCGGCGCCCGGGCCGTCGCGAGCGCCTGATCCGGTCAACCACTACAGATTTCCCCGGTTCTCCGCGCATCCCGGAGCGCATGCATTTCTGATACACTCATGCATGTTGCCGCCGCGTGAATGCGCCGCTTCAGTCGCGTTGAAAAACCGGCCACGCGCGCTGTGGGTAGCCCTTTCGGGCGTAGAAATGCGAGACTCCCAGGGTCGCATTTCCGTTACACGGATTTTCCTTGGGGACGTAGCTCAGTTTGGTTAGAGCGCTGCCCTGTCACGGCAGAGGTCGCGGGTTCGAGCCCCGTCGTCCCCGCCAGATTTCAAAGGACTTAGGTCCGATCTGGCATGTGACACGAAGGTCCAATAAGGGTCCATTAAGAAAATACACCCTTTTGAGGCCGATTGGAATTGAAAGATTGAGAAAGAAAAGGCTCCCGGTGCCGGGAGCCTTTTCTTCGTCTGGGGGTGGCTGCGAAAAGCTGGACTTTGGTTTGAACCTCTACGACGCCTTGGCTTCTACCACGAAGAGTCCCGAAACCCGGCTCAACGCAGACCGCTTCGCCGCGGTGTGCCCCTGCTGGTAGACATCCGATGTGATCCGCGACGATGCGTGGCGCAGCAACTCCTGGATGACCTTGATGTCTTCTCCCTGCTGGCCCAGGAGACTCGCTAGGGAGTGCCGGAAGGTGTGCCAGCCGATGGATTTAGTGATACCGGCTTTAATTGCCGCTGGCCTGACATGATCCTTCAGTGCTGAATCCGGCCAGTAGGGGAGTCTACCGGATGAGAACGGGCTAGCAAACACCCAATCCGTGTCCTGGGGATACGGTGTTGAGTTGCGCCAGGCCCGGAGTGCCACAGCCAGTGTAGGGTTCATCTCCACGCTTTTGCGAGAGGCCCGCGTCTTCATTTTGGTTTCGTACTTTCCCACTAGGCCGCGCCGACAATGGAACCAGCAGTTGTCGAGATCGAGGTCTGCCCACTTCAATCCCCGGAACTCACTCCGGCGAAGTGCAGAGGCGGCGGCAGTGGCCACCATAATCTTGATAGCCTGCGGTTCGATGTTGCCCAGGATCAAGCGGATTTCGCCGAGCGTCAGAATGTCGGGATCGCGCTGTCTGACCGCGCTCTGACGGACAGATGCGATTGGATTCAGTTTGCTGTAGAGTTCGTGGCGTATGCAGTGCGAAAACAAGGAACTCATGTGGTTGCGAATTTTTGCTTTTGATGCCGGGGCGAGCGGCTCAGAGTTCTTCGCATTGGCGGCAGTATTTCCAATAGCCACTTTGGAGAACGGCGCAGAAGATTTTCTCAGACTCCGCAGCCACCGTTCGACGGCAACGGACTTGACCTCGTCCAGTGGCACGTCTCCCCATTTCGGGATAATGTGCGTCTTGTAGTAGTCCAGGTAGCTATGGATCGTTGTCGGAGAACGGTCGGAGTCTGGATCGCGCAGTTCAAGGGCCTGGAAATGGCCCCACGCTTCAGCCACCGTCATGCAGCCGATTTTCTCGACAGGAGTGGCTGCATTCAACTGAGACCTGAAATTTTCTACGAGGCGTTTTGCGTCTGCTTT
>PMYE01000139.1 GCA_003171315.1 Acidobacteriaceae bacterium
GTCATCAACTACTCGCCCATGCTTTCCGGTCTGCTTACGGGCAAGATGACCGCCGCGCGCGCGGCGTCACTGCCGCCGGACGATTGGCGCCGCAAGAACGCGGAATTCAGCGAGCCGCGTTTGAGCCGCAATCTGCGCCTGGTGGAATTGCTGTGCGAGATCGGCAGCGGGCATGGCGTGAGCCCCGGCGTGGTGGCCGTGGCGTGGTCGCTGCATCATCCCGCCATTACCGCCGCCATTGTGGGCGGGCGCAGCGCAAAACAGGTTGAGGAGACGGCTTCCGCGCTCCGCTTCCGGTTGCGCGAAGAAGAGTACGAAAGGATCTGCGGATTTCTCGCTTCGATGCAGGCTTGAAACAGCCCGATCGCGCAAGCAATAAACAAGAACCCCGGCCGCAGCCGGGGTCTTGTGTGAGGAGGAGGGATCTCGATTACATCGCCGCCACAAAGTCCGGGACGGTGACGGCTGCGTATTCCTGCAGCAATTGCGTCGTACGGGCGGCCATGCCGATATACATCGAAGCGGCGCGGTAGGCATTCACGCGAACTCCTTCGCTGGCGTGCTTGAATGCGTAGTGTGCCAGGGCCGTCAGGACGCAGACGCGAATTTGCATCGCATCGCTGTGCAAAGTCTCCACCAGCAAGCGGTCCACGCCTTCGCAATTCTTCGCGGCGAAGTCCGCCATCTCCAACATGACTCCCGCATTCTGGAACATGACCCAGAGGCCCTTTATGCCCTCCATGCGCTGCCAGGTTTCTTCAGGCGTGGCGCTCAAACCTTCCTGCCAAAGGAAACGGTCGCTCAACTCGCGCGCACTCCACTCGGGGCGAAGCCGTGCCAGCAGAGTTTCCCATGTTTGCGCATTACGCCTCCGCACACTCTTGCGCCAACGCACAAGATACAGCGCAATTGCAACCACGGCAGCGATTTGGAGTACAGGCAACACCATCGGTGACCTTCAGAATCGGGCTTGTTGGTCTACTTCTCGGCCTGCGACCGAACCCGTAATACTCCTGTAACACCATTATTTGTAACAGAAAACAAAGCGCTTGTCTGCGGAAAAAGCGCCTCGGAAATACCTCTTTTGTGGGATACGATACTGCTCCATCGGACACCGTACGAAAGTAACATTTCAGCGCTGCGAGCCAAATCCCCCGTTTGCAGAAACCTTTGTGCGAGCGCGCAAGTGCTGAGCCAAGAGCCGTTTGGAGCAGCCAGGGTCGCAACCTGCATGGCCGGCCCGCGCCGGGTTGGCGCTTTCGAAGCCGGAACGGCCGGCTGTGCATAACGCACTCCAATACAATGAATAAAGCAAAGTGGAAACCCACTGAAGGAGAGATATTCGAGTGCTGCAACGCACGCTGAGCATCATCAAGCCGGACGCGGTCCGCAATGGTTTCACTGGCGCCATTCTGGCCGAGATTCATCGTGCCGGCTTCCGCATCGTCGCCATCGGGAAACAATCCATCTCCAAGCCGGAAGCCGAGGGCTTCTACGCCGTTCACTCCGGCAAGCCGTTCTTCGACAGCCTTACCGGCTTCATGTCGTCGGGGCCTCTGATCCTCATGGTCCTGGAAAAGGACAACGCCATTGCAGACCTGCGCAAGCTGATGGGCGCCACAGACCCCGCCAACGCCGAAGAGGGAACCATCCGCAAGAAGTTTGCCGGCTCCATCCAGGAGAATGCGATTCACGGCTCCGACGCGGAAGAGACAGCGGCCTTCGAGATCGGCTATTGGTTCGCGGGCTACGAGCTGATTTAGCTCGCGGCGCGGGTTACGGAAACGCGCGCAGCGGAGGTAAATCTGCGATGACGGCCAGCAACAACGAACTCGCGACGCTGTTTCTCGAGTTCTCGCGCAAGAAGCTGTTCGGGCAGTATTGGCCGCGGCTCAGGGAGTGCGTGGCGCCGCTTACTGAGGAGCAGGTGTGGTGGAGGCCGAACCAGGCCAGCAACAGCATTGGCAATCTTCTGTTGCATCTGAATGGCAATGTGCGGCAATGGCTGGTGGCGTCGTTCACCGAGGATGAAGACAAACGCAACCGCCCGGCTGAGTTCGCGGCGGAAGGCGGGCTGACGGCAGCCGAACTGCTCGCCCGCCTCGGCGCAACGCTGGATGAAGCTGCCAAAGTTCTCGACCGCCTTACCTTCGCCGAGTTGCTCGCTCCCTACGAAATTCAGGGCTACAACGTGCGTGGCCTCGACGCGGTCTACCAGGTCGTCGAGCACTTCGGCTTGCACTACGGGCAGATTGTCTACATCACCAAGAGTCTGACAGCCAAAGACCTCGGCTTCTATAAGGAGCTGAACAAGACCGACCGGGCGTCGTGCGCGTCACCGGGCAACGATCCATCCAGTTGATATAATTTGCCCACCTTCGAGCTAGGAGCGTATCGATATGCTCACTCGCAAACTCTTCGCTTCCATTCTTTTTGTTGCCTTCTCGATTGCGTCATCTGCCGCTGAACCGGCCCAGGCGGTCACTTGGCCCAGCTCTGGTACGCCAATCCTGCGATTCACGTTCAGCAAGTTCAGGGGAATCGGTTCAATGGGCACTGAGCGGACATTCGTCACAGATGTCCTCGCAGAGAACCTCTCCGCGAAGCTTATTTCTACCCAGAAATTCTCGGTTTATGTGCTCGATAAGAAGCTGGTGCGAATTGGTGAGGCGTGGATGCAGGTCGACAACCTCGGTCCCGGCCAGTCGGCCAAGTTCCAGATCTCGTTCAACGCATCAGGCGCTCCAGCGACGGTGGCCGTCCTCTCTGCATCCGACATTCCGCGAAAGGTATCCCTGACCGTGAACTCGGTGCCACAAAGCGCGGATCTTAAGGTTGACGGCGTCGACGTCGGCGCGACGCCAAAACTGATCAGCGTCGGCATCGGAAAGCATCAACTTGGATTTAGCAAGGAAGGATTCAACTCAGGAACATTCCCACTTGAGATCGGTCCGGACGATGTCTCCGGGGGCTCTGTCAGCTACGAGCTCGGCGCGGCACGGTACGACACCATCGTACTGAGGGACGGCAGCGTGTTGAACGGCGACCTCGATTCGATCTCCGGGATGGATGTCGTTGTGCGGATCGGTGGGAGCCTTCAGCACTTCAATCGCAACCAGATCAAGCAGATCGTCCTGGTAGAGCGGGAGCCGCCGAGCCAGGACCAACTGCCTCCGCCGGAGCCTAAACCATAGCGCGCATTCGGCGTCCGGTCGGAAGCCGCGTGCTCTACTTCAGCGTACTCATATCGATCGCAAACCGGTACTTCACGTCCTGCCTGAGCAGCCGCTCGAAGGCTTCGTTGATCTTCTGCATGGGAATCACTTCCACGTCCGCAGTGATATTGTGCTGGCCGCAGTAGTCGAGCATCTCCTGCGTCTCGGGCATGCCGCCGATCGAGGAACCGGTAAGCGCGGCGCGCCTGGAGACGAGGTTGCCGATGTTGACCACGGGGAATTTCTCCGGCAGACCGACGAGCGCCATGGTCGCATCCAGCTTCAGCATCTCCGTGTAGGGATCGAGCGAGTGCGGCGCTGAAACAGCGTCGAGGATGAAGTCGAACGATCTGGCGTGGGTCTTCATGGCCTTGGCATCCGTGGACAGAACCACTTCGTTGGCGCCCAGGCGCATGGCGTCGTCCTTCTTTTTGGGCGAGGTGGTGAACTGCACCACATGCGCGCCGAAGGAATGAGCGAATTTGAGCGCCATGTGGCCCAGCCCGCCCAGGCCAACGACGCCAACCTTCTTGCCCGGTCCCACGTTCCAGTGGCGCAGCGGCGAGTAGGTGGTGATGCCGGCACACAGCAACGGCGCGACACCGGCCAGGTCGAGATTCCCTGGAACCGTGTGCGCGAAGCGCTCGTCCACTACGTAATTGTTGGAATAGCCGCCCATGGTGAGCGACCCGTCCACGCGGTCGGGCGAGGCGTAGGTCAGCGTCACGCCCTCCTCGCAGTACTGCTCCTCTCCGTGCGTGCATGGCGCGCAGTGGCGGCAGGAGTCCACGATGACGCCGATCGCCGCGATCTGGCCGGCCTTGAATTTCTTCACCGCGCTTCCTGCGACCGTCACGCGGCCCACGATCTCGTGACCCGGCACCATGGGATAGATAGCGTTGCCCCATTCGTTGCGGACCATGTGCAGATCGGAGTGGCAGACGCCGCAGTAAAGCGTCTCCATGGCGATTTCCGTAGGTCCAGGCTCGCGGCGGCTGAAGCTGACGGGAGCGAGCGGCGATTGCGCGTTGGGTGTTCCATAGCCTTTCGATGCGGTCATGAGAAAAATCCTTTCGGGGAAATGGTAAAACATCCAACTTGCGGGAAATTGGATCGAGGTAGGCGCCGATTCGGCATTGTACCGGCATTTCGTTGGATTCCGCGCCGCCGCAATCGGATTCACGGCCGCCGCGCAACAGCCACGCGCGGAATCTGCTGTAAATCTTCAGTAAATTCGATGCCTCCGAATCCCGCGCCTGCAAGCAGCGTGCGGATGCGTTCTTGCTGGCCGAAACCAATTTCGAGCGCCACAAATCCGCCGGGCACAAGCGCGGCGAAGGCCTGAGGAATCAGCCGGCGATAGATGGCGAGGCCGTCAGCCCCGGCGAAGAGGGCCTGAGCGGGCTCATAATCGCGCACTTCCACTGCGAGCGAATCGCGGTCCGTCTCCGGCACGTAGGGCGGGTTGGAGACGACGAGATCGAACGGCTGATCCGCAACGGGGGCCAGCAGATCGCCTTCGAAAAAGCGCACCCGCTCCGCGACACCGTTGCGCGCGGCATTGGCTTGCGCCACGGCCAGCGCCGGCGCGGAGATTTCCGTGGCGCGAATGCGCGCGCCGGCAAGATGACGAGCCAGCGCCACGGCAATCGCGCCTGAGCCGGCGCCGGCGTCGACGATCCTCGGCCGATCGAACGCCGCAGCCAACGCAATCGCTTTTTCGACCAGGTGCTCGGTTTCGGGCCTGGGGATGAGCACATCCTGGTTCACATAAAACGGCAAGCCGTAGAACTCCACCTCGCCGGTGATGTATTGGATGGGCTCGCCGGCGCGGCGTCGAGCGGCGAAGCCGCGCAATTGGGCGGCGGCGGCGGGCGAAACGGGTTCGCCGCCGTGCGCGATCAGCCAGGCGAGATTCCTGTCCGGCGCATCCTCTCTCAGCACACTGAGCAGCAGCGCCTCGGCGTCGCGGCGCGCTCGCTCGCCGTGCGGCCCCGCGGCAAGCGTGCCTTCGGCCTCGGCGAGCAGAGCGCGAATGGTTGCGGAATCGATCGGTGTGGGCTGCATAGGATTCGCGGGATGGTCCTAAACCGGGTAGCGCTCCAGCGCGATAGCATGATGCGCCACGGTGCGGCTCAATGCGATCACATCGGCGGGCGTGAACCGCGCCAGCCGCCGCAGAATGGCCAACTGCGTCTGCAGCGCGTCGCCTTTGCCGCAGCCGGCGAGCACACGGCGCGCCGCCTGCTCGGCAAATCCCATGGCTTCATCGGCCAGCAGGCCCGTCATGGCTGCGGCAGCCGCGGCCGGACTGCGGCCCGCGCGGATTAGCTTGCGCGCGCGCAGCAGCGCCGACTCCAGCGCGTAGACATGGCTGATGAGATCGGCCAGGTCGGCCATGATCTCCTGTTGCTCTTCAAGGCCGGTCATAAACCGCTGGCTGGCCACGCCCGCGGTGAACAGCGCGATCTTTTTCACTGCGGCCAGCACCGCGGCTTCGCGCGCCAGCGCCTCGCCGTCATCGGGGCCGGCGCCGAACGAGGGCGGCTCCGTCACTTCGTCCATCACGCGCTGGATGGCCCCGGGCAGCGGCAACTTTCCGCTCATCGCGCGCTTCATCAGCCAACCGGTAATGATGAGGCGATTGATTTCGTTGGTTCCTTCAAAAATGCGGTTGATGCGCGCATCGCGATAGGTGCGCTCCGCCGCATACTCCTCGACGTACCCGAAGCCGCCCATCGTGGCCACCAGTTCGTCCGCCACCAGCGCGAGCATCTCCGAGCCGTAGACCTTCACGATGGAGCACTCCACCGCGTACTCCTCAATACTGCGCGGAGCATCGCCGCGCTCCCACGCTTCCTCGCCGCCGTGTCCTGCTAAGCGCGCGTCAATAAGGCCCGCCGTACGATAGGCCATGCTTTCGGCGGCATAGAGCCGCGCCGCGGCAGAGGAGATCTTGCGCTGGATCATGCCGAACTCCGCGATAGCCTTGCCAAAGGCGTGGCGCTCCTTTGCGTAGCGGATCATATGGGCCAGCGCATGACGGGCCCCGCCGACACAGGCTACGCCCAGCTTGAAGCGGCCCACGTTGAGCACATTGAAGGCAATGTGGTGGCCTTTTCCTGCCTCGCCGAGCAGATTTTCTTTGGGGATTTTGCAGTCCTCAAGGACCAGCGGACAAGTCGACGAACCGCGGATTCCCATCTTGTGTTCTTCGGCGCCGATGGTGAGGCCCGGCGTGCCGCGCTCAATGAGAAATGCCGAGAACTTCCCGCCCCCCGCTTCCCGGTCGACGATCTTGGCGAATACCGTATACAGCCCTGCGATGCCGCCGTTGGTGAGCCACTGCTTTTCGCCATTCAGAATGTATTGGGCGCCGTCGGGCGAGAGCGTGGCGCGAGTGCGGATGTTCATGGCGTCGGAGCCCGAGCTGGCCTCTGACAACCCATAGGCGCCGATCCACTCGCAGGTGGCGAGCTTGGGCAGGTAGCGTTGCTTCTGCTCCTCGGTCCCATACCACACCAGCGGCAGCGTGGCGATGCCGATATGCGATCCGAAAGCGGTGGAGAAGCTGGCCAGCACGGAGATGTGGTCGGTGATCAGCGTGGAACTGACCTTGTCCATCGCCAGGCCGCCGTACTCCTCGGGAATATCGACCGCGGCGAACCCCAGATCGGCGGCCTTGCGCAGCAGCGCCTGCATCGCGCCGGACTCTTTTGCCTCGATCGCCGCCACGCGCGGCAGAATCTCCTCGCGCGCGAACCGCTCCGCGGTGGCCGCGATCTGGCGCTGCTCCTCGTTCAGGTCTTCGGGAGTGAAAACTTCCTCCGGTGTGCGAGGTTCGAGCAGAAAACTGCCGCCGGCGGCGGCAACAATGGGGGATACGGTGACAGCGCGCATCGGCTTCAGGGGCCTCCTGCCTGGGCTACCGCATGGGCCAACCTAATCATAGATGCTTGAAATCGCGTATCGAGCCGGTTTTCGCTACGCAACGCCACATATCCCTATATGTCGATACAACCTAGTGTCCTGTCTCCAAAGTCCGCATCATAAATCCAGTTGTCATCCTGAGCGGAGTTTGGCCGTTATTAGGCCAAACGGAGTCGAAGGATCTGCGGTTGTTCTTCAATGAACTTCTGACTCACCACGCCAGCAAGCGCTCGGGGTGAAAAGAATCGCAGGGGCGCCGGGGAGGAAGATGGCGCCCGTTCGAACCGGCGGCCCTGGAGGCCGTGCTTGTGTCCCGCCTCTAAAGTTCGCATCAAAAACAAAGCAATTTACCATCACACCGATGTGGCCGCTGTCCCGCTGACTCGCCAACTCCGCTAACTCCGCCAGCTCCGCTAACTCCGCTAACCCCGCAGCTCTTTCGGTCCCTCGGTCCCTGCCCCGCCTTCGTCAAGCCTCAGCCTGCGCCCGTCCACCGGATGTGCCTGAAAAGAAATCGCAAAGAAATTTCGTCAACCTTGCAGATTATTTCCATCACCTCGCGCACAATGAATCCAGTACAGGGCAAAGCGGCCTACGGGCTACGGGCTACAGGCTACCGGCTCCGGGCTCCTGATCCCTGATCCCTGTCCCCTGTTCACTGTCGTTAACTCCTTTGCCGAGAAATATCTGCGGGCAAGTCCTGTGGAATCAGACGGTTGGCGGACCCTATTTACTCCAGCCCCATGAAACCAAAGCAGTTATTTTCAGACGCCAGGGGAGGCGCCCCCCGTAACTTTTTTGATAACATCAGCGGCTTGCATTCCACCCCACTGATGGACTGCCCCCCGACGGCGACTTCCTCCATATCTCTCTCAATCCAAAAGAAATATTTCCTTCCCCAACTTTGCGGATCAATTCCGCGAAATCGCTAAGCTTAAAACCATAGGAGCTTACGCAATGACCGAAATCGCCGAGCTTGCAACCGGCGAATCCGAGTGTGAAGCCCTCGATCGGCTCACCGAAAACGACGCCGTTGCGCCGCTCCTCGCCGGCGCCACCCCTCCCTGCCGGGCCAGGCGGTCAAGACTGGCGGGCGGCGGAGCAGGCGCTGGACATTGTGGACTGTTTGTCCCCAATATGAATCGAGCCGGATTTGTAGCGCGCCGCGACCAGCGGTATGTGATACGGAATTCATCCTCGTGTGACAAAATTCAATTACGCTGCCGTTTCGCTGCGCTCATCATTTCGTGCTTCCATGGCAAACGCCCCTACTGGAACCAGCGGCTCTCGGATGCATAAGAGGCCTGTTCGACTGGACAACGCGATGAAGAAACCGAATTCATCGATGCAACTGACGCGCGCCGCCGACTATGCCGTCCGCGTGATGATTCAGTTGGCCGTGCTGCCGTCCAAGGGGCGCGTCTCGCTTCCCGCGCTGGCCCAGGCCACAGGCGCTCCGGAAAGTTTCCTGTCCAAGGTATTGCAGGCTCTGGCGCGTGCCGGGCTCATTACCTCGCAGCGCGGCCAGTCGGGCGGTTTTCGCATTACACAACGCGGCCGCGATGCGTCGATGCGCGATGTGGTTGAGGCCATCGACGGTTCCATCAGTCTCAACATCTGCCTCGTGCACGGCCGCTCCTGCCCCAGGAAGGCGCGCTGTCCGGCGCATCCGGTTTGGGCCAAAGCGCAGCAGGCCATGCTGGAGGTCCTCTCCAGCGCTTCCATCGCCGCCATGGCAGTCCAGGCATCGCCGGCCAAGCCAGGCCATTCCGCCAGCGGCGCGCATGCCCTCCAGGTCGCAGCGAACCCGGCCCGGCGATAGCCTTTCATCCAGCGCCCGTCCATTTGCCAATGCCAAGCCCGCGGTGTTTCAATCGTGTTATTGAAACAGGGGTGCTCCACGCGAGTGGGGCTGAGAAATACCCTCGAACCCGATCCGGATAATACCGGCGTGGGAAGTTTTCTTCGACCGAGCGGCATTCTTCCTCACCTCACTTCGCGGCACAAGCTCCTTTGTTTCATTTGAGCTCTGAAACAAAGGATTTCCATGCCCGCAGCCGCAGCCACCGTCATAGCCCGCATTTCGTCGTCACCCTCCGGCCGCACCTGCAGGTCACCGATTAAGAGCCTCTTGCTAGCCTCCTGCCTTGCCTTGCCGCTCCGCGCCCAAACCGCTCCGCAGACGGCGACACTTCCCGCTCCGGCTCCGGAAGCCGGCGCACATACGCCAGCTCCTGCGCAGCAAAAACCCGCTCCCGTCACCACCACGGTCGTCGTCCACGGCGAAGTGGAAGACAACTATCTTCCCGAGTCCGCCACGGTCGGAAGCTTAACCAGCGTGCCCATTAAGAACTTGCCGCTCGCCGTCTCCATCGTCACCCGCGACCTGCTCAACGACCAGGTTTCGCGCCTGCTCTCCGACGTGGTCCAGAACGACGCCTCCGTCGGCGACGACTACGTGCCCGTGGGCTACTACGGCGATTACCAGATTCGCGGATTCCCGATCGATCTTGCCACCGGACTTGAAATCAACGGCATGACCATCGCCGGCGAGCAGGATGTTCCGCTGGAAAACAAGGAGGCCGTCGAGTTTCTCAGGGGCATTGCCGCCGTAGAGAGCGGCGTGGCTTCTGCCGGCGGCCTCATCGACTACGTGACCAAGCGCCCGGCCAACATTGGGGCCGCCGACTTCGCCACCGATCATCGCGGCACGGCTTACGGCGCGGTCGACCTCGGCCATCTCTTCGGCGGCCGCAAACAGGTGGGCGCGCGCGTGAACCTCGCCGGCGAGCGCATCGTTCCCTACATGAACTCGACCAACGGGTGGCGCGCGGCGGGCGCTGGCGCAGCCGACTGGAAGCTGACCCCGGCAACGACTCTCAAGGGCGACTTCGAGTACCAGCACAAAACCGAGCGCGACGGCAGCGGCTATCAACTGCTCGGCGGCACAACCCTGCCCGACATCACCCGCATCTACCGCTCGACTATGCTGGGCGATCAGCCCTGGGGCCCTCCCGACACCTATGACACTTTCAACACGAACGCACGCCTCGACCATTCCTTCTCGCCCTCGTGGGTCGCCTTCGCCGCCGCCAGCCTCAGCCACTCGCTCATCCAGGACAATGTGCTCTATGTGTATGGCTGCTATTACGAGGCCGAGTGCAACACCGGCTCGGCTCCTTACCCATTCTTCTTTGCGCCCGACGGAACCTACGACATCTACGACTATCGCGATCCCAACGAGCTGCGCATCGACGCCGAGGCTGAAGCCATGATCACCGGCCACATCCGCACCGGCGCCATCACGCAGGACGTGACTGCCGGCGTCGCCGTCTTTCTGCGCACGGTGCAGCAGCCCGGCTTCTATACGGCCACAAATCCCTATTCACCCGACGGCGTAGTGCAGGACGGAGCCGTCTACACCTACGTCGGTTCGGCAAACATCTACCAGCCCATTGCGACCCTTCCACCGCCCGGCGACCCGAATTCGCTCGAGAGTACGCTCCAATCCGCCGGTCCACGCCGCCTCTGGGAAGACAGCCACCAATCCTCCGCCGTCGTTCAGGACCGCGTGCATCTTCCCGGCCGCATCCAGATCATCGCGGGCGGTCGTTACGACTCATTACGCGACCACAACTACTCGGCCTACGCAAGCTGTAGCGATCCAACCGAACTGGATCCATCGACCGTGACCAATCCAAATCCCTGCGCTCCTGAGCCTTCCGACAAGCCCGTCTGGCTGCCGCAATTCGCCGTCACCTACAGCCCCATCCCGAACCTCACCCTCTACTCGAACTACGGGGTCATGCTCTCACTTGGTCCGCAGGGGCCCTTCTGGACCGACAACGGCAGCCAGTTCCTCGCACCGTTCTTCACGCGCCAGGCTGAAGTTGGCGCTAAGTACGAACCCGGCCAGCGCATTCTGCTCACCACCGCGTTCTTCCACATGCGCGCGCCGTTCTTCTATCCCAAAATCCTTGCCGCTGCCGACAGCAATTATCCGGCATGTGCATTTGATCCCACAGCGCCGGCAAATCTCTGCTTCGAATCCGAGGGCCGCGAAACGCACAACGGCGTCGAGCTCAACGCCGAAGGCAAAGCCGCCAACTGGCTACGCCTGAACGGTTCGGCCGCGGCCATGAACGCCGTCTCCACCAACACCGGCACGCCGTCTTTTGACAACAAGCAAGTGATCAACGTGCCGCGCCTGCACACCAACGTGTTTGCCGATCTTACCGTGCCCCGCATCCACGGCCTTCATCTGATGCCCGGCTGGAGCTACACCTCGCGCAAAGAGGCCACGCGCGACGATGCGGTCAGCGTGCCCAGCTACAACCTCTTCAACCTGGGCGCGCGCTACACGCCCGGCGGCGAGCAGGGCCACGTCACGTTCCACCTCTACGCGGACAACATCGGCAACAAGCGCTACTGGTCCGATACCGGCGCCAGTTACGGCGACACCTTTGTCTGGCTGGGCGCGCCGCCGACTGTGCGGCTCTCAGCGCACTACACGTTCTAGCAGCCCGCATAGCGGGCAAAAGAAGGTAGCCCCAGGCGCGAGCCTGGGGATGTGACATGGTATTCAACGTACAGCCCGCTTGAGCGGGCGTAAGATCGGGAAGCAGTTCGCACGGATGAGCGCAATACCCAAAGCGCACGGTATGGACGGCACGCTGGTCGAGCCCGACTGGCCGCCGCTCACGCTTGCCGAGCTTCGCTTGCTTCTGCGTCAATTTCCCGGGATCGGCGAGCCCACGCGCATCCTCTCCGTCAGCCCGCGCCCCTTCTCCGCGGCTGGTGTCGTCGCCACGCGCAACGGCCGGGGCCCCCACGGACAGGCCTTCGTCCCTGGGGTGGAGTGTCGCGTATTCGTCAAGCGCCATCACCGCGCCGTGCGCGATCGCGACGGATTGCTCGAAGAGCACCGCTTTCTCTCGCATTTGCTGGCGCGCGGCGTGCCCGTGCCGCATGTCCTTGCTTCTGCGGCCGGAGAAACAGCCATCGCAATGGGCGAATGGACCTGCGAGGTGCACGAGATTCCGCTGGGCGTCGATCTTTACGAGGACGCGATCTCCTGGACGCCATTTCGCAGCGCGGCCCACGCGCATTCTGCGGGCGCCGCGCTCGCGCGTCTCCATCTTGCCGCACAAGACTTCACAGCCCCGCGCCGCATGCCCCGCCCGCTCGTCGCCGGCTTCACCATCTTCGCCGCAAAAGACCCCGCTGCAGCGCTTCATCGCTATCTCTCCGCGCGTCGGTCACTTTCCACGCAGAACGCCGTGCGCGCCTGTGCCGAGCGCGCCCTCGAACTGCTCGCGCCCTTTCATGCCGAGCTTGCGCCGCTTTTGCCTGCGCTCGATCCACTCTGGACGCACAACGACCTCCACGCCTCGAATCTCTTCTGGGGCGATGCCGGCCCCAACGCCGATCTTGCGGCGCGCGCTACGGCCATCATCGACTTTGGCCTCGCCGACCGCACCAACGCCGTGCACGACATCGCTCACGCGATTGAACGCAACATCGTCGAGTGGCTTGTCCTCGTCAAAGATCCCGCGCACCCGGACGATGTGCCTATCCACTTTAACCATCTTCAGGCGCTTCTCGACGGCTACGAATCCGTCCGCCCGCTTTCGCGCGAAGAATCGGCTGCGCTCGCACCGATGACCGCCCTCTGCCACGCCGAGTTCGCTCTCTCCGAGGCCGATTATTTTCTCGGCATTCTGCATTCCGAAGAGAAGGCCGCCATGGCCTACGACGGCTGGCTCGTTGGCCACGCCCACTGGTTTCATGGCACAGCCGGCAGCGCTCTTCTCGATGCGCTGCGCCGCCGCGCCGCGCGGCCTCCACAAGGGACGGCCCGGCCATGATCTGGACCGTGATCGCCGCCTACCTTGCTGCGCACGGACTTGAAGTAGCCGGCATGATGGCAACGGTGCTCGGCATCTGGCTCACTACCAAACGCCTGCTCATCTGCTGGCCAGTCATCCTGCTCGCCGACTTTCTGTACCTCGCGGTCTTCTACCGGTCCAGGCTCTTCTCGGATGCGCTGCTGCAGGTATTCTTCGTTGTGTTCACGGTCTACGGCTGGTGGAACTGGTGGCGCGGCGTACGTGCCGAAGGCGAAGTGCGCGTGGCGCCGCTCGGCGTGCAGGCCTGCATTGTGGCCCTTGTTGCGGGCGCTTTCGGCAGTTTGCTTCTGGGCCGCGCGATGCTCTGGCTCAGCGGCATACTGCATATTACCGTGGCATTGCCGCACCTAGATGCCATGCTCACTAGCTACTCGCTCGTCGCCAGCTGGTGGGGAGCGCGCAAGCACATCGCCAACTGGTGGCTTTGGATTGTCGTGGACCTGATTTACATCGGCGAATACATCTACAAGGATCTTCTGCTCACGGCCTTGCTCTACGCGGGGCTGGTTGCGCTGGCCGTGCTCGGCCTGCGCGAATGGCGCCGGTCCGCGCCGGCGGCCGCTTAAACGGCAGCCTGAACCACGTTCTTGAGCGGCTCACCGCTCATATATCGCCGCAGCTCATCGGCGACGACGCGCAGTGCGCGCGGCGCAAACTGTGGTGTCGAGGCGGCGACGTGCGGCGTGAGCAGAAGATTCGGGCATCTCCATAGCGGGTGGCCTTCGGGCAATGGCTCAGGTTCTGTCACGTCCAGCGCGGCGCGAATCCGCCCCGAATTCAGTGCTTCCACCAGCGCATCGGTATCCACGACCGGTCCGCGAGCGGCATTCACCAGCAGCGTGCCTTGCCGCATCAGAGCGAGCTGGCGGCGGCCGATCAGCCCTCGCGATTCCGGAGTGGAAGGAAGGATCAAAACCACCACCTCGGCCTGCGGGAGCAAGCTGTCGAGCTCGCCAACGGCGTGCACTATGGGTTCGGTACGCGCCCGGCGCGCCACGCGCAGCAACCTCACGTCGAACGGCGTCAGCAATCGCTCGATCTCCTTACCGATCGCGCCGTACCCAACCAGCAGCACCGTTTTGCCGGTCAACTCTTCCTGCAAAACCGGCGGATACATCGCGCGTTTGTCGCCAGTGATCGCCGCGTAGTGCGCGCTGGCCTCGAAACGGCGCTTCCACGCGCCCGACCTTTGAATATCGAGATACAGCGGAAAGTACTTCAGCATTGCCAGAATGGCCGCCAGCGTCCACTCCGCCGTGGGGATATTGTGCGCGCCATGTGCATTGCAGATGGTTGCGTGCGGCCCCACCGTCCCGGGAATCCACTCCGTTCCCGCCATCATCGAGAGCACCAGCTTCACGCCGTGCAGCTTCGGCCATACGCGCATGGCGTGCGTCGGATAGGGATCGGGAATCCAGACATCGATCTCGACATCTCGATCCATTTTGTCCGACACCGGGATCAGCTCGATTCCTTCGGGAAAATCGCGGAACAAATCGGCTGACAATACGGCTGGATATCCGACGCGAAGCATGGGGTTCTTGAGCCCAACCGGCTGCGGGCTCCTCGATTCCATGCTACTCCAGGCCTTGTCCCGCCATGCTCATGGCAGTCGCCTTCATTCACGCTCGCCAATCAGAGACGTGAAATGGGTCACGGAACGCCGGCCTTACGGCCGCTATAGCGGGTCTCCTGCAGGTGTAGACCAAGGCACAATCGCTAAGTGGCTTTTTCATCAAGAAAAAGCCACCTTGAATTCTGTCCGAAATGGCTCATCGTTGCAGGAGAACCGCCGCTAGGGTGCTGACATCAGGACTCACACTGCCAGCATCTCTGTGTACACTGCCATCCCCACCACGGCGTCCGCGCCCAAAGCATCCAGAGCATCCACTTCCTGCCGGCTGCGAATGCCGCCGGCGACAATGAGCTGCCGCTTTGTTAACGCGCGTAAGCGCGCCGCGGTTTCCGCTGGAAAGCCTTGCATTGTGCCTTCCATGTCGACGTGCGTGTAGAGGAACGCCGCGGCGTAGGGCTCAAGCTGCGGGATCGCGTCATCGGGAGTCAGCTCCACCTGCGCCTTCCAGCCCTTCACCGCAATGCGCCCGTTTTTCGTATCGATCCCGGCGACAACGCGTTCTGCGCCCACGGCCAGGGCGAGTTCGGCCGCGAAGTCCGTGTTGACCGCGCCTTCCGTCGAAAAAAGCGCTGAACCGATGATCACGCGTTTTGCGCCCGCATCCAGAACCTGCCGCGCGCGCTCGATGGAGTGAATTCCGCCGCCGGCCTGACAGGTCAACCGCCGCGCTATTTTGGCTACAAGAACGGAGTTCTCGCCCTGCCGCATCGCGGCGTCCAGGTCGATCAACTGCACCAACGGAAATTTCGAAAACTTCTCGATCCAGTACTCAAAATCGTCGAAGGCCAGGCGCAGCTTCTCACCCTGCACAAGCTGCACGATGCGCCCGCCCATTAGATCGATCGAAGGAATCAGCATGGCAGCCTCACTGGAACGCCAACTTCCGCTAGTTCTTCCTTGAGCGAACGTGAAGTGGAAACTCCGAAGTGAAAGATGCTGGCCGCAAGCGCCGCATCGGCTTTGCCGCGCGTGAACACGTCCACAAAGTGGGCCACCGTTCCCGCGCCGCCCGACGCGATGACGGGAATGCTCACCGCCTCGCTCACCGCCGCGGTCAATTCGCAGTCGAAGCCTGCGCGCGTCCCGTCCGAATCCATCGACGTCAGTAGAATCTCGCCCGCGCCGCGCTGTTCGGCTTCGCGCGCCCACTCGACGACGGTTCGACCGACGGGGCGCCGGCCTCCGTGCACGTACACTTGCGCCCCGCGCACCGGGTCGGCGGCCTTCGGATCGCGCCGCGCATCGATGGCGACTACAACCGCCTGCGCGCCGAAGCTGCTGCCGATGGCGCTGATCAGCGTAGGGTCGGCCAGCGCCGCCGAGTTGATGCTCACTTTGTCCGCGCCCGCCTCGAATACTTGCTCCGCGTCGCGCGCCGACTTGATGCCCCCGCCCACGCAGAACGGCACAAACAGATCGCGCGCCGTGCGCCGCACCGTGTCGAGCAGCGTCTGCCGTCCCTCATGCGTCGCTGTAATGTCCAGCAGCACAATCTCGTCCGCGCCCTCTTTCGCGTGCCGCGCCGCCTGGGTCGCCGGATCGCCCGCATCCACGAGATCGACAAACTGCACGCCTTTCACCACGCGGCCCGCATGCACGTCGAGGCAGGCGATGATGCGCTTGGTCAGCATACGGTTCCTTTTGCCTGCCAGGCGAGAAAATTGCGCAGAATCTTCAGCCCTGTTTCGCCGGATTTTTCCGGATGGAACTGTACGCCCATTACGTTACCGCGCTCGACGGCGGCGGCGAACGGCTCAATATAGTGCGTCACCGCGGCCGTGTCCGCGGTAACAGGCCCTTTGTACGAATGCGTAAAGTAAACAAACTCGCCGGGCTCGACTCCGGCCAGCAACCGCGAGGCAATTCCGTTTACGGGCCGCACTTCGAGGGAGTTCCACCCGACATGCGGAACTTTTTCCTGGCTTTCGGCAAAGCGCGTGCACGATTCTGAAAAGTGTCCCAGCCCCGGCTGCTGCGGCGCTTCGCTCGATCCCGCGTAGAGCCACTGCATGCCCACGCAGATGCCCAGGAACGGCACGCCGCGCGCAACGCCCGAACGAATCGCGCCTGTCAGCCCTGTCGCGTCCAGCCGTTCTGTCGCCGCGAAGTGACCGACACCCGGCAGCACAATGCGCTCCGCGGATTCAACGAGCGTAAGATCGTCATCCGTCACGACCGTCTCCGCGCCCAGATGCCGCAGCGTTTTCAGCACCGAGGTCAGGTTGCCGGCTTTGTAGTCAATGACGGTGACACGCATCAGAGCAGCCCCTTCGTGCTCGGCAGCATCTTGCCCAGTTGCTTGTCGCGCGAGCAGGCCACGCGCAGCGCACGCGCGAATGCCTTGAAGATGGCCTCGATCTTGTGGTGATTGGAGCGGCCATACATCGTCTTTACGTGCACATTGGCCCGCGCCCCGCGCGCGAACCCCTCGAAGAAATCCGTTACCAGCTCGGTTTGCAGATCGCCAACAAGCCGCGTGCGCGCCTTCGTGTCCACGGCAAAGGCCGCGCGCCCGCTCAGATCCACGGCCGCAATCGCCAGCGTCTCGTCCATCGGCATCACAAAATATCCGGCGCGCAGAATGCCGCGCTTGTCGCCCAGCGCGCGGTCAAACGCTTCGCCGAGCGCGATGCCCACATCCTCGACCGTGTGGTGCTGATCCACATCGAGATCGCCGTCGCACTTCAACGCAAGATCGAAGGCGCCGTGCCGAGTAAACAGCTCCAGCATGTGATCGAAGAAGCGAATGCCGGTTGAGATTTCATACCGACCCTTTCCTTCGATCGCGAGCTCGATCTCGATGCGCGTCTCAGCTGTATTGCGCACAAGCGTCGCGGTCCGGGCGCTTGCGTTCTTAGCCGTAGTCCTGCTTTTCTTCGCTGTCATCACTTCCCGCCTTCCGCACGCAGCGCGGCCAGCGCTTCGTTCAGCGCCGCAACAGCCTGTCGCATCTGCTCACGCGTTCCAATCGTGATGCGCACACGGCCGTCGCAACCCGGATCGCTCGAGCGGTCGCGGACGAGCACGCCTGCGGCGCGCATCCGCCGCACAAACTCTGCATGCTGCGCGCCAATCTCAACAAGAATGAAATTCGCCCGGCTCGGCCAGCGGCGCACTCCGGCCGCATCGAGCGCCGCCTCAAACTCCGCCCGCGCCGCCAGCACCTCGCCCACATACCAATCCAGGTAGGGCGCATCTTCAAGCGCCGGCGGCAGGCAAGCCAGCGCCAGCGAGTTTACGCTGTACGGCGAAAGCACGCGCCTCACCCAGCGCATCAGTTCCTCGGGGCCGGCCAGCAGCCCCAGCCGCAACCCGGCGAGCCCATACGCCTTGGAGAACGTGCGCGCCACAAAGAGATTTGGCAGCGTTCCCACGAGATCGATCAGCGTCTCGCCGTGGAAATGAAAGTACGCCTCGTCGACGAGCAGCACTGCCTGCGGCGCGCGCCGCGCCAACTCGAGAAGCTGCGCGCGCGTGGCCACCGAACCCGATGGACTGTTGGGATTGGCGATCGCAATCACTTTCGTTCGCGGTCCGATCGCCGCAGCCAGCCTGTCGAACGGAAACTGCAGATCGTCCCCCGCCTGCACCGCAACCACGCGTGCATCCGTCGCGGAGGCGTAGACCTCGTACATGGTGTACGTGGGCACGGGCAGCAGCAATTCGTTGTCCGCTTCGAGAAATGTCTCGAAGAGCACGTGAATGGCTTCATCCACACCGTTGGTCAGCGCCACCTGCTCAGCGCGCAGCCCCAGATGCGCGGCCACGATCGCCTCCACCGGCTCGCGTTCGGGATACCGCGTCAGCGCACCGGCAGAAATCTGCGCCAGAGTCTCGCGCACCTTCGGCGAGCACTCCAGTGTGTTCTCGTTAAAGTCCAACCGCATGGCCTCGCGGCTGCCCAGCGGAGGGTGATACTCCTTCATTGCCTGCACACGCGCGCGCGGCCCCGGAGCCACTGTCGTCGTTGCCTCAGCCACGGGCCCTCCTTTTCAAGCGCGTTCGAATCGCCTCTGCATGGCCGCTTAGCCCTTCCGCTTCAGCCAGCAGCGCAGTCTTCGGTCCTAACTTCTTCACGCCCTCCGCGGTGTACTCCTGTACCGTGATGAGCTTCACGAAATCATTCACGCTCAACCCGCCGCGCACCCGCGCCATGCCGCCAGTCGGCAGCGTGTGATTCGGCCCGGAGACGTAGTCGCCCATCGGCTGCGAAGACCAACGGCCGACGAACACTGATCCTGCGTTCTGAACCCATTCCAGATCGCTCGCCGCGTCCACAGTCAGGTGCTCGGGAGCAAGGCGGTTCGTAATCTGCCGCGCCTCTTCAGCCGAACCCGCAACAATCGCCACTCCGTTGCGCCGGAGCGCCTCGCGCGCCACTGCGTTGTTGCGGCAGCGCTCTCTTGTCTCGGCCATCACCGCCCGCGCCAGTTCTTCGCGCGTCGTCACAAACACCGCCAGCGCCTCGGGATCGTGCTCCGCCTGCGCCACCAGGTCGCTTGCAATGGCCGCTGCGTTGCCGCGCTCGCTGGTGACTACAATCTCCGTCGGGCCAGCCAGCATATCGATGGCGCAGTCGAACGCGACCAAGCGCTTGGCCGCGGTCACGTAGAGATTGCCCGGTCCCACGATCTTGTCCACACGCGGCAGGCTCGCGGCGCCATAGGCCAGCGCCGCCACGGAGTGCGCGCCGCCCAGACGATAGAACTCCTCGATCCCCAGGAGATGCGCGGCGGCAAGAGTTTCCTGCGCGGGCTTTGGCGAAACCACCACGATGCGCTTCACTCCCGCCACCTGCGCCGGAATCGCCGTCATCAGCAGCGTCGAGGGCAGTGGATGCCTTCCGCTCGGCACATAGCACCCGACAGAACCAAGTGGGCGCACCAACTGCCCGGTCGTCAAGCCTTCTGTGGTCGAGTCACTCCACGATGCCGGCATCTGCCGCTGCGCGAACCCGCGAATCTGAGCAGCCGCCGTAGAAAGCGCGTCACGCAGCGCGGGGTCGAGCGCCTTCCACGCGGCGGCCATCTCTTCCTGTGTTACCCGGAGGGCGGCCACACCCGTTTCCGGCATGGCAAGCCCGTCAAGCTCCGCCGCGTAGCGAAGCAGCGCGCGGTCGCCTTGCTTGCGTACGTCGCTCACAATGCGCTGCACCGTGGGCAGAACAGAATCCAGCGCCGCGCCGCCGCGGCGTTCCAGCTCCGCCAGCGCCGCTGCCGCGGCCCGCGCATTTCGTCCCGTGGTCCGGATCAGTTTCATCGTTCGTCTCTCGTTACAGCACCACTTTGTTCAGCGGATACTCCACAACCCCCGCCGCCCGCGCCGCTTTCAACCGCGGAATCACATCCCGTGCCACGCGCTCTTCGAGAATGGTGTTGACCGCGACCCATTCTGAATCGCTCAACTGCGAAATGGTCGGCGAATTCAGGGCCGGCAGCACGGCCAGTACGCCCTCAAGGTCTTCGCGCTTCACGTTCAGCATCAGCCCCACCTGCGCCTGCGCGTCGATGGCGCCGCGCAGCATGAGTGCAATCTGGCCGATCTTCTGCCGCTTCCACTCGTCGGCCAGGGCGGCCTTGCCGGCGATGAGGTGCGTCTCGCTCTCCATCACCGTGTCGATGATCTTCAGGTGATTGGCCTTCAGCGAACTGCCGGTCTCCGTTACTTCAATGATCGCGTCGGCCAGCATAGGCGGTTTCACCTCCGTCGCGCCCCAGCTGAACTCCACCTTCACGTTCACGCCCTTCGCGGCAAAGTAGCGCTTGCTCACCTCCACGAGCTCCGTGGCGATGATCTTGCCTTCCAGGTCTTCGGCCTTCTCATACCCGCTTGCCTCGGGCACGGCCAGCACCCAGCGCACCTTGCGGCGGCTTTGCTTGGCATAGGTCAGAGTGGTCACGCTCTCCACGTCCAGGCCGCTTTCGACAACCCAGTCGATGCCCGTGAGGCCCGCATCGAGCGCGCCGTGATCGACGTAACGCGCCATCTCCTGCGCGCGAATCAGCATGCACTCGATCTCGCTGTCGTCGATCGACGGAAAATAAGAGCGGCCGTCGGAGTAGATATTCCATCCCGCGCGCTTGAACAGCGCAATGGTCGCGTCCTGCAAACTGCCCTTGGGAATTCCCAGTCTCAGCTTATTGGCCACGGTTCACCTCCGCGCCCGCGGCGATGGGCTTCGTAAAACAGCTCACCGTGCCCTCGTGGCAAACCAGGCCGTCACCTTCCACCTCCACGCGAAACAGCAGCGTGTCGTTGTCGCAATCAGTCGCGGCCGAAACCACGCGCAGCCGGTTGCCGCTGGTCTCGCCTTTCATCCACAGCTTCTGGCGCGTGCGGCTCCAGAAGGTCACAAAGCCGGTCTCTTGCGTCTTCGCGTAGCTGGCTGCATTCAGAAAACCCAGCATCAGCACCTCACCCGTGCGCGCGTCCTGCACAATGCCCGGCACGAGGCCATCCATCTTGTCAAAATCGATTCTCGCCGTATTATCGCTCATCTTCCATCCTGTCTTCGTCCCCTGTTGGGGTTGAAATTTTCCTCCAAACACGAAAAAACCCACCAGCATGATTCGCCGGCGGGCTTGGTGTTTCTTTCCGATCTCTCTGGCCGTCTACTTCAGGCCATGGCAGTCCGCCGGCATGGTTGTCCCATGATGGTGGTGGCCGTGATGGCGGAGGCTCTGCATCTGTCTTCAAGGTACGGGTAAAGCCCCGAAGGTGTCAAATCCTTTTCTTGCCGCCGGCCCATGAGCAAGTGGAGAATGAATTCGTGCAAGACCAAGCGCGATTCACGTTCGTTCCCCTGGCGATTCTGGCTTTCTGCCTTGCCTTCGGCGGGCGAGCCGCTCCGGCTGCTCGGCAATCGAGCCCAACGCAAACCGCAGCGAAGACAAAACCTGTTCCGCCGCCCGAGGCGCGCCTCGACATCAACCACGCCAGCGCCGATGAGCTGCTGAAAGTTCCCGGCATGACGCCAAGCTGGGCAGGCCGCATCGTGCGCTTCCGCCCTTACCGCACCAAGCAGGATCTGCTGGACCGCGGCGTGCTTCCAAGCGAAGTTTACGACCGCATCAAGGACTACGTTATCGCGCATCGCGACAAGGAATGACTGCACCGGCGACCGGCCAAAAAACCGGCCGGCATTGCACTCCCGCCGGTTCGTTCTCCGATTGCACAAACATTCTCATGGCCCGCGGCTCCGGGCCGTTACACTGTTCACTGACAGGAGGCGCGCCGTATGCAAACCCGGATTCTGGGCACCACCATGCCGGTGCTCGAAGTGCAACTGGATCCCAACGAAAGCGTGTTTTCAGAGAGCGGCGAGCTTTCGTGGATGACCGCCTCGATCCAAATGGCGACGCACACGCAGATGGGCGGGGGCGGCGGTCTTTTTGGCGTGCTCAAGCGCGTGGCGGGCGGCGGCAGCATCTTCATGACGGAGTACCGCGCGATCCAGTATCCCGGAGCGGTGTCGTTTGCCGCCAAAGTCCCCGGCCACATTGTGCCCGTCGAGCTTGGCCAGGGGCCGGAGTACATGGTGCACCGGCACGGGTTTCTTTGCGCCACGCCTCAGGTCACCATCAGCGTAGGCTTTCAGCAGTCGCTCGGCGCGGGCATCTTCGGCGGTGATGGCTTTCTTTTGCAGCGCATCGGCGGCGCAGGCACGGCGTGGCTCGAACTCTCGGGCGAACTCATCCAGAAGAACCTAGCCCCCGGCGAAGTGCTGCGCGTGCATCCGGGGCACGTGGGCGCGTTTCAATCGTCGGTCGGTTTCCAAATCACCATGGTTCCGGGCATCAAGAACATGATCTTCGGCGGCGATGGACTTTTTCTGGCCGAGATGGTGGGCCCGGGCGCGGTCTGGCTGCAAACGCTGCCCATCTCGCGGCTGGCGCACCAGATCGGCGAATATCTGCCGCCCGCTCAAGCGCAACCGGCGGCCGCCGCAGGCGTCGGCGGCGGACTCCTCGGCGGCATCGTCGGGTCCATATTAAGCGGGGGCCAGTAAGGATCGTCTCACATGACTGAGCACGCCCGGCAACCACAGAACGCTCGCGGACCCATCGTCTTTGCGTTCGCCCTGGCTTTGGCTGTTTACCTGGCGTGGATGGTCCGCGGACTGCTGGTCCTGCTCTATGTCTCCGCGCTCTTTGCCGTCGTGCTCACGCCGGTGGTGCGCGCCACGTCGCGGCTTCGCGCCGGCCGCTGGAAGCCGTTTCAGGGCTCGGTAGCCATTTTTATCCTTCTGCTGGCTGCCGCTGCCGCGCTCACAGCCTTCGGATTTCTCGCCTTCCCACCCGTGATCCGCGATCTGCAGGCCCTCAGCGGCGAATTGCCCGCCCGCGTTCCCGCGTTGCTGGAAAAGCTCAAAGAGGTTCCTTTCGCCGATCGCCTGGACCCCGCCGATGTCATCTCGTGGATTCAGGGATCGCTCAGCAGCGCGGCGGCTTATCTGTTGCTCTCGCTCAAGTCCTGGGCCGGCGCGCTCGTCCAGGTGGTCGCCGGCTTTGTTCTTACGCTCTACTTTATCCTTGAGGGCGACGCCGCGTATCGCTGGTTTCTTTCGTTTCTCCCGCCGCAACCCCGCCAACGGCTCGACCAAACGCTGCAGCGCGCGGCCATCCGTATGCAACGCTGGCTGCTCGGGCAACTCAGCCTCATGCTGATTCTCGGCGTCGTCAGCACCATCGTCTTCCTGTCGCTCGGCGTCCGCTACGCCTACGCGCTCGGCGTGCTCGCCGGCCTGCTGAACATCGTTCCTGTTCTTGGCGTCACCGTCTCGCTCGTCCTCGCCCTTCTGGTGGCGGCCATCGACTCCTGGGGCCGCGTGCTCGGCGTCGCCATCTTCTTCATGCTTTGGCTGCAGATCGAAAACTCCTGGCTCATTCCCCGCATCATGAGGAACCGCGTCAATCTTCCCGCCCTCGCCATCTTCGTCGCTCTCCTCCTGGGCTCCGCTTTCGGGGGCATTCCCGGCGCCATGGTCGCCATTCCCACCGCCGTGCTGGTCTCCGTCCTGATCGACGAATATCTGGTGCGGAACAACGAGGCCTGAACTGCCGCTCCGGCGGCGAGGTTTCGTTTACGGCGGTTCTCCTGCAACTAGAGCGGTTCCAGAATTCACGTGCCTTTATGAGGGTAGTGAAAGGTGGCATTTTCTTGAGGAAAATGCCACTCGGCAATAGTGGTTCCGGTGTATAGCAATTCTGGAACCGCTTTATGCGCCATTTCGGACAGAATTCAGGTGGCTTTTTCCTGATGAAAAAGCCACTTAGCGATTGTGCCCTGGTCTACACCTGCAGGAGACCCGCTATGGTGCACTATTTTTGGTGCAGCGGGGCCGAAATGCACTGTTTTTGGTGCGGCCTATCGGAAGAAACCCGGTCTTTTCAGCTCAAAACCGGCAATTGGGGGTTACTCATGCGTTACAAGGGGCGCCTCCCCCGGCGTCTGTACATAAGTGCATTGGTTTCATCAGGTTGGCGCAAGTTGAGTCCGCCAATCGCCTGATTCCACAGAACTTACTCGCAGATGTATCTCAGTAAAGGAGTTAGAAGCAGGGAACAGGAACAGGGATCAGGGAACAGGGATCAGGGAACAGAGAGCACGCGCCCGCGCCCTTTCTCCAACTGGGTCTATTGTGCGCGAAGAGACGGAAATTAACTGCAAAATGCAGGGGCATAGGGACTAGGGACGTAGGGACTAGAAAAGTAATGACTTAGCTGACTACCGGATGGAGTCGAGCGGGGCGCGGGGCTTGACAACTCGAAGCAGGGAGCAGGGACCAAGCCGCCCAGCGAGCCGCCCAAAGGGCGCCCGCCGCTCAGCGGAGATCCCGGGCAGAGCCGCTCAGCGGTGGCAAATGCGAACTAAAATCGAGAGAGATGTCCGATACGCTTTATTTGAGCCTGTGGTATCCGAATCTACGCCTGGAGGCGCTGGCTGAGAAGCTGACCGCGGTGCTGGGCGCTTTTGCCGCGCACGGCGGCGCGGAGAAGGTATACTCCGCGGCCGTGTGGCCGGTGGGCTGGAACGAGACTCCGGTCTTTGAACGCGTGTATGGGCGCATGGGAAGCGGGACGGAGCGCGGTGTTGACCCGCGCCAGGCCGTGGAAGATGCCATGGAGCTGCTGCACGACGACTACGCCTACGAGTTCCAGATCGGCTGGAGCTTGTGGGAGCTGGAGGCGGGGCCTCCGGCTTCGCAGAGCGAGCATGATGGCAGACCAAATGCAACCGCAGATCCTTCGACTTCGTTTGCCGCACAAAACGCGGCAAACTTTGCTCAGGATGACCGATCTAAAGGGTTGGGCGGACTCGCTCAGGATGACAGGGACTCTTTTGATGCAAGCATCAGAGACGGGACGCTAGTGCAGCTTGATGCACGTTGGGCTCGCGCACCGCGGCTGGTTCGTGTCACCGGCTATGGGCCGCTTTTCGACGAGGGGGCGTACGAGCAGGACGGACACATCCGCATCGACTTCGGCCCGGACGCGCCGTTTCTTGAGGAAGATGCCGATCTGGACCAGGCGGGCGCCAGGCACGTGGAAGAGAATGTGCGGCAACTGGTGGAGCTGGCGGCGGCCATGGAGAAGGCGTCGGGCGCGACGACGCGCCTGTTATGGAGCGAGCTGGGCGAAAGTCTTGCGCAGCGGCTGGCGGCGCGGCTGGGCATGGGAAATTAGGGAAGCTTTGAACAAACCGCGCGCGAACCATCAGGGGCTAAAGCCCGTCGTTCCATTGGCCATTTTTTCGGCCCGACTAAACAGGTTGCGGAAAAAGTGGCCAGCTACAAGAAGAACGATCCCTCGGCGGCTAAAGCCGCACTCATTTTGCGGCGTTTACGGCACGCGACCCACCCACTGGGTGGGTGCCCCGCTCGTGCCCTTTCAAAGAAACTGGGTTTTTCCGCAACCTGTAAAGTCGTGCCCTTTCAAAGCGGTGAGCGATTCCAAAGCGGCGAACGACTCCAAAGCGGTGAGCGATTCGGAGGTTGGCTAGGACGTGCGGATCACGATCGAGCGAATCCGGACGCTGGTGCTGGCGGCGGCAGTGGTGCTGCTGGCGGCTCTGGGAGTGTTTTTGGTCAAAGCCAGGTGGAAGAACCTTCTGAGCCGTCACGATCTGCCGCAGCGGCTGGCCAAGAACATCGAGCAGGAGGCGAGCGGGTACACCTTCGTTCACGCCCTGGGCGCGCACTCGCAGTACACGATTCACGCTTCGAGGGAAGTGGAGCTGAGAAACGATCGCGTTGAGCTGCACGACGTGCAAATCGATCTCTACGGTGAAGACGGCAGCCGCATCGACCGGATTGCGGGCGACACCTTTGAGTACGACCAGAAGAGCGGGCTGGCCACGGCCCAAGGGCCGGTGGAGATGCTGCTGACGCGGCCGTCAGCGAGCACCGCAGCGGCCGTGGAGACCGCTGGCAAGACGAAGGGTCATGTGATTGCGGAGGTTGGCGCAGCAACGGGCTCGGCGGGACAGATTGACGTGAAGACCAGCGGCGTGACGTTCGACCGGAACAGCGGGCTGGTGACGACGGCGCAGCAGGTGAATTTCTCGCTGACGCAGGGATACGGAAGCGCCATGGGAGCCCGGTACGACTCGCAGAGCGGCTACCTGACGCTGGAGCAGGCGGTGGAGCTGACCACGCACCGCGGCGGCGATGCGGTGCAGATTCATGCGCAGCATGCGGAGTTCGACCGCGGCGCGCGGACCTGCCGGCTGCGCGCGGCAGCGGCGGATTATCGCGGCGGACAGGCAAACGCGGCTCAGGCCACGATTCTGTTCCGCGAGGACGGGTCGGTGGAGCGGCTGGACGCGACCGACGGCTTTACGCTGGCGACCGCAGCCGGCGGGCGCCTGGCGGCGCCCGTGGCGCGGATGGACTTTGACGAGCACAACCAGCCGCAACGTGGCCGCTTGGAGGGCGGCGTGACCATGAACTCGGCGAGGGAAGGCCGCACGGTGCATGGAACGTCGCCCACGGCGGAGCTGGCGTTCACGGCCGACGGTCTGCTCAAGAGCGCGTACCTGGAGCGCGGCGTGGCCATCGAAAGCGAAGAAACGAGCGGTGAGGGCAAGGGGCAGAGCGCGGCGCTGCAAGTGAGCCGGACATGGCGCTCGCCGGTGGTGGACATTGACTTCGGCCTGCTGCGGGGGACGGGCAAGAAGCAGGTGGAACCGAAAACGATGCGCGGCACGGGCGGCGTGGCGATTAGCAGCGAAATCCGGCGCGGGAACGGGGCGGCGACATCTGCAAAGATGACCGCCGATGAGGTGACGGGCGCGTTCGGACCCGGATCGACACTGCGCGCGATAACCGGCGTGGGTCACGCAGGGGTGGAGCAGACGACGGCTACGGGAACGCGGCAAACCGCAAGCGGAGACCTGCTCCTAGCGCAATTTGCACCGGTGGGCGGGAATGCGGCGAGCGGCCATGCGAAGACTGGGGGCTTGGCGAAGAGCGGGGCGATGATTGGCGGCGGGGAGGCGGCGGGCGCTGCCCAGGTGCAATCGGCGGAGCTGGATGGGCATGTGGTGCTCGTTGAGCAGCCGGCGGCCAGGCCCGGAGCGCAGCCGCAGCCGCCGATGCATGCGACGGCGGGCTTGGCAGTGTATGAGGGCACGGGCCAGTGGCTGCACCTGACGGTTCATCCCCGCGTGGAGGATGGCGGGCTGGCGTTGACCGCGGACAAGGTGGATGTGTCGCAGCAGTCGGGAGATGCCTTTGCGCACGGCAACGTAAAGGCGACGTGGACGGATACGGGAGCGGGCGGCTCCGGGGAAGAGAATGGCGCGGCCAGCGGCGGCGAAGGGCAGGAGGAATTGACTCTGGGCGGCAAGGGGCCGGCGCACATGATTGCGGCGGATGCGCAACTGAATGCGTCGACGGGCGAGGCGACGTTTCGCGGACATGCGCGGCTTTGGCAGCAGGCGAATTCGGTGGCCGGCCCGGTGATTACGTTAAACCAGCACATGCAGACGCTGGTGGCGCGAAGCAGCGATCCGGCAGAGCCGGTGAGGGCGGTGCTGGTGAGCGCAAGCGGGGCGGGCGCGGGCATGCATGCGGCGCAACCTGCAGGGCAGACGGCGGAGAGCCATGCGGGCGCAAAACCTGAAGCCCCCTCGGTGATCCGCGTGCGCGGGGGCGAGCTTTGGTACTCCGATGCCGAGCGGCGTGCGGTGATGCGCGGTGGAGCGCTGGGGGCAGTAGTTGCCGAGACGGGCAGCGCAACGTCGTCTTCCGATGCCGTGGAACTGCGACTGCTGCCGGCGGGAAATCACGAGGGAGGCGGCGGGCAGGCCCAGGTGGATCGCATGACGGCGACGGGCCACGTGGTGCTGACCTGGCAGAACTGGCGTGGAACCGGGGAGCAGCTGGTGTATTCCGGCGCAACCGGGGAGTACGTGCTATCGGGCGCCGCCGCGGCGTGGCCGAAGATGACCAATCCCGAGCGGGGAACCGTGACCGGCGAGGCTTTGATTTTCCATGGCCGCGAGGATAGCGTCAGCATCGAAGGCGGCGGCCGCGAAACCAGAACCGAGACGACTGCTCCGGAAGTGCGCGGAAAGTAACGGCGGAATTCGCGCAAAACCAGAGCGATTGTGCCTTATTTTGCCGATTTCAAAGCCGCAGCTGGTTCCGCTCCGCGGGCGAGGACCTGTCCGAGGGGGCCCCGGGGTGGCCGCATCGGCTTGCGTGCCGCAGCTGCGGGATACTGATACTCTGGTTTTGCGGTAAGCCGGCGAAACGAATGCAAACACTGATTGCCGAGGGAATCGGCAAGAGCTACAAGCGAAGGCAGGTTGTGAGGGACGTCAACCTGCGAATCTCCCGCGGCGAGGTGGTGGGACTGCTGGGGCCGAACGGCGCCGGCAAGACGACCAGCTTTTACATCATCGTGGGGCTGGTGCAGCCGGAGAGCGGGCGCGTGCTGGTGGACGAGACCGACATCACGCGGCTGCCGATGTATCTGCGCGCGCGCAACTACGGCATCAGTTATCTTCCCCAGGAGCCTTCGGTGTTCCGCAAGCTCACCGTGGAGGAGAACATCCTGGCGGTGCTGGAGGCGCAGCCGCTGGGCAACCGGGAGCGGAGGACGCGGGCGGAAAAGCTGATCAACCAATTGAACCTCGGCCACATCCGCACTACGCGGGGCTACGCGCTTTCAGGCGGCGAGCGGAGGCGCGTGGAGATTGCGCGGGCGCTGTGCATCCAGCCGAATTTTATTTTGCTCGACGAACCGTTCAGCGGCATCGATCCCATCGCGGTGCTGGAACTGCAAAGGATTATCTTCGACCTGAAGGCGGGCGGCATCGGCGTGCTGGTGACGGACCATAACGTGCGCGAGACGCTGAGCGTGACCGATCGGGCGTACATTATTGCCGAGGGGCGGATTTTCCGCGCCGGGACGCCGCATGAGCTGGGCAATGACGTCGACGTGCGGCGCATTTACCTGGGCGAAGGGTTCTCGCTGGGCTAAGGCGCTGGACGCTGGACGGAATGCGGGCATATCCTATTTGATCCTGGCGGGGGCGCGTCTCCCGCGGCGCTAAGAGATTGATACATAAGTGCCGGGACGGGACGGTAACCGATTCGGGAAAAATGACGCGAATGGGTGATTCGATTTGAGGCATTTTCTGCATTAAGCTTTTCTCGCACGGTTAGACTCGGCTTGAGTCAAATCGGGAAAGAATGCATCGATGGCGCTACTGCAACCAAAACTGACTCTGAAAGTGGCGCAACGTCAGGTCCTGACGCCGGGCCTGATGCAGATGGTGAGCGTTCTTGCCCTGAACAAGCTCGAGCTGAAGGAGATGATCGATGCCGAGATGGTGGAGAATCCGGTCCTAGAGGAGATTGACGAGACGGTTCCGATGCTGGATCAGGTGGCGGGCCGCGAGGAGCGGCTGGAACGCGGCGCAGAGGAGGCAGCCGCGCCGCCCAAGGACGTCTTCAGCGAGATCGATTTTGGCTCGTACTTCCAGGAGTATCTCGACCCCGGCTATCGCACGCAGCCGGAGTACGAAGAGAATGAGAAGCCCTCGTTTGAAAACTTTCTCTCGCAGCCTACGACTTTGTCCGATCACCTGGCGTGGCAGTTGGGAGCTCTGAGCCTGGATGCGAAGCTGCATGAGGCGGCCGAGTTCGTGGTGGGCAATCTGGACGAGGATGGATACCTGGCAGCAAGCGAAGAAGAGCTGGCCGCGGCGTTCAGTCCGGCGCCGCGGGATGCGGCAGCCGGCAACGGTCACGAGCTGGACCAGGCCGCAACGCAGGGTTTGATCCGACGCGCCCTCGCTCTGGTGCGGCAGCTCGATCCGGCGGGCGTGGGGGCTCGCGACCTGCGGCAGTGCCTGGCCATTCAGATCGCGGCGCAACAGCACGAGTTCTGCTATTTGTACGGGAAGGCGGCCGGCGAGACGGGCGCCCAGGCGAATGGCGATTCGCCGCAAGACCCGCATAGGGGCTTCCGCGCCGAGGCCGAAGCCAAAATCGACGAGCGGCGGCGCGCGATGGAAGTGGCGGCGCTGATTGTGGAAAGGCACTTGTCTCTCCTGCAGAAGCGCGACCTGAAGAACCTGGCGCGCGCGGCGCAGGTGACCGCCGAAGAAGCGCACGCGGCGGTGGAGTTTATCCGCACGCTCGATCCGCGCCCAGGGCGCATGTACAACCGCGAGCAGGCGCGGCTCATCGAGCCCGATGTGTTCTTTGTGAAGCGCGGCGACGAGTGGGTGGTCACGATGAACGAAGAGGACCTGCCCAGCCTGCGCTTGAGCCAGCGCTACCGGCGCATGCTGGTCTCGGCCGACACCGACAAGGAAGTAAAGGAGTACGTGAAGGAGCGGTTCCGCTCCGCGCTGCAACTGATGCGCAACATCGCGCAGCGCAAGAGCACGATATTGCGCACGTGCGAAGTGATTGTGCGGCGGCAGCAGGAGTTCTTCGAAAAGGGCGTGGAAGGTCTGCGGCCCATGATGATCAAGGAAGTGGCCGAGGAGATCGGGGTTCACCCTTCGACGGTGAGCCGCGCCGTCTCCAACAAGTACGCGCACACGCCGCAGGGCGTGCTGGAACTGCGCTTCTTCTTCGGCGAAGGCGCCAACGGACCGGAGGGCGCGGACACGCCGCTGGTGGTCTTGAAACGCAAAGTCCGCAAGCTCATCGAGGAAGAAGATCCGCGGCATCCGCTAACCGACGATCAGCTTACCGCCGTGCTGCAGGCGCATGGCATTCAACTCACCCGCCGCACCGTGGCCAAATACCGCGAGGACATGAATATTCCCTCGACGCACCAGAGGCGGAAGAGGGAATAGCTGACAGCTTTCAGCTCTCAGCCTTCAGCTCTTGGCCTGTAGCTCTCCGCTTCGAGAGCGGACACATCGGCAGTAGCAAAGTGCAAAAACCTGGTGGCTGTAGGCTGAGAGCTGTTTTTACATCGCTTCGGGGCTTTCGATGCCGAGCAGGGCGAGCGCACGGACGAGTTCGCGCAGGGTGACGGCGGCGGTGGCGAGGAGAAATGTCTTTCGCGCCGGGTCTTCTTCGGTAAGGATGTGGTGGCGATGGTAGAAGTTGGCGAACTCCTGCGCGAGCTGGAAGGCGTGCTTGGCGAGGTGGGCGGGTTCCGATGTGCTGATGCACTGCTCCAAAACCTGGGAGAAACGGCCGGCGCGCAGCCAGAGCGACCAGATGTCTTCGTTGGCTTCGCCACTGAGGTAGCTTGCAAGATTTGAAACCACAGGGGCTAAAGCCCCTTCATCCTTTGCCATCTCTGCGGCACGACTGAAGTCGTGCCCTTTCAAATCACCGAATTGCTGGGCGAAGTCCGTCAATGCTTCATCCGGCGTGGTGTCTCCCTTGCGGAAAATGTTGCGGATGCGAACCACGGCGTACTGAATGTAGGGGCCGGTTTCGCCCTCGAAGCTGAGCGCGTCTTTGAAGTCGAAGGCAATGACGGAGTTGCGCGTGACCTTGAGCATGAAGTAGCGCAGAGCGCCGATGGCAATCTGACGGGCGATCTTCTGCCGTTCGGCTTCGGCATTTTCGCCCGTTCCGCCTGTCTGGCGCGCATCGACTTCGGCGCGCGTAGCGGCGATGAGCTTGTCGATGAGGTCGTCGGCCTTCACGCCGACTCCCTTGCGTCCGGCGACCTCCACGTAAGATCGCTTCTGGTCTTCTTCGGAGAGTTGGATGCCAAGTTCGACGCAGGTGCGCGGCGTCAGCGCCACCATCTCGTAGGAGAAATGGATCGAATGCCCGGCCTGTTCCAGGAAGCCCAACGCGCGCAACCCCGCGGCGACCACGTCCTGAAGATACGACTGCCGCGAGTCGATCACGTTGTAGACCGACGACCCACGGCCGAACTTAGGAGCCGCGCCGCCCGAAGGTCGATCCGTCGAGACCCATAGCACCCGGCCGTCCGGGTAGCTCGTCCACGGGCGGTAATGAAAATCCTTGCCCAGAAGGCCGAATTTCCAAAGCTGGTAAGCGATGTCCTTGCCGACGTAAGTCACGGTACCGTTCGAGCGTACGATGACCTTGTTAGTATCTTCGTCCGTCGAGTCCGAAAAGGCCGAGCCGGGCATCACCCAGCACCCTGCGTTCTTACCTTCGGCCTCTAAGTAAATTCCTTTACGCTCCTTCAGAAGTTCAAACGCGGTAGCCCAGAACTGGAGGTGCAGAATCTCGCTCTCGCGCGGAAGGACGTCGTATTCAATCCCCATGCGCAGCATGGTCTTGATGTGACAGGAGACGATCGCATCGGCCACGATGTGGGCCAACTCGGCGAGTTCCCCAACGCCAGCCTCGATGGCGTGCAGCGCCTGCTTCCGCCACTCGAGCGCCTCGGGATTGTCCTTGTAGTAAGACGAAGTGCGCGCGTAGAGGTCCCAACAGAGGTAGTCGAAGCGGCAGGCCGGATCGGCCGCCATCCCGGCCACCTGCTCCGACGTCTTGTGCTCCAGATGGTGAAAACCCACCACGACATCGGCTACCTGTACGCCGGTGTTGTCGATGTAGTTCTGCACTTCGACTTCGTGGCCGGCGGCGCGGAGCATGCGCACGAAGGTGTCGCCCAGGACGGCGTTGCGCACATGACCGATGTGCGCGGCCTTGTTCGGGTTGATGTTGGTGTGCTCGACAATGATCTTGCCGGTGGATGCGGGGGCGGCGGTTTGCAGGTCTCCGGCGAGCAGGGCCGCACCGTACGCAGCGCGATCCAAGCGCAGGTTGATGTAACCGTTGCCGGCGATCTCCGCGCTCGCGACGCCCTCGATGGGCGGCATTTCGGACAGTATCTCGGCGGCGATGACGCGCGGCGCTTTGCGAAGCTGGCGAGCCAGCCCGAAGGCGGACGTGACGCCCAGCTCGCCGAAGCGGGGCTCCTTGGGAGGTTCAACAACTACCTCCGTTTCAATGCCATAGCGGATCTTCAAATAAGCCGCTACACTTTGGGCGATGCGTTGTTCAATGTGATGGAACACAAGTAGACGAGTATAGCAGCCGCTCGCCAGGGGACCCACATTTGGCGGCAGAGGCTACACTAGAGGTAGGAAGGCTTATGTGGTACCCGGCCGCGGTGCTGTTGTTTGCCCTGATGCAAACGCCGGACTACTCCGCCGAAGGGCTCAAGGCCCTGGACGGCGGGAACTACGCCGCGGCCGTCGAGCAGCTTTCGAAAGCCGTTGCGGCCGATCCCAAGGACTACGCAGCGCACTTCAATCTGGCTCTCGCCAACAGCCTGCTGGGGAAAGACAGCGAAGCCATCGCCGGATACCGGACCGTTCTCGAGTTGAAGCCCGGCTTGTACCAGGCTGAGCTGAACCTGGGAATCGTTCTGATTCGGGCCAAGCAGGCGCGGGAGGCGATCCCGCTGCTCGAAGCGGCGGTGCAGGAGAAGCCGAAGGAGTTGCAGCCGAACCTGCAACTGGCGGAGGCCTTGTTGGCCGCGGGTGAGCTCGCCAGAGCGGAGCAGTACTACAGAGCCTCCGCCGACCTTGATCCCAGCCTCAAGGATGCATTGTTGAAAGTGGCCGTGGCGTACGAGCGTGGCGGCCAAGCTCCCCAGGCCATCGAGATCTACACACAGTTTCCGGAGAACGTGGCGGCGCGGGAGCGCATGGGCGAATTGCTCATCGAGGCAGGGAAGCCGGCCGAGGCGGCGCCGCAACTGGAGTTCGCGGTGGGGAAGTCCCCGACGTCGGCCAACCGGGTAGCTCTGGCCACAGCCTACCTGCGGACCAACCAGGCGGAAAAAGCAGTCGAACAACTGCAGCAGGCGGTCGAGGGAGAACCGCGCAACTTCGAGCTGCGCATGAAGTACGGCCGGGTGGTCCGCGATCTGAAGAAGTACCCGGCGGCCGGGGCGGAGTTCATGCGCGCCACCGAGCTCAAACCGGATTCGATCGAGGCGTGGAACGAGCTGGCGAGCATGCTTATCCTGTTGGAGGACTTCCCGCGGGCGCTGGCGGCGCTCGATCGAGTCCGTCAACTTGGCGGGGAGATGCCGGGCCACTTCTTTTTGCGTGCAATCATGCTGGACAAAATGAAGCAGCTCAAGCCCGCCCTCGATAACTATCGGAAGTTCCTCACTCTGGCGAATGGCAAGTACCCGGATGAGGAATTCAAAGCGCGTCAACGGGCTCGTATCCTGGAAGGGGAGCTGGGTAAGAAGTGATTCGAATCGCCGCGGTTGCCACAATCCTGACACTGGCCTTGGCCGGCGCCGGTGCGGCTCGGGCGGACCTCGCCAAGGTTCGGGCCGAGACGCGTCCCGTTCAGCGCGCGCGGATGGCCATGGACAATGCGAACGACCAGCTTGGCAGAGCCTCCAAGAGCTACAAGGAAGGCGGCCTCGCGGCGGCCCGAGCGGCCCTCGATGAGGTGTTGGGGTCGGTGGAACTGGCCAAGCAGTCGCTCGATCAAACTGGCAGGAATCCGCGAGACTTTGGCGAGTATAAGAACCTCGAGCTGAAGACCAGAGCATTGTTGAAGAAGCTCGAGGCACTTGTCGAGAGCATGTTGTTCCAGGAGCGCGAAGAGTTGAAACCCCTGATAGATACGCTGCACAAGATACACGACGACACGCTGATGGCGATCATGGAAGGCCGGAAGAAGGGGAAAAAATGAAGACATGGGCCGCTGTGATTTGTCTGGTGGCGTCGTGGCCGTGCCTGGCCCAGCGCGATTTCCTGCGGGCGGACGAGATCGACCTGCTGCGCGCGGCACAAGATCCGAACGAGCGCCTCCCTCTGTACGTGAAGTTCGCCAAAGAACGCCTTAGCCTGATCCAGCAGTATGCCGCGAAGGAGAAGGCCGGCCGTGCCGCGCTGATTCGGGAGACTCTCGATGAGTACACGAAGATTATCGACGCCATCGACACGGTCACCGACGACGCCCTTAAGCGTGGCAAGACGGTGGAGAAGGGGCTGGCGTTCGTAACGTCCGGCGAGAGGGATCTGCTGGGTGCACTCCGACGACTGGCAAAGAGCACGCCGCCGGACATGGCCATCTACAAGTTTTCTCTCGATCAGGCCATCGGCGCCACCAGCGACAGCCTGGATCTGGCGCTCGATGACTTGGGAAGCCGCTCGGCGGACCTCAAGGCCAAGGACGAGAAGGAGCGGAAAGCGCGCGAGGCCATGTCGAGCCCGGAAGAAGTGGCGGCCAAGCGCGCCCAGGAGAAGCAGGACGCGGAGCCGCAGAAAAAAGCTCCCACGCTGCGCCGCCCTGGGGAAACCGCCCCGCCCAAGGAATAACCCCCGTGCCATCCATTTACCAAGCCGCCAATCTGCGGCTGAGCCGGGGTGTGTCCGCTCCCCCAGACGTCACCAGGGCGTTGCAGCGCGACCTGCGCCGGCTAGGCTACCTGCGGGCCGGGATCGACGGAATCTTCGGGAGGGAAACGGAGTCGGCCGTCCAGGCGCTCCAATACGATCTGCGGCACAATGAGGGCGCGGGACTGGACGGTTGCTCGCTCGTGCGCGTGAGCGATTACAACCGCGGGCGCGTAGCCGCGGTGGACGGTGTCGCCGGCGAGAGCCTCGCCGCAACCATGGCGGAGATGCTGGCCGACGAGCGATTCGCGCAGGTCCCGGAAAGCCCCGATCCGAAAGGCGAGAACGCGCGGGTGGCCGTCACCCTGGCGGCCATGCAATCCGTCGAGGTCCCGGTGCCGTTCCTGATCGGGATTCTCAAGCAGGAGAGCGGACTGAGGCACTTCAGCGAGCCCACCTCGGCGAACGAAGACAACTTCGTGGTGGTCGGAATGGACCGGAATGCCGCGGGCGAACCGGCCATCACGTCGCGCGGGTACGGCGTCGGGCAATACACGTTGTTCCACCATCCCCCCACGCCGGACGAGGTCCGCGATGTGATCCTGGACCCGTGCGCGAATGTGAAGAAGGCGATCCGCGAACTCGCCGCGAAGTTCGCGGGCTTCCTCAAAGGCGCAACCCCGGCCACGCGTGCCGACGATCGCCTGGCCGAGGCTGGCTGCGGCCCGCTGCGGCTGTGCCAGTATGCGCCTGGCGATCCGCGCTACATGCGAGCTTGCCGCGAGTGCCTGGCCGCCGCCGGAACCACGGAGATCGCTCTGGCCCCGACGCAGTACCATCCCGCGAGCGTGTATCGAGGCGTGCCGATTCGCAAGAACTTGGGCTGCGACTGGCCATACGCCGTGCGGCGCTACAACGGCGCCGGCGTGAACTCCTATCACTACCAGGCGCAGGTTCTCTTGCGCGTTCTGAACGGTTAACATAGGGGAACATCCAATGCGACAAATTCCGAGCTGGGACGAGTACTACCTCGATATCTGCAAGATGGTCTCTGCCCGAAGCAAGGACCCGAACACGCAGATCGGCTGCGTCATTGCGGGGCCGGCGCACGAGATTCGCTCGACGGGCTACAACTCACTGCCCAGGGGAATCCGCGACGACGTGCCGGAACGGCTGGAGCGGCCCACCAAGTACCTGTGGATGGAGCATGCCGAACGCAACGCCATCTACAACGCCGCCCGATGCGGGACGCCGCTCGAAGGCTGCACGCTCTACGTCGAGATCATGCCCTGCATGGACTGCGCGCGGGCGATCGTGCAGGCGGGGATTCGCCAGGTCGTCATCTCCGGCGCGCGCATGAGCCAGTACACCAGCGACTACTACGACGAGCACTTCCACAACGTGGAGGCGCTGTTCCAGGAGGCCGTCGTCATCGTCCGGCGTGTGCCCGCAAGCTAGCGCTTACTCTGCTTGGCCTTTGGCGCGGCTTTCTTTGGAGAGGCCCTCTTCGCCGCCGCCGGTTTAGAGGCGGCCAGATCCGAGTTGTCCGCGTCCACCAAAGCCTTCCACGCGCCGGTCGCCTGTTTCTTCCAAACCGTCGCAAACTTGCCGTGGTCGTTGACGGCCTTGCCGGAGGCGCCTTTATAGCTCATGACGTAGGCGCCGTAGTCGTAGGCCATGTCGCCGCTCTTGGCCACCTCGACCTTGGTAACTGTCCAGGTCAGCTCCAAATCGGGCAGGGCCAGCATCTGAGTATACGAGGCGCGAATAGCGGCTTTGCCGTTCGCCACGGCTTCTCCCGGCGACAGTATGACAGCATCGTCGGCGTAGAACGCGACCACTTTGTCGACATCTCGTGTGGCTGCCGCTTTCGCAAACTCCGCCTCAGTATCGCGGATGGCTTTCTCCTCCGTCGCGAGGTTCACTTCCGGCGTACTGCTGCAGCCGCCGGTCGACAGCAGAACCGCTGCAACCAGAGGCGCAACAACCACCAAGCGCATGTCCAGCTTTCTCATCGGGTACCTCCTGTTCGCTTTGCCAACTCAGCCACGAGAATACACCAAATCGCACGCCGCCAGTCGCACGACGCGGGACGCAGCCTGCTTCACTGCACGAAGCGCATTTCGCCGAAGCGTTCGGGGGCGTGGGGGCCGGGCCGCTCCTGCATGGAGTCCGACCAGATGCTCATGCGGCGATTGGGCTCCACGCCGTCCCAGCGGTTGAGATTGAAGGTCCAGACTGTGCCGGGCGACGGCCGCTTGGAAAACTCCTCGAAGTTGACCCACGGGATAGACACCTCGAGGCTCCACCCTTTGTCCTTGTCGCTGCGGTCGTTGAGCGTGCCATTGACGGCAACCCCCACCTTCACGCCTTCGAGGTTGAACCGCTTGAAGAACATCCGCGACCCCGGGGCGACCGTCACGAGGAGGTAGTCGTAGATGACGCCCCGCGCGTTCATCTCCAAGCCGATGTAGGCGGTCGTCTGAGCCGGCCTCGGGTTGATGAAGATCTCGACCGCGTCGTCCTGCCAGGTTTGATCGTCGCGCTGGGTGAACTGCGCGGTGACATCGGCGTCCTCGCAATCGTACGACACGTACAGATTGTCATCGTCCCACAGCAACCGGGCAACGGTCTTCTGCTTCGCGCCGGTTTGCGAATCCCAAGGAAAAGTCAGTTCGCCGGTGTTGGCCGTAGCCCAAGCCTTGTCGTCGAGTTTCCCATCAATGACGATCGGCGATGTAGCGCGCTTCACTTCGTACTTCGGAATGGGCGGGGCGGGCCGGGTCTGGGCACAAACGGCGGAGGTTATCAAAAAGGCCACGATTGTTCGCATATTCAATGAGTGTAATGGAACGGCGCTGCTAGAATTGATGGGGTGGTTCGCCGCCGGGGCATGAAGAAGCGATTGCCAAAACTCGCGGGTGAGGATCAGGAGCGGAACTTCTGGGCGACGCACGATTCGACGGCGTACCTCGACTGGAAGAAGGCGAAGCGGTTGGCGCTGCCGAACCTGAAGCCGTCGCTCAAAGTGTTTCTGTTGGAACGAATCGACTGCGAGTTGAGACCCACCCGCGCCAAATAACAAAAGGGTGAGGGCCCCCGCCCTCACCCTTAAATTGCAGTCTTTGTGTCTTCGTGACTTTGTGGTGAGGCGTTACGCCGTGCGCGTCATCTCGGTTTTGTCGCCGGCCAGGGCGGCCTGGGCCGCGGCTAGCCTTGCGATCGGGACTCGGTACGGGCTGCACGAGACGTAGTTCATGCCTACCCGGTAGCAGAATTCCACCGAGCTGGGCTCGCCGCCGTGCTCGCCGNNTCGCCGCAGATGCCGATTTCCAGATCCGGCTTCGTCGAGCGGCCGAGCTTCACGCCCATCTCCACCAGCTTGCCCACGCCTTCCTGGTCCAGGACGGCGAACGGGTCGGCCTTGAAGATCTTCTTGTTCTCGTAGTCCTTCGAGAATTTTACATAGTCGTCGCGGGACAGACCCATCGTGGTCTGGGTGAGGTCGTTGGTACCGAAGCTGAAGAACTCGGCCTCCTCCGCAACCTTGTCGGCGGTCAGAGCGGCGCGCGGAATCTCGATCATGGTGCCGATCATGTACTTCTGATTCTTCAGACCGGCCTTCCCGAGAACTTCCTCGGCCACGCGCTTCACGATGGCCTTCTGGTCTCTCAGTTCCTCGACGCCGCCGATCAGCGGAATCATGACTTCCGGAATCACCTTCTTGCCCTTCTTCGCCACGATCACAACGGCTTCGAAGATGGCGCGCGCCTGCATCTCGGTGAGCTCGGGATAGGTGATCCCCAAGCGGCAGCCGCGGTGCCCCAGCATGGGATTGAATTCGTGCAACTGCTCGACGCGGGGAGGATGCCGTCCACCGTTGCGAGTTCCGGCTGCGACGGGTGAATGCCGGGGAGGCTACCGTTCCAAGCGGTGACTTCTGGCGGTATACGTACGTTGCATGTATACTGACGACAGATGGCGGAGAATCTGAACTTCGACTGGGACCGCGGGAACACAGGTCACATCGCAGGTCATGGGATCACAACTAGCGAGGTCGAGGAGGTTTTCGCCAACGATCCAGCCGACATCGGCTTTGAGACGGTGGAAGGCGAAGGTCGGTGGACCGTGATCGGGCACACGGACTCCCTACGGTTTCTGGTAGTGGTGTGGACAATGCGGGGAAGCGACGTCCGTCCGATCACCGCCTTCGAGGCGGGCAAGCGACTGCGGGAGGCCTACGTCGCCGCGAGAGGTCTTTGAATATGGAGAAAAAATCAGGAAGGATGAGAGTTCCAAAGTTCGCCACCGAGGCGGCGGAGGCGCGGTGGTGGGATCGCAACGCCAAGACGGTTGAGAAGGAGCTTGTCGCAGCCCTTCGGACCGGGACAGCGCAACGGGGGACGGCTCAGCGGCTGGTTCAGGAGGCTCGTGAGTCGAAGAACATCACGATTCGCATGCCTGTCACCGAGATTGAGCGGGCCCGTAAGCTGGCCGGCAAGAAGGGGATCGGTTACCAGACTTACATGAAGATGCTGCTGCGTGAAGCATTGGACCGCGAAACACGGAAGGCGGGCTGACTTACTGAGCCTCGCATAATAC
>PMYE01000060.1 GCA_003171315.1 Acidobacteriaceae bacterium
ACGTCGAAATCGGCAACGAGGACAACTTCGATAAGTCGGGAAGTTACGAAGGCCGCTACACGCAGTTTTACAAGGCCATCAAGGCCAGGTATCCCGATTTGCAACTGATCGCCACGATGCCTGTGAAGAGCATCCGGCCCGATGTCGTCGACGACCACTTCTATGTGCGCGCCACGCAGTTCTTTCACGACGCGACGCACTACGACAAGACCGACCGCAACGGGCCTAAAGTTTTCGTGGGTGAGTGGGCCACCCTGGAGGGTTCGCCTACCCCTAACTTTGGCGCGGCGCTGGGCGACGCGGCCTGGATGACCGGCCTGGAGCGCAACAGCGACATCGTGGTGATGGCGGCCTACGCTCCTTTGCTGGTCAACGCGAGCCCCGGCGGCATGCAATGGGAGCCCGACCTGATCGGCTACGACGCGATGCGCAGCTACGGCTCTCCCAGCTATTACGCGCAGGTGATGTTCGCCTCTCACCTGGGCGACGAGACTCTCGGATCAAAACTGGAGGGCGCGGGGCCTAAGCTCTTCTACTCCATCACGCGCGACTCGGCCAAGAAGCGGCTTTATCTCAAGCTGGTCAACGCCTCTTCCACCCCGCAGCCGGTGGAGATCGAGTTTACCGGCGCAAAGCTGGCCGGTACGGGCACGCAGATAAGCCTGAGCGCGCAGAGCACCCAGGCCACCAATACGCTGAATGACCCGGAGCGGATTGTCCCGGTGGAAACCGCTCTTCACGGCGTGAGCAACCATCTGCAAGCCACGTTGCCGGCGTATTCCATTCAGGTGATTCAGGTTGACGAGCGGTAAGCAACCATCCCGCGCAATGGAAAAGGGGCAGGGACTGTGATCGTCCCTGCCCCTTTTTTTTACGCAGGAGCCTGCCTCAGCGCCGCCCCGGCCAGCCGCCCGGAGCCGTGCGCCCCATAGGCACGTGCCGTTTAGACGAAGCGGTCTTCGCCGGCGGGAGGGGCCGGTCGGCGCAGTGTTGGGGGCGTGCGCAGCGATTCAACGACCGCCTTTACTATCCCCAGGATGCTCGAAATCTGCCGTACCGGTCGGCTGACGACATTGGCCACAAAGCCCCCGGCGCGGTCCACGGTGTCCAGAAGGCTGGTGATCATGTGATCTACCCGGTCGCTTTGCTTCCTCACCCGTTCTAGAATCTCCATGGCCGAGGATTGCATCTGCGCGGTCTGTGTGCGCAGCCCGTGCGTAATCTCCGCCAGGTCGCTGGCGGTTGCCTCGATCCTGGGCGAAACGCGAATAAGGAACCCCTGCGCGTTGGCAAGGAACTCCTGCGTTTTGGCAAGAGTATCCCGCGTGCTGGCAAGGGTATCCCGCGTGTCGTAGATGACGGGCATGAGCGAGGCGCGCAGTTTCTCGACCTCTAGCCGGATTGAGCCGGCCGCCTTGCGAATAGAGACGAAGATTGCCAGCAGGATGATGGTCTGCAGCAACACGGCCAGCCCAATTACAACAGTTAAGGCAAGCAGGATGGTTTGATTGTCCAGTTTAGGCATTGGAGTGGTCTCGCTCGGTTGATCTGCGGGCTCGGGAACTGTTCTCTTGTGTGCTCCCCAACCAGGTCGAAGCGTTATCTCCTGAGCCTGCGCTTGAGCCGCAATCTCTCACGCGCGCAGGGCTCAGGGCGGATGAACGGATACTCCCTTGGACACCATCGGGCCGGATCGAAATCTGGCTCAGAGTAAGCGCCGGCTCAAAGCTCCTTGGGTTCGTCGGCAACAGGGGGTGTCTTATATGCCTGGCGCCCGGCTTCAACGGCCGCGGTCACCCGGCCGGTCTGTTCAGAAACCAGGTTCTTGCCGCGCTCCACAAACTCTTCCCACTGCGCCCGCCCGCGATCGACCGCCTCGCGGCCGCGCTCTACATATTCGCCCATCTGTTCCTTGCCCTGGTCCACCAGGTTGCCTACCTGTTCGACGGCTTGCCGGGTGCGGACGCGCAGGTACTCGGTCCCCTCTCGGGCTCCAGCGATCAGGTCTTCCCGGGTCTCGCGGCCGCTCTTGGGGGCGTAAAGAATCCCCACCAGCGCGCCGACGCCCAATCCAGCCACAAACCACGCCAGACCGTTGATCTTGTTTTCTTCTGCCATGATGATAACTCTCCTTTCGCTCAGCTTGAAGATGGCCTGAGCGTATCAAATTCCCCGGAATGGGGCAAACTATAGACCGGTTGCAGTCCCCGATGAAGCATCGGCTCGCACTTCCGGCGGGAGTGACACTCCGCGACGTCCTCACCGCATTGGACGCACCTTCAGTATAAGGAGTAGCAACGCGAAAGAAGGCACGAAGATGACATTCAGCCCTGTCAAAGAGTGAGTGAATGGTGGAGGCAGAGGAAGTAGAATCCGCGTACACCATTGAAAATACACAACTTGATTGTATCCCACGCGCGTTGGATTGAGTCTGTATAGTTTTGTACTAGCTGCGTGGCGCCTGTCAACGGTCGCACCACAACCTGCCTGTTTCTTCGGGCACCTCTGGTGTTGGACAAGAGCAGGACTCGACTTATATCTTGATTCCACCGAGCAGATGCGAGGATGTCCATGACCGGCTTATCCATTCCACAAAAGCCAACCGTATACAAACCTGCCAACAAAGTTCGTTTTGTCACGGCGGCCTCGCTCTTCGATGGTCACGACGCCTCGATCAACATCATGCGCCGCATTTTGATGGCCCACGGCGCGGAAGTCATACACCTCGGCCACAACCGCTCGGTTGACGAGATTGTGACCGCCGCACTGCAGGAAGATGCGCAGGGAATCGCGGTCTCCAGCTATCAGGGCGGACATATCGAATATTTCAAGTACATGATCGACCTGCTGAAAGAGCGCGGCGGCGCCCAAATCAAGGTATTCGGCGGCGGCGGAGGCGTCATCATTCCCGCCGAGATCGCGGAATTGCAAGCCTATGGCGTGGCCCACATCTTCAGCCCCGAAGACGGCCAGCGAATGGGCCTGGCCNNGCATGATCCTGTCGATGATTCAGGCCTGCGACATCGATCTCTCACAGTACGCCCCCGCCACTCTGGCTGCATTGACGAACGGCGAGGCAGGATCGCGGCATCGCGCGCTGGCGCAGTTGATTACCGCGCTGGAAAACGGCAAGGCAGCTCCGGAACTGAAGGCCGCGTTGCATCAGGCCGCGAAGTCTGTCACTGCGCCCACGCTCGGCATAACCGGAACCGGCGGCGCCGGCAAATCGTCGCTGACCGACGAACTGATTCGCCGCATACGCTTTGACCAGGGCGACGCCCTGGAGATCGCCATGATCTCGATTGATCCCTCGCGCCGCAAAACGGGCGGCGCGTTGCTGGGCGACCGCATCCGCATGAACGCGATTGGCCCGTGGAATGGCCAGGAGCGAGTTTTCATGCGCTCGCTGGCGACCCGCGAGGCCAGCTCCGAAATCTCGCCGGCGCTGCCGGATGTGATCGCCGCCTGCAAGGTAGCCGGCTTCGATCTGATCGTTGTAGAAACCTCTGGCATCGGCCAGGGCGACTCTGCCATCGTGCCGTTGGTCGATCTCAGCACCTATGTCATGACGCCGGAATTCGGCGCTGCATCGNNATCAAGACGCGCTGCGCGATGTCTGTAAACAGGTGCAGCGCAATCACGACTTATGGAGCAGGCAGCCGGAACAAATGCCGGTATACGGCACTCAGGCGTCGCGTTTCAATGATGATGGCGTGACCGCGCTCTATCAAGGCTTGTTGCCGAAACTGGCGGCGCTTGGCTTGCCGGTCAAGGCCGGCAAGCTGGACGCGGTCAGCGTAAAATTCTCCTCCGGCAAAAACGCGATCATACCGCCCGAGCGTAACCGTTACTTGGCGGAGATCGCTGACGCTGTGCATGGCTATCGTAAACTTGCCTTCTGCCAAGTCAAGCTGGCGCGGGAACGCCAGCAGTTGCAAGAGTCGAAACGCATGTTGACCGAGGCAGGCAAGAGCGCCGGCCTGGACGACTTGGACATATTGTTCGGAGAACGCGATGCCCAACTGGACCCCGGCGCCAAAAAGTTGCTGGACGGTTGGCCGCATATACAAGCCACGTATGCCGGCGACCAGCATGGGGTCAAGAGCCGCGGCAAGGAGATCCACACGCAGCTTGTTTCCACCAGCTTATCCGGCACAAAAATCCGCAAAGTCGCGCTGCCGCGTTTTGCGGATAACGGCGAAATCCTGCGTTGGCTGATGCTGGAAAATGTGCCGGGATCTTTCCCATACACGGGCGGCGTCTTCGCGTTCAAACGCGAGAANNACCAACGCGGATGTTCGCCGGGGAAGGCGATCCGTTCCGCACCAATCGCCGTTTCAAACTGGTGTCGGCAGGCATGGAGGCCAAACGCCTGTCGACTGCCTTCGATTCGGTCACGCTCTATGGCTCCGACCCGGCCTTGCGGCCCGATATCTACGGCAAGATCGGCAATTCAGGCGTATCGATAGCCACGCTGGACGATATGAAAGTCTTATACGACGGCTTTGAATTATGCGATCCGGCGACCTCGGTATCGATGACCATCAACGGCCCCGCGCCGGCCATTCTGGCGATGTTCATGAACGCCGCAATCGATCAGCAACTGGACAAATTCCGCATCGACGCCAAACGTGAGCCAACCGCTGGCGAAGCCGCCAAAATCAAGGCGCGCGTCTTTGAAAATGTGCGTGGCACGGTGCAGGCCGACATCCTGAAAGAGGACCAGGGCCAGAATACCTGTATCTTTTCGACCGAATTCTCTCTGAAGGTCATGGGCGATATTCAGGAGTTTTTTGTCCAGCACAAAGTGCGCAACTTTTATTCGGTTTCGATCTCCGGTTATCACATCGCCGAAGCGGGCGCGAATCCGATTTCGCAGTTGGCTTTCACGCTGGCGAACGGCTTTACCTATGTCGAGGCCTATCTGGCGCGCGGCATGAAGATCGATGATTTCGCGCCCAACCTTTCGTTCTTCTTTTCCAACGGAATGGACCCGGAATACACGGTGCTGGGCCGGGTTGCGCGGCGCATCTGGGCAGTTGCGATGAAGGAGAAATATCACGCCAACGAGCGCGCCCAGAAGCTGAAATATCACGTGCAGACTTCAGGCCGCTCCTTGCATGCGCAGGAGATCGACTTTAACGATATCCGCACCACGCTGCAGGCGTTGATCGCCATTTACGATAACTGCAACTCCCTGCACACCAACGCATACGATGAGGCCATCACCACGCCGACCGA
>PMYE01000138.1 GCA_003171315.1 Acidobacteriaceae bacterium
CCCCGCTAACCCCGCTAGCCCCGCTAGCCCCGCCAACTCGCTAACAGAACAGGCCCTGCGAAGGGGCCTGTTCGCTAACTTGCTAACTCGCGATCTCACGACTTCCACGTCTTGTCTTCCGACCGGCACATCGTCTCCAGGTTGCATTCGCCGCATTTGGGATTCCGCGCCATACACACCTTCCGCCCGTGCTGGATGATCTGGTGCGAGAAGCCGATCCACCGCTCGCGCGGCAGAACCTGCATCAGCTCCTGCTCCACCTTCTCCGGCGTCTCGCCTTTGGCCAGCTCCAGCCGCCGCGCGATGCGGAACACGTGCGTATCCACCACCACGCCTTCGGCCTTTCCAAAGCACACACCCAGCACCACGTTCGCCGTCTTCCGCGCCGCTCCGGGAATGGTAATGAGCTCGGCCAGCGTCTGCGGAACCTCGCCGCCAAAGTCGGCAATGATCTTCCGCGCCGCGCCCTGGATCGACTTGGCCTTGTTGCGGAAGAACCCCGTCGTCCGGATCAGCTCTTCAAGCTCAGGCAAACTCGCCTTGGCCATCGTCTTCGGATTAGTGAAGCGCCGGAACAGCTCCGGCGTCACCAGGTTCACGCGCACGTCCGTGCACTGCGCCGAAAGGATCGTCGCCACCAGCAACTCCCACGGCGAGCGATGATCGAGCGCGCACACCGCGTCGGGATAGGCTTCGTCGAGTGCCTTGAGGATCGCAGCGACGCGCTCGGCAGCGAGCGTGCCATGAGACGGCTTAACACCGGTCTTACGGGCTGGCCTTTTGGAACGCATCCAGTGTCATCGTATCGCAGAGACGCGAGGGCACAGTCATGAGGGCTTACCGGACTGGCGACGCTTCTCAAGATAGTTCATGCAATTGGTAATCCCCTGCTGGATGCGATCCTCATCGATGAGTCTGCATGGCAGCCGCTTCTTGAGGTCAGAATAAATCTCGAGAGCTTCCGGTACGCGGCCTTGCCAAACCCGGCATTCGGCCATGTGCTGTCTTGCCAACGTAGCCAAATCACCGTCGGTCCACCTTAGAACCTCGGTAGCTGCTTGAAATGCTTCTTCGAAGCGGTCAAGGCCCATAAGACAATTCGCCCTGTTGATCTGAATGCTCGGCTCAACCCAGCCGATAATTCTGAGCTCAGTTTCATCCCGAGCGCTTTCTTCTGACGGATACAGAACATGCCCCGTATCGAGCCAATCCAAGCCTTCTTTCGCACGCTTCAAGCGAATGAGCGCTTTCCCTTTGAAGTGGCAGAGCTGATACTTGTGAATGCGAAAGTCCTCGCGCTCGAAGAATCCAGTGTCGAGATTCATATCGAGGAGGGCCAATGCCTTCTCGGGCCGCCCCAGTTGTTCCTCCGCGTAAGCACGCGACATGTTAGCAAGAGCCCGTGAAAACTCGGGCTGGGGCATCGTGTCCAGTTCTTTCATTGCCTGGTCTGTGACGTCTTCGAGTTCCATGAATGCCGAGCACGTGACTAGGTTGAACAGCAGACGCATCCGCGCATCACCATCTTGCGCCCGTTCCAGCATGTCTTGGGTCAGCTTGAGGGCTGTTGCGTATTCTCCCTGTGCCCTGAGCTTCTCGGCTACCTCAATTTCTTCTTCTGAGACAGCGGGACTCGTCATCACATCCTCAGTTTCCGCAAGCCGGCGAAATAACCAATGCCCGGCTACAGTTTCCCCTCCAGCCACCCGCCCAGCTTCTCCACCGGCAGCCTCACCCCAATGAAGAACTGCCCGAACAGCGCATACACCGCGCTCACTTCGTCAAATCTCATTTCATAGATCAGCTTCTTGAAGACCACCGGATCGTCGGCGAAGAGATCCACTCCCCACTCCCAATCGTCCATCCCGATGGAACCGGAGATGATCTGCTTCACCTGCTCCGCGTATCGCCGCCCGATCAGCCCGTGCTCGTGCATCATGCGCTGCCGCTCGGCAAAGGGCACGGTGTACCAGTTCACCTGCTCCCCGCGCTTGCGGTCCATGGGATAAAAGCAGAGATACTTCGCGTCCGGAATGGCAGGAAACAGCCGCGGCTTCATGGCTTCTGCGCTGCGCGCGAGCGAGGCTGCAATCTCCGCGTTCCACTCCGGCGAGTGCTCCTCAAATCCCATCGCCGATGCGGCCTCGTAGGTTTTGCGGGTCGACTCATAGAGACCCAACTCGACGACCGAGACATAAGAATGGCGGAGATCGAGAAAGCCGTAGAGCGACGTCTGCGCAAGATCGAGCTCAACCTGGTTCAGCGCTTCGAGGGAATCGCGAAAGTGAATCAACATCAGGTCGCCCTTGTGGCCGAGCTGCGAGTAGAGGGCAGTGCGGACGGGCCAATGGTGCGCACCCTGACCCATCTGCATACCTTCGTCCACGCTCATGCGCTCCAGCTTTCTGAGCGTCTCAACGGCAGAAGACGCGATTTGCTCGCGATCCGCGGCGGGCGCTGCGTGCCACGCCTTCCAGTCGAAGCGGAAGAACTGGTGGAGCACGCTGGAACCTTCAAGAGTAAGCGGAACGGGGGGAAGATCGGACAACGGAACCTCCAACGATCGTGGTTGCGATCACACCCATCCTAGCAAACGAGAATCGCAGGCGTGTACAGGCGCCTTTTTAAGCCGGAACGACTCTGCCAGGGCTCGGAAGCGCGGGCTGGCTTATATACTGAGAAGGCTCATGAATGAAAAGATTTTGGCCTTGCTGGTGGAGTTTGTAACCCGTGTGATCGGCGCTGGGGGCTATGCGGGCATCGTCGTACTGATGGGCATCGAATCGGCATGCATTCCACTGCCCTCCGAGCTCATCATGCCGTTTGCGGGGTACGTAGCCTACCTGGGGCGTTTCAATCTGTTCTGGGCCGCAACAGCGGGAGCTGTGGGTTGCAATCTGGGTTCGGCGGTGGCGTATTGGATCGGGGCCAGGGGCGGACGGCCGCTGGTGGAGCGCTACGGAAAATGGGTCCTCGTGAGCCACAGCGATCTGGATTGGGTTACGAGGTTCTTTGAGAAATACGGTTCCATTACTGTTTTGATCGCGCGTCTGCTGCCGATTGTGCGCACGTTTATCGCGTTTCCGGCGGGGGTCGCGAAGATGGGGCAGGTGCGATTTCACATTTATACGTTTGTAGGATCGTGGCCGTGGTGTTTTGTGCTCGCGTTGGTAGGCCGGGAGCTGGGCGAGCGGTGGCATACCGATCCACGGTTTCAAGCGGTGTTTCATCGCTTTCATCTGGCGGTAGAACTGGCCGTGGTGGCGCTGATTCTCTGGTTCTTGTGGGTTCACATGAACCGGCGAAGAAGGGCAAGTGCGGCGTGAAGGGAGCCAGCGGAGCCAGGAAGGCAGCAAGTGGTAAGTTAGCAAGGCAGTAAGCCGGCAAGCGCGTTGCAGGAACGGAGATGTATTCTTAGCAGTTCGAAATCATGAGCAAAGGAAGGGTAGGAGAAGCAATGGCAACGAAGCGGAAAGGCGGCCCCAAGACCGCTGGCACGAAGATTGAACCCGCCAAGGGCAAATTAGGCGTGATGGTGGTTGGCATGGGCGCTGTAGCCACCACAATGATTGCCGGCGTGGAAGCAGTTCGCCGGGGGCTGGCCAAGCCGATTGGGTCGCTTACGCAGATGGGCACGATCCGGCTGGGGAAGCGGACGGATAACAACTCGCCGCTGATCAAGGACTTTGTTCCTCTCGCGGATTTGAACGACATCGTATTCACGGGGTGGGACATCTTCGACGACAACGTGTACGAGGCGGCAGCGCATGCGCAAGTGCTGAAGAGCGAGACGCTCAAGCAACTGAAGCCGTATCTCGAAACCATCGCGCCGATGCCGGCGGTATTCAATCGCTACTATGTCAAGCGGCTGCACGGCACGCACGTGAAGAAGGGCAAGAACAAGCGGGATCTGGCCGAGCAGGTGCGGGCGGATATTCGCGCCTTCAGGAAGACCGTGGACCGCGTGGTGATGATCTGGTGCGGGTCGACGGAGATCTTCATGCAGCCGGCGGCCGTGCATCAGTCGATTGCGGCCTTCGAGAAGGGATTGGAGAAGAACGACCCGGGCATTGCGCCCTCGCAGATTTATGCCTACGCGGCGCTGAAGGAGGGCGTGCCCTTCGCCAACGGAGCGCCCAACCTGACCGTCGACATTCCGGCGATGGTTGAGCTCTCGAAGAGGAACGCGGCGCCGATCTGCGGCAAGGACTTCAAGACCGGGCAGACGTTTATGAAGACGGTGCTGGCGCCGGCCTTCAAGGCGCGGATGCTGGGTGTGCATGGGTGGTTCTCGACCAACATCCTGGGGAATCGCGATGGGGAAGTGTTGGACGAGCCGCAGTCCTTCAAGACCAAGGAAGAGTCGAAGCTGGGCTCGCTCGAGTACATCTTTCAGCCGGAGATTTATCCGGATTTGTACAAGGACATCTACCACAAGATTCGGATTAATTACTATCCGCCGCGCGGCGACGAAAAAGAAGCGTGGGACAACATCGACATCTTCGGATGGCTGGGATATCCGATGCAGCTCAAAATCAACTTCCTGTGCCGCGATTCGATTCTGGCGGCGCCGATTGCGCTGGACTTGGTGCTGTTTCTCGATTTGGCGAAGCGCACGCCGGAGCTCAGGTCGATCGGCATTCAGGAGTGGTTGAGCTTCTATTTGAAATCGCCGCAGAGCGCACCTGGGCTTTATCCGGAGCACGACCTGTTTATCCAGTCGATGAAGCTGAAAAACACACTGCGCCACATCATGGGCGCGGATTTGATCACGCATTTGGGCCTGGAGTACTACGACTGAGGGATCGGCTGTGGGCGAAGACGCCGTGGCAGGCTGCCAAAGCCTTCAACGGTCCGCGAGCGCGCGGTGGCGTAATCTGAACTCAAGATGAAAGACTCGGCTGTTTTGTTGATCGATTGCCCCGACCGCAAGGGGCTGGTGGCGCGCGTTTCCGGATTGCTCTACGAGCGCGGCGCCAATATTCTGCACGCGGACCAGCACGTTGACCACGAGCTGGGCCTGTTCTTCATGCGCGTGGAGTGGGAGCTCGACGGGTTCGATCTGGCGGGCTTCAAGACAGCCTTCACGCCCATGGCCGGCGAGCTGAGCATGACCTGGAAGCTGACGTCGAGCGCGCGCCGGCCCCGAGTTGCGCTCTTCTGCTCGCAGGTTCTGCACTGCATGGCGGATTTGCTGCACCGCTGGCGCACCGGCGAGCTGGTGTGCGAGATTCCACTGATTGTGTCGAACCACCGCGAGGTGGAGAATCTTGCGGCGTTCTATGAAGTGCCGTTCGAATTTGTACCGGTGACGGCGAAAACGCGGAAAAAGGCCGAAGCGCGGCAGCTTGCATTGCTGGCGCGGCACGAGATCGAGCTGGTCGTTCTCGCGCGCTATATGCAGATTTTGTCGCCGGCGTTTGTGTCGCGCTATCCTGCCGCGATCATCAATGTGCATCACTCTTTTTTGCCGGCGTTCACGGGGGCCAAGCCCTACCACGCGGCGCACGCGCGGGGGGTCAAGCTGATCGGGGCGACGAGCCACTACGTAACCGAAGCGTTGGACGACGGGCCGATTATCGAGCAGGACGTGGCGCGGATCAGCCATCGCGACCAGGTCGAGAACCTCGTCGCGCGGGGTCGCGATCTGGAGCGCATGGTCCTTTCGCGGGCGGTGCGCTGGCACCTTGACCGGCGGATTTTGTGCTACGGGAATAAGACAGTCGTATTCGATTGAGACGGCCCCATGAAGCTGGACGCTAGGAGGGATTAGCTGCTTTCAAAAATCGCATGAGTCCCCGCGGCCTGAGATCGGCGACAAGGAATTTCCGCCGCTCACCCATCGCCGCGCACACTGCTTCCGCCGCCAGATGTCCGCTCCGCGCCGCGCTCTCCATCGTCGACGGCCACCCCGTCCGAATCCAATCCCCGGCCAGCACGCAGTTCGGCCACGGCGACTCAGGTCCAGGTCGGGCTTCATCAATTCCAGGAGGAACTGTGAATGTCGCACGAACCTCCTTCACCAGCGCCGCTTTCTCCAGCTTTGCCGCAGCCGCAACGGGAAAGAATTCCTTGAGGTCCCGTACCGCCAGGTCAATCGCCTCTTCCCGGCTCAGCGCCGCAAACTTCCGCGAAGCGCTTACTACAAGTTCCAGATAGCTGCCCTTCGTCTTGCGCCACGGTTGCAGCCGGCTCTTGTTGTACATCCAGTGAATCTCGCGATCCAGCAGCACGGCGTGGTCCAGCTGCGTAATCTCGCGGTCGAACCACAGATGCACGCTGCAGATCGGCCCGTGCTCATGCCTCTCAAGCTGGCCGGCGAGTGTTTCAACGCCATCTGCCGGAGGCATCATCGGCAACAGCTTGGCCGTCGCCTCGAACGGCAGCGCCAGCACTAGATAATCTGCCGTCAGCGCACCCGCCTGCGTCATGAGCGTCCACTGCGACGTCTCCTCATCCCACGCCGCGGTATCCACTCTGGTGTTGAACACCACCTCGCCGCCGTGCTCATGCAGATACTTCTCCGCGCCGGCATAAAGCTCGCTCAGCGGCACGGTGCTCATCCCCATACTGCCCGCCCCAGGCGAATTCAGAAACAATTCGCGAATCACCTTGGCTGCGTAGGGCAGCGCGATCGCCTCGACGTCGGCGTTCAGGGCGCTCGCGATCACCAGCCGCCAGAATCGTTCGATCGCGCCTTGCGTCTGTCCATTGCGCTTGAGCCAGGCGCCCAGCGTCTCGGTTGAATCCGCAGCAACCGGCCGCATCAGTTTCCGAAACGCTTGCGCCAGCGCGATCTTGTCCTCGCGCGTGAAGGCCTTCGCCGTCATCAGCCGCGGCAGCGCGTGCAGCGGCGCGGGCAATCCCAAAGGTCCAAGCCGCAAAGGCCCAAGTATCGACCGCCTTCCGCCCGGTTCGATCATCGTCATCGTGCTCGTCCAGTGGATCCGCTCTGCCACGCCGATGCGCCGGTAGAACCCGATCAGATTGGTGCAGCAGCCAAAGAGCACGTGCTGGCAGTTGTCGATCACCTCATCCACGCCCGGATGCCGGTACGAGCTCGCCCGCCCGCCCAAGTAGCCGCGCCGCTCTACCAGCTTTACGCGCAGCCCGGCCTCGGCCAGAGCGCAAGCCGCGCTCATGCCAGCCACGCCGCCGCCGACAATGATCGCCGTTTTTTCCTCAACAGGCTGCACTGCACTCACGATCCCGGCCGCTCCTTGTACATCTTTCCTATCATCGCCGATGACACTCCGCATGCGCGCGGCTATAGCGTAACTCATGTACTGGTATCATGAGAGAAGCTCAGAAGCGGGCGGTTAGCTCAGCTGGTTAGAGCGCCTGCCTTACAANNTCGAGCCCTGCACTGCCCACCACTCATCGCCAAGCCGCGCACTCGCTCGGCGCGCTTCGCTCACCCTGGCCACTGTGAACCTGCCGCTCGCGCCGCTTGATACACTCAGCTCGTGGGAAAACTCATCGTCAACGCAGACGATTTCGGTCTGACCTCCGGCGTCAACCGCGCCATTCTTGAGCTTCATAGAGCCGGCGTCGTCAGCAGCACCTCGCTCATGGCGCGGGCAAACGCCACTGAGGAAGCCGTCGATCTCGCCCTCTCCACTCCAACGCTCGGCGTCGGCTGCCACGTGGTCCTTGTCGACGGCGAACCCGTGCTGCCGCCACATCGGATTCCCACACTCGTCGATCCACGCACCGGCCACTTTCCGTCGTCGCTCACGGTTTTTTTGGCGCGTCTTTTCACTGGCCGCATTCGTTCTTTCGAAATCGAAGCCGAGATCTCGGCCCAAATCTCCCTTCTAAAGCAGCGCGGCCTGCGCCTGACTCACGTCGACACGCACAAGCATCTGCATGTGTTCTCCGCTGTACTGCGGCCGCTGCTGCGCGCGGCGCGCTTTGCAGGCATTCGCGCACTTCGTCATCCATTCGAGCCGGACTGGGCCCTTTGCGTCACGCGAAGCGCCCCCTGGCTACGCCTGGCGCAAGTGGGCGCTCTGCGCTGGCTGGAACCTGCTAGTCGCCGGATTATCGAGGAAGAAGGATTTGTCACCACCAACGGTACCATCGCCGTAGCCGGTACCGGCGTCCTCGACGAGGCCACCCTCCGCTCTTTGCTGCGGAACCTTCCTCCCGGCACATGGGAGCTCGTCACCCACCCCGGCTACAACGACGCCGACCTGGCCCGCGTTCGCACCCGCCTTCGCTCTTCGCGCGACACCGAGCGCTCTGCTCTCTCCGCTCTCCGCGAATTCCCCGCCATCCGCCTCATCTCCTTTGCGGGCCTGTCTGCCGGCCCGCTCGACCACCAACTTGCGGACTCACCAGCCCGCTGGCTCTCTGCATCTTCCATTCACTCCCGCGCGTCAAAACCGTAGCGGCAAATTCAAACCAAGAAGGCTCCATGCGCATCGGGATTACCTGTTACCCCACCTACGGCGGCTCCGGCGTGGTCGCCACCGAGCTGGGCATCGAACTCTCCAACCTCGGTCACGAGGTCCACTTCATTTCCTATTCACAGCCCTTCCGTCTCAACGGCCGAGACGACGGCATTTTCTACCACGAAGTTCCCGTCTCCAGCTATCCGCTCTTTGAGTTCCCCCCGTACGATCTCGCGCTTGCCTCACACATGGCAGAAGTGGCCGAATATTACTCGCTCGATCTGCTTCATGTTCACTACGCGATTCCTCATTCCGTTTCGGCACTGCTCGCCCGCCAGATGCTCGCTACACGCGGCCGACGGCTGCCGTTCGTGACCACGCTCCACGGCACTGACATCACGCTCGTGGGCCTCGACCGCAGTTATCTTCCCATCACCCGCCACGCCATCCAGGAGAGCGACGGCGTCACCAGCATCTCCAACTACCTCCGCGAGAAGACCATCGCCGACTTCGACGTGACTCGCCCCATCGAGACCATCACCAACTTCGTCAACTGCGATGTCTACACGCCGATAGCAGACGAAGCTGCGCGCGCCCGCTGCCGCGCCCACTACGCCGCGCCCGACGAACCCATCCTGATGCACCTCTCCAACTTCCGGCCCGTCAAGCGCGTCACCGACGTGGTAAAGATCTTCGCGCTTGTCGCGCGCGAGCGCCCCGCCCAGCTCGTCCTCGTCGGTGACGGCCCGGACCGCTCCGCGGCCGAGTGGCTGGCGCACGATCTCGGCATCCACGCCCGCATCCACTTTCTGGGCAAGCAGGAGCGCGTCAGCGAGCTGCTGGCTCTCGCCGATCTCTTCCTCATGCCCAGCCAGCTCGAGTCCTTCGGCCTCGCCGCCCTCGAAGCCATGGCCTGCAAGGTCCCCTCCATCGCCACGCGTGTTGGAGGCGTCCCCGAGCTCATCGACGACGGCGTTACCGGCCTGCTCTTCCCGGTTGGCGATGTCGACGCCATGGCCGCCGGAGCCTTGAGCCTTCTCAACAATCCGCCGCGCCTCCACGCCATGCGCGAAGCCGCCCGCCAAGCGGCGCAAAAGCGCTTCTGTGCAACCCTCGTGGTTCCGCAATATGTCCGCTTCTACGAGAAGATACTGGGACAATCATCGGCTTGACTAAGAGCTTATCCGTAAATA
>PMYE01000140.1 GCA_003171315.1 Acidobacteriaceae bacterium
ATCCGCATTCCGGTGCACATGATCGAAACCATCAACAAGCTGATCCGCACCAGCCGGCAGTTGGTGCAGGAGCTGGGGCGCGAGCCGTCCAGTGAAGAAATTGCGCGGCGCATGGACATTCCGGTGGCCAAGGTGCGCAAGGTACTGAAGATCGCGCAGGAGCCCATCTCGCTGGAGACGCCGATCGGCGAAGAAGAAGACTCGCACCTGGGCGACTTCATCGAAGACCGTCAGGCGGTGTCGCCTTCGGAGGCGGTGATCGGCGTGAACCTGAAGGAGTATACGGGGCAGGTGTTGCGCACTCTGACGCCGCGCGAAGAGCGGGTGATCAAGATGCGCTTCGGGTTGGAAGACGGCTCGGAGCACACGCTGGAAGAGGTTGGCCAGAGCTTCCAGGTGACGCGTGAGCGCATCCGGCAGATCGAAGCCAAGGCGCTGAGGAAGCTGCGCCATCCTTCGCGGAGCCGGAAGCTGAAAGCGTTTGTGGAAGGCGTGAAGGAGATGTAACCACCTCCACCCCAGGAAACCAAGGCCGTTTCCTGGGGATCCCGGTCTGCGGTGGGGCAGCCGCGCTACGCGCACTCCTCTATTGGGCCTAAAACACGAGCAAAGGGCCGCAGCCAGTGGAAGGGGCTGCGGCCTTTTTGCGTGCGTGCCCGGCTAAGGACGAATCTGTTCGTGAAAGACATCACCCGCCGGCAATTCGGCAAGACTGCCGGCGATGACGTTGTGTCCGGGACGTTACAAAACGAATCGCGCGAGTTCGGTTTGCGCGCGGTCCAGGTCTTCGGGAATGCCGATGTCGAGGAAATAGCCGTTCACTTCGTAGGCGGCGGGAGCAAGACGGGCGCTCTCCGGAGCGAAGAAATCCTTCTCGATAGAGAAGCGCTCCCGCAACGAACGCGGCCACTCGAGATTGCGATTGAGAACATACGCGCCCGCGCTGATCCACCCGGGATTTGGGCCGGGACCGGAACGGCCTTTCTCTTCGAATGCCACGATGCGCTTGTTCTCGATGGCGACGCCGCCATAGCGGGCAACGTCGGGCTGGTGGACGACGGCGATGGTCACCGCAGCCCGTTCCTCGGAGTGGAATCGCAGCATATCGGCGTAATCCGCATCGAGGAACGTGTCGCCGTTGAGCGCGAGCACGGAATCTTCGCGGGCCTCGGCGAGCGCCAGACGAATCGCTCCACCCGTGCCGAGCGGAGCATTTTCTATCACGTAGTCCACGCGCAACCCGCGAAAGGATGCGCCAAAATGATCCTGGATGACCGTGTGCAGATGGCCCACCGATAGCAGGACGCGCGAGCAGCCGGCGCCGCGTAACTGGGCGAGCAGAATTTCAAGGAATGGCCGGCCTGCGACGGGCGCCATGGACTTGGGTACACCTTCAAGGCGCGAGGCCAGCCGTGTGCCCAACCCGCCGGCGAGGACGATTGCTTCCATTGGGATTCAGTCCTTTGCCGCGGCGGATGCAGCGGCCGCCCCGGCATGGCCCGGGGCAAAGTAGCGGCGCTCCGCGATCATGCAGAAGATGTGTTCGAGAGCCAGGTGGGCCTGCTGGATGTACATGGTGACTTCCGAGGGGATGCGCAGGCAGTAGTCGCAAAGCGGGGGCATCTTGCCGCCCGTTCTCCCCGTCAACCCGATGGTGGCGATGCCCATCGCGCGGCTCAACTCGAGCGCGCGCAAAACGTCGGGCGAGTTGCCTGAAGTGGAGATGCCCAGGAAAACGTCGCCGGGCTGTCCCAGCGCCTCAACCTGGCGCGCAAAGACGCGCTCAAAGCCATAATCGTTGCCGACGGCGGTGAGGATGGAGGAATCGGTGGTGAGCGCCACGGCGCGCATGGCCGGGCGATCCTCGACAAGGCGGCTGACAAACTCCGCCGCCAGATGCTGCGCGTCGGCTGCGCTGCCGCCGTTGCCGGCAACCATCAGCTTGCGGCCCGAGTGCAGCGCCTCGGCCGTGGCTTCAGCGGCCGCGGCCAGCGTGGCGTGCAACGCCGCGTCGCGGGCTACCGCCTCCATGACGCTCAACCCCTCAAGCAACTTATCCCGCACCAGATCGGTCATGACAGTCTCCACACTGGAACGCCGCCGCGCGTAAAGCGGCTGGCAATGTCCTGCCGCGCGGGGCGGCACGGCCCCTCGCTGCAAGGTTCATCGTAAACCAGAATGCGTGCAGTTTGGCCGCGGAAGGCACCAAGGAGAACCACGAAGGCGGCGCGTAAAGACTGCCGCGTTGCGGCCGCAGGCCGGGCCGCGGGCTTGCGCAACTCCGCAGCCGGCGCTCGGGTTCAATGGCTCATCTCTTTGACAAAGAAGCTGGCCATGATGTGGTTGGCCTCGATCGCTTCAGGCAATTCCGGGTGATACCAGAAGCCGTGAGGGAGGGTGTCGAAGACTACCAGACGCGCGTCAACGCCGGCGCGCAGAAAGGCGCGGTGCAGGTTCACCGTGCCGCTGAGCAGCAGGTCGCGTTCGCTGGTGACGAAGAGCGTAGGCGGCAGGCCCCGCAGGTCGGCATAGATGGGCGAGAGAATCGGGTTCCTGAGATCGGCGCTGTCGGTGAGAGAGGAATCATGCGGGCTCGGCGCAGGCGGATCGAGATGGCCCGAGAGGCCGGATAGCGTGTACATCGCCTCAGAGTCTCCAGGGCGCGCAAAATCTCCCGTGCCGCTGAAGATTCCGAGTGCGGCCGGCATGGGCAAACCCAGTTGCTTGAGCTTGACGGCCACCTGGCCGGTGAGGATGGCCCCAGCCGAGGTCCCGTAAATGACGATGTGCTTGGGGCTGTATGTCTTCAAGAGTTCCCTGTAGACCGCGACGGCGTCATCGATCGCGGCGGGGAAGGGATGCTCTGGCATAAGGCGATAGAGAACGGCAACTACCTTGACTCCGGTGTAACTGGCGATGGGAATCGACTCCTGGTAGGAGCCGGAGTCGGCATTGAATCCGCCACCGTGCAGGTCCATGAGGACTTTGTTGCGGTTTTCAGCAGGCATGCCGTCGGGAGTGACGATGCGCACCGGAACTTCGGCGATCTTATCTTCGACAATCCGATTGGGACAGATTTTCGTCCAGGCGGCGCGGCCGGCGGCAGTGTAGGTTTCGAGGTGGGCGCGGCGCTCAGCCAGTGACTCCGGGGGCGCCTGGTCGGGCGCAGGGCTGGCCAGCATCTTTTGCGCCTCGGGGCTGATGGTCGTTGGAATGGGAACGACGCGGGTAATATGCGCCGTTCCCTGGGCGTCAATATAGCTGGTATCGCTGTTGGGCGCCTGGGCGGCGGTGGTGGGCGCGGGTTGCTGCGCGGCCAGAACAGCCGAAGCCAGCAGGACAAAGACAGCGGCAGGGCGAAACGCGGGATGCATGGCGAGGTTCCTCGGAATGAAATTTGCTCAACAGACACGCATTCTTCCACGGCGGGGTTCAGGGCGTCCACAACGGGGCGGGAGGTGTGACGCGAACGCCCCTGCACGACGAGCGGAGCAAATGCCCCCAGCAATGTTACGCAGAGCTTCAGCAGAGTTTCCGGGAAGGATGGGACCGGCACAGGAGGACGCAATGCGCGTTCTCCTGTGCCGGCTTTTCTGGTTCGGTTGTATTAGTGCGGTATGACCAGTAGGCTGGCCTCCAGCAGCTTTTCCGTCAACCGGTCCAAGGCCAACGGGAATTTGTAAGAAACCGCCCGCACACTCATGCCCAGCATCATGGCAGCCTCGACCTGGGTGTAGTCCTGAAGCACAACACGGCTCAACAACTCTCGATCCAGCGAACCGAGCTGGCCCAGGCAGTTTTCGATGTCGAGGACGAAGATCAATGCATCCTCGAAGGTGCGGACCGGGCGGCTCGAAGCCCAACCCCGCGCGACCGGATCGCCCAGGATCGAAGGCGCCCTGCCGACCTGCATCGACGCATACAGGTAGCGCCGCAACAGGCTTTCGGTGTGTTTCCTGTAGAAGGCAAGGCTGGCTGGAGGTTTATCCTGCGCCTCCGCCGGCCTTGCTTGAGGCCGAGGCGCGGGTTTTTGTTCCCATTTTCTCCGTTCGATTTGCCAGGCTGCCTGGGCAGTACTGGCTTCCCAAGGCATCGGTAACTGGAGCGCTGCGCTCATTGCGCACCTCCTGCTGCCTCAGCCACCGCCCACACTCTGGAGAGCTGCCGGCGGCTCGGCCTTCCGCGCCGCTTGCGGCTCTCCGGTGATGGAAAGTCTTTCAGTTTTGTCTCACATTTTTTGCAATACACACTCCCTTGGGCCTGGGTACGGTACCAAAGACAACCGCACCCCTCGCAAATTTTCAATTGCACGCGCACTTCCATGACTGATTCTCCATATTTGTTTCCTCTCCCGGCGGAATTTTGTGGTGATGGTTATTCGCCGGGGTGAAGAGAACCAGGCTAGACAACTCAGGTTTCTCCTGTCCTGATGGGGGATTGCCGCCTGTGCTCTCTTGTTTTCTGTCATGACCATAGGCGCGCAGATCCTGGAATTTTCTCGACTGGCTCGCCGTCGGCGCCTTCATCGGGCGCCTCAGGATGGGAGTAGGAATAAACCGCCTCGATCGAATCTCGCCGGTTCTTGTTCACTCGCCGCCGCAAGAGGCAGCAATTCGTCCCCGCCAAATCCGACGGTAACGAAATGCTTCCTGAAAAAATTCCCACAAGTCAGTGCGTGATTTAGTAAACCCAATCTAGGGATATGCTTACTTTGCGTCAATGCTCCTCGGAGACTTTCCGCTCCCCAGCTTTTCAATTCCGGCCAAGATGCTCAGAATGAAGGCCAACCAGCCCGGATAACTTTTCCAAGGGAAAGCAAAGAGGATTCGCTCCTATTGCCGGCGGCGAATTTTCCACAGATGAACTTCACGCAGATGCACGAGCGCCTCCGCCTGGAACTGCTGCGCAGAATACAGCGGGGGACGCTCAGCGTATCGCTGTTGGCGCGGCAGACCGGATTTGGACAAGCGCATCTGTCCAACTTTCTGCACAGCCGGCGCCAGCTTTCACTCGAGGCCATGGATCGAATCCTGGCGGCGCAACATTTGACGGCTTCCGACCTGTTGCCCTCCGCGCGTCGAACGGCTGCCTGGCCGGAGGGAGAGGAGGAAAACGCCATTCCGGTCGTCTCACACGCCGTGGCGCTCTTCGAACCGGTGATCCGGCCGTCTGCCGTCGAGACGATGCTGCACCTGCCGGCCGCTGTCCTTCGATCCGCGCACTCGCGCGCCTCGAACGCTCGCCGCGCTTGGGAGCGGTTTGTCGCCGTGCGCGTGCCGTCCGGCGATGCCCTGCCGATGGACCCGCTGGTGCTGCCGGAAGCGATCGCGCTGATCGACCGGCACTACAACTCGCTGCTACCCTACCGCCCCAATCGGCCCAACCTTTACGCGGTTCGCTGCGGCTCGCACCTGTCGCTTCGCTATGTGGATTTTCTCTCCAGCAGGCTTGTGTTGCGCCCGCACGATATTGCCTTCCCCGTGGAGCTCATTGAAGTGGATCCGGGAGAATCGCCAAACGACCTGTTGGTGGGGAGAATCGTTCTGATTTTGAATGAGTTATGAGGGGCAATCCGCGCGGTTGCGCGGCAGGGGTTTCGGCCGGACGGCGCGGCGTCAACCCAGGGGATATTCTCCACTCACCAGATCGCGGTCGGCTGCGATGAGGTTTTCCGGCCGGCCGAGATCGCGCCAGTAGAACTCATCGGCGCGAAAGGCGAGGATCGTTTCGCCCTGGGCCGCGAGACGCAGATAAGCGGGGATGATGGGGAACGCGCCCTCCTCGGGCATCCTGGTGAAGATGCGGGAAGAAAGGACGTGGATGCCGGAAAAGGCGAGAGCCTGGAATTTCCGTGCCGGGCAGGCGAGTTCGGGTTCTGCATCCCGGCCGGTACGGCGGCCGCAGAGCCGGCCCTGCTCATCGAAGAGGAGATAGCGCGAGGTCTCGCGCCGCTGAACGGCCAGAGTGGCCAGAGAGTTGTGTTCGGTGTGAAAACGCGCCATACGCCCGAGATCGATGGTGCTGAGAACATCGACGTTGTGAACGAGGAATGGCTCGTCCGCGCTCTCGCCGCCCTCAAGAAAAAACCATGCGGCTTTTTTCAGGCCTCCTCCGGTTTCGAGCAGGACGTCTTCACGCGAGATTTCAATGCGCATGCCGAAGTTGCGGTTGGCCTCGAGGGTTTCGACGATCTGCTCCGCGAAGTGATGCACGTTCACGATCGCTTCGCGCACGCCAAAGGCGCGCAAGCGGCTGAGGGTGATCTCCAGCAGCGTGCGGCCGGCGACCGTGACTAGCGCCTTGGGGCGGTCATCGGTGAGCGGGCGAAGGCGGGCGCCCAGGCCGGCGGCCAGGATCATCGCCTTCATTTACTTCGCCTCTTTCGATTTGCCTGTCTTTTCGAGCGCCGTGTGGCAAACGATGACCTCCACGCCATTCGCGCCGCGCAGATGTCGTGCCAACAGCTCCGCCAGATAGACCGAGCGGTGCTGGCCGCCGGTGCAGCCGAAGGAAACCATCAGGTTGGAGAAGCCGCGTTGGCGATAGCTGGCTACGCTGGCATCGACCAGCGAAACGGCGTGCGAAAGAAACTGGTGCACGCTCTCCTGCCGGTCGAGGTAATCGATGACCGCCGAGTCCTGGCCGGTGAGAGCGCGGAACTGCTCTTCGCGGCCGGGATTGGGCAGACTGCGGGCATCGAAGACGAATCCGCCGCCGTTGCCGGCTTGATCGGCGGGCATGGGGCGATGGAAGGAAAAGCTGAAGATGCGCACGGTCAAGCCGGCGGCGGGTACAGCGCGGCTCTGCAATCTGTCAGACGACGAGATGCGCTCAAGCGCGTCGAGCAGCGCGGGCAGAGCGATGGGCAACTTGACGTGCTCCGCGAGCCAGCGCAGGTTCTTGAGCGCGAAGGGAACGCTCTCAAGGAAGTGCGCCTTGCGCTCATAAAAGCCGCGAAAGCCATATGCGCCCAATGCCTGCAGGATGCGGACGTAAACGAACGCGTAATAGTGCTCCATGAAGGCTTCGCGCTTGAGGCGGATGAAACCGGCGAGAGAGTCGAGATAGTGGTCGAGCAGTTGCCGGCGCAGATCGGGCGGCAGATCGGCCTTGCCGTCGTAAAGAAGAGATGCAATGTCGTACTGCAGCGCGCCCTTGCGGCCGCCCTGGTAGTCGAGAAACCAAGGCTCGCCGCTACGCAGCATGATGTTGCGCGATTGGAAATCGCGATAGAGAAAATAATCGCGATCGGCGCCGAGCAGGAACCTGGTCAAGCGCGTGAAATCGAGTTCGAGCGCCTGCTCGCTGAAGGGGATGCCGGCGAGGCGGAGAAAGTAGTACTTGAAGTAGTTCAGATCCCAGGCTATGGACTGGCGGTCGAAACTCGCGCGCGGGGTGCAGACCTTATAGTTCAGGCCGCGGCCCGCCTGGACCTGAAAACGCGGCAAAACGGCTACGACCTTGCGATAGGCTTCTACCACCTGCGGGGCGATGGCACCGCCGGAGCGATTGGCGCTGAGGAATTCGAAGAGCGTGGTATCGCCGAGATCCTCTTCAAGGTAGGCGCCCTGGCTCAAATCCTCGGCATAAATCTCCGGCACGGGCAAGCCATGGCGGCGAAAATGCCGGGAAAACTCGAGAAAAGCGACATTCTCTTCGCGCACGGAATAGAGAATGCCGATGGCGGTGAGCCCCGAGCCGGCAAGACGGACAATGACGCGTCCCGAGCCGCCGAGCTGGCCCTGAAGCGGCAGCACGCGCTCGGCCGGCACATGAAAATGCTGCTCGAAGAGCCGTTGGAGAACGTCCATGAAGGTCTTCCTTGGATGGATCAAGGTGCTTGGACAAAGATAGCCACGCGGGGGAAGCGGATGCAAGGCGGGCGCGCCGGTTTTTGAGCGTCACTCAGCTTCATGCCTGGAATCGACGCCATCGAAGCGCGTATATCGCGAGTCAAAGTGCATCATCACCGTGCCCGTGGGGCCGTTGCGCTGCTTGGCGATGATGATCTCCGACTTGGCTTTCTCTTCGGGCGAAATCTCCTCGTCGCGGTTGTAGTAGGAATCGCGATGGATAAAGGCGACCACGTCGGCATCCTGCTCAATGGAACCCGACTCGCGCAGATCGCTCAACATGGGGCGTTTGTCGTCGCTGCGGCGCTCGCTGGCGCGGGAGAGCTGCGACAGGGCCAGTACCGGAACCTGGAGCTCCTTGGCCGTGGCCTTGAGGCCGCGCGAGATGGCGGAGACCTCCTGTGTGCGGTTCTCGTAGCCTTTGCGGCTGGCGCCGGGCAGGGAGGCCGACATCAGTTGCAGGTAGTCGACCACGATCAGATCGAGGCCGCCGGCGTTCTGCTTGAGGCGGCGGGCCTTAGCGCGCATTTCCGCCAGCGTGGTGCTGGCCGAATCGTCGATGAAGATGCGCGCGTCCACCAGCAAACCCAGCGCGTTCTGCAATTTCTCGTGCTCTTCGCGGCCCAGAAAGCCCTGCTGAAGCCTGCGCTGGTCCACTCCCGCCTGCGCGGCCAACATGCGGCGCAGGAGCGACTCCTTGTTCATCTCCAGGCTGAAGACGGCCACGATGGCGTGATGACGCACCGCCGCGTTCTGCGCGATGTTGATGGCCAGCGCGGTTTTGCCCATGGAAGGCCGGGCGGCGATGATGATGAGCTCGCCCTTCTGCAGCCCGCTCGTCATACGGTCAAAATCCGTGAAGCACGTAGACAGGCCGGTGACCTCGCGGCTCTGCTTGTAGAGGTTGTCGATGTTGCCGAAGGAGTCGCGGACGATGATGTCGATGGGCTGCAGGCCCTGGGTGAGGCCGGCTTCGCTCACCTCAAGCAGTTGCGATTCGGTTTCGTCGAGAACGCCGATGGCATCCTGGCTCTGGTCGGCGGCTTTGGCGATGGCGGCCGAGCAGATGCCCATGAGGCGGCGCAACATGCTCTTGTCTTTGACGATGCGGATGTAGTCCTCGATGACCGGCCGGCGGGGCAAACCCTCAGTGAGCGAGGCCAGGTAGGCGACGCCGCCAACGGACTCGACCTCCTTGTAGCGCGCCAGTTCATTGGAGAGCGTGACGATGTCCACGGCGCGGCCGGAATCCACTAACTCGCTCATGCGCAGGAAGATACGGCGATGCGAGTCGAGCGAGAAGTCATCGGCCTTGAGAACTTCGGCGGTCTCGGCGTGGGCGGCGTTGTCGAGCAGGATCGCGCCCAGGATGGTCTTTTCCGCGTCAAGATTCGCGGGCAGACCGGCTTCGAGGGTGAGGTCGGGGACGGTGGCCATATCAGTAGAGTTTGAGGCTAGCGGAGGCGGAGGGCAAGCTAGGATAACCGGCAGGATCTCAGGAAAAACGGAAAAGCAGCGGGATCGGATTCGCCTGGCTGCGTCAGATGAGGGAGTTACGGTGCCCATGGCAGGAAGGGCGGGCAAGCGCGTTTGGCAGGCTGATGCAGCGCGCCTGCTGCTTCGCCGTACTCTGCGTTAATTCCAGATCACCATCTGCGACGTGCTGGTCAAATTGACTGTCGTCGACTTCCAGTAGGGAATAAACATCGGAAAGGCGTAGGTTACCTGCACCCGCACTGCATTTCCCGGAGCGTTGCATTGATTGGCGCAAGCCGTCCACGTGGTAGGCGGTGAAGCGCTCGCACTAAGCCACGTTGTGGCGGTGTTCAGATTGGTTGAACTGATGCCGGGGTATGCAATGCCGCGCACGTAGGTTTGAATCTGGTTCGCAGTTATGCCGCAGTCAGACATTCCGGTGCAAGACGAGCCCCGGACAATGGCGTACCGCGTAGCCATGCGGGCGGCATCCGAGACAAAGTTGTGTGCGTAAAGCGCAAAGCACGTTTGCACGATGCCGAACAAGAGCGTCATCAGGAGCGACGCGGTGATCGCGTACTCAACTATGATTGACCCGGAACTGCCGCTGAGGCTTTTCCAGCGCCAACGCGGCGCGCACCGCCGCCCCAGAGACGAAGGACGGGCCTGGGACCGTCCCGATGCAAACCACCGGGTTGCGGGCCCGTTCGCAAATCGTTCCGGAACCGCTGGATTCATCATTGCATGACCTTCTGGATCGCCTGGCCTTGAATGGTGAAAGAGGTTGGAATCCTAGGGATATGGAAAAAAGGCGTAAAAGTTGCCTGCGTCTGAACCGTCAGGATCGTCACAATGGCTGAACCGGAACAGTCTGTAGGCTTGCAGGTGGAGGCTGAGCCGTCGGCGCAGATGCAGGTATGCGACGCGCTTGTTGGTCCCAGGGTGATATTTGACGCGTCCGCGGCGGCCGCGTTTTGGATACCGGTTACATCTCCGGCGGCCGTAGCGTTCTGGGCGCCATACTGCACGCCGGCCAAGGCGGCGTTCGACACCTCAATCGACGTATAGGCGGCCATACCCATATCGAACGCGCCCAACAAGAGCAATGTCAGAAGAGGCAGAACAATTGCCATCTCGACGAGAGCATCGCCGTTCGCTTTTCCGATTGCCCGAAAAAGGCGCCTCATTGAAGCTTTTCCCTTGCAAGCGAAGCTTTCTGAAGGCCGCATAGCTCACTCCACCATCGCAAGCTTATCCAGCACCGAGTTCGTGTTATCGACTACGGCATAATTCGTGAGCGCGATGGTTCCGCTTCCGGTGATATTCAAAGAATCAACGATAATATCCAGGGATACGGTCACATTGCCGGAACCAGTCAGCGTCAAGGCCGCTGCGGGGGCGTAAACGATGCCTTGGAGATCATCACCGCTGGAACCGGTAATTTTCATTGCTTGGGTGTCACTCGTTGACTGGAAAAACAGAACCCCGCTGTAAGTTCCCGATGTGGGCGCTGACAGGTTCATGTTGCCGCTTCCCGTTACGGTTGTGGAGCCTTGCGTATAGAACGTAACGCCCGACCCGGTCATAGGCCCCGATCCGGTGAGCGAAAGATTGCCGCCGACGGTATAGAGCCCTGCGCCCAGAGTCAGCGAACCGCTTCCCGTACTGGTGAAGTTCCCGCCGATCGTGTAATTCCCGGCGCCCAGAATCAGTTTTCCAAGGGTTGAGGTATTGCTCAAACTTCCCGTGATAATGTAATTCCCGGGGGTCAGCGTCAGAGTCCCGCTTCCGACATTGGTGATCGAAGTATACGTGCCCGGGCCCAGCACCATATTCCCGCTTCCGACGTTGCTTGGGTTGCACGCGCTCCCCGAGCAACTACCCGTCGGAATCGTCGGCGCGGGCAGACTCAGCGGATCTGCCGCAGGGGCAATTCCCGTGGTTGGCGGGTTTGGGCTGATATGTCCCCCCACATTGTTGTAGCCGCCTACGATGCCGATCGATTTGGCGCTGATGGAACCGCTGCCTACGACTTGCAACGCGTTGCTCGCATTCGAGTCGTCGTAAATGCTGCAGTTTTGAGCCGTAATAGCCCCGGACCCGGTGAGTGACACGTCCGTGCCGGATCTTGCCAGTGTCCAAAGGCAGCCGCCATTGGCGCTTGAGCCCGCAACCGCCCGGGCAGATACGTTGATGGCGCCGAAACCAAACGTCTTCATAAAGAACGTCGGATACGGCTCGCTGACAACAGCCTCAATGTATCCGGCTGCCTTGTGATAACCACTCGTCGGCGGATCGTTGATCGTCGCTGTGCCGGTCGCCAGCATTCCGTTCTGTGTTGCGGCTGCAGTTGCGTCGCTCTGGACCCTTGTCGATTCGCCGTACTTGTAATCGAGCGCGGCGGCGGCAGCGGCGGCGTCTGCCGCAATCTGCATCTGTACGCGGGCATGGAAGAGCATGCCTACATCGATCGCCATCGCCACAAATCCCATGAGGATGGTCAAACACATAGCGGTGAGGACAAGGACATTGCCGCTTTCGTTTTTTCTGAAGCTCATGAAAACCCCCTCAAGCCGAATCGGGAGGGCGCTGTCAACGCTCCTCATACCCCTGTTCGGCTTGCACCCCGATGCAACGACGGCTGCCGTACCTTCACGCCGCACGCCAGGCAATCCACTGGCCGACTGGGCCTATGCGCTTGATTGCGTTCCCGAACCGATGGGATCCGCGGGAACGATCTTCTTTACGTGTTGCGCTCGGCCTCACTACTTGCTTCTTACGGCTTACCAGCCGCACGGGGGAGATTGAGCTATTACGGTAACACCTTTAGAAGTGGCGGGAATAGCAAATAATCAGCGAAAACTGGAATCTTTCGTCACCAGGAAAAACGCGCTGGTAACAGCCTCCTGACAGGAGTGGGGGCGGAAACGCGGCGACAGGCTGCAACAGGCTCATCAGGAGTGATGCAAAGCCGCCTAAGAAGCGTTGAGCCGGGCGAAGATGGCGTCGAAGTTGCCTCTTTCGGCGGCGAAGCGGAGGGTCTTCACGTTCTCGACGCAGATCTCGGGCGGCGTGGGCTGCGTCTTGAGGATCTCTATGACCTCGGCGATGAACTTCGCGAGCGGCATGGCGCGCGGGTTGTCTGCGCCGTCCATCAGGTGCGTGGCGACGTAGGGAGGGATCAGTTCGAGGACCTCGATGCCGGTCGAGCGGAGCTGGCAGCGGAGCGAGAGCGTGTAGGAGTGGATGGCGGCCTTGGTGGCGCAGTAAGTGGGCGTGAGCGCGAGGGGCAGGAAGGCCAGCCCGGATGAGACGTTGATGATGGCGGCGCGGGACTGCTTTTGCAGATGAGGCAGGAGCGCAGCGGTGAGGCGGATAGGGCCGAGCAGATTGGTGGCGACGATGGCTTCGGCGTCGGCCAGATCGGGCTGCTGCGCGAGAAGTTTTTCAGGCCGCATGATGCCGGCGTTGTTGACGAGCACGTTGAGCGCGGGAAACTCCGCGATCGCCTTTTCGGCAAACGCGCGCAGGGCGGGGCGGTCTTCGATATCGAGCGCGAGCGACCTCATGCCGGGGTTGGCGGCGGTGGTTTCGTCAAGCGCCTGACGCCGGCGGCCGGCGATGACGACCTGGTTGCCGAGAGCATGGAAGGATTCCGCGAGGCCGCGGCCGATGCCGGAGCCCCCGCCGGTGATCAGGATGGTATTGCCGCTGGGATTCATGGGACGATCTGCCTCTCACAGGCATGATAGCGGGCTTGCTTGAATGGCGCGCGATGAGCGCCGCAGGCATCGCACGCGCAGTAAAAAAATGCCGAGTGCGCTCGGCCGTCACCAGCACAACTATTGGTTCCGCGAAGCTCGTGGAGGCGGCGATCTTTGTTGAGCGCGGGTGGAACCCTGGGCGAGCCGGAGGCGTTGAAGGGATCAAAGTGGGCCGGCCCGAGCAAGTCAGTTACCACCTTGGGACCGGTCGGCTAAGGTGTGATTTAAATCACTCGCTGGCGCTCTGACCCACCAGCATAATGAGGCATCGATTGCAAAGCGACGGTTTTGCCGGAAATCTTTGTTGTCGACCTCGACTCATTTCGATTGGCGCACCGCCGATAGGAGTCGAAGGAGGGCGCCACCGTGCCAACCCAACGATTCGACGACATCCACCCGGCAACTGCTTTGCCTTCGCTGCTCTCGCCGCAGTTGCACATGAGCAGCTATGCCGCTCCGCTGATGCAGACCCAGGGGATGAAAGCCGGCGCCATCCGTGTCGAGGCGGAGTGGCCTGCCGAGGCAATCGTGAACCTGCGCGATTTAGGCAGAGGGGTAGGTTGGGCCCTGGGGATCGAAGGCGCGGCGGCGTTGAGCTTCTATGCCGTCTGGCATCTTTGGCGTCTTTGGCTTTAAGCCAACCCTGAACCATTACCTAGACACTCAGTTGCAGGCGCGATGAGCGCGCGTCGATTGCGCGAGTCTGCGTGCGCAGAGAGAGCGGTTACCTGGGACTGGCCGCTGCTGACGCGGCGAAGACCATACACATTTAGTGTCATTTCCTGCAGATGGCCCTCCATTCTTTTCTAAGAATCTGCGATGATAGCAAGATGTGCCTGAGGGCACTTTGAGCAGATAGGAACCATCGTCCAAGTGAAACCCGCAATGCGCCGCGTGGCGCTGATCTACAACCCGGTTTCAGGCCAGTACTCCGCGCGGAGGGATGCGGCTGTCAGCGAAATCCTGAACGTGTTCCGCGAAGCGGGCATTGCCGTTGAGGCGTTCGAGACTGGCGCGCCGGGCAGCGCGATGGTCCTCGCAGAACGGGCCGTGCGCGAGGGCTGCGATGCGATTCTGGCTTGCGGCGGCGACGGCACGGTTCACGAGGTTGTACAAAGCCTGGTGGGAACCGACGTGGCGCTGGGCGTGGTTCCCCTGGGGACGGCCAACGCGCTGGCCTCCGATCTGGGATTGATTGCGCGGCCGGCCAAGGCGGCGCGTACGCTGCTCGATGCCGCGCCGGCGAAAGTTTCCGTAGGGCGCATCCACTACCAGGACAGCACGGGCAATCCAGCCGCGCGCTACTTCATTGTCGCGGCGGGAATCGGGGCCGATGCGCTGCTGATGTCGCGCCTGGACTCGCGGCTGAAGCGGCGGCTGGGCTACGTCCTCTATCTGATCGAGGCGTTCCGCATCTGGGCGACTTCGTCCTTTCCGCTTTTCGAAGCGGCCCTGCCGGCGAATGGGAATGGGGACAAGCGCGTCGTGGAAGTGTCGCAGTTGCTGGCTGTGCGCGTGCGCTCATTTGGAGGCGTCCTGCGCACGCTAGCTCCGGGGGCCAGCCTGCGCAACGGAAGCCTGAGCCTGCTGGCGTTCAAGACGCAAAGCCGCCTGCGCTATCTTAGTTTCCTGCTCGCGGCCATTGCCGGGCGCCATACCTTCAATGGGGTAGTGGAACTGCTCGACACGCCGTCCATCGAATGCCGTGCGCACCATGACAACGCGGATCCGCTATTTGTGGAAGCGGACGGAGAGGTCCTGGGCTCTTTACCGGTGCGGCTGGAGGTTGTGCCTCACTCGCTTACCCTGCTGATCCCGCCGGGCGTGCAGCCGTAATGCACGAAACATTGAGCCCCGGGAACGATTGCCAATGAGATCAGGCAAGGACGGTTGCCGCAGCCGTCCAGGGCCGGTGCCGGCTTTCAGCCACCCCGCGATGCGAGAGCGTGCCCAGCCAGGTATTCAGCCCTTCGGCCAATCCTGCATTCTGGCGGAGCGCCAGTCGGCTGCGGTGCGTAGCCGGAATCGACGATTACAATCGCCTGCACCAGAACGAGCTGTCGCACCTGCCGGGCGTGATCCGGCTGGAAACGAGCTTCGCGCTCAGGGATGTGGTGGAGACAGGCAGGGCGTAGCCGGCTGAGCTACGCCATCGTTTCGCGCGCGTCGCGCCAGAGGTCGAGATCGCCTTCCTGCGCGTAGCGGTCGATCTCTTTCAGTTCCGCAGCCGTAAACTTGAGCTTCTTCAGAGCATCGAGCGAGTCGTCGAGTTGCTCCACATTGCGCGCGCCGATGAGCGCAGAGGTGACGCGCTTGTCGCGCAGCACCCAGGCGATGGCCATTTGCGCGAGCGTCTGGCCGCGGCGGCGTGCAATTTCGTCGAGCGCTCGGGCTCGCTTCAGATTCTTTTCGCTCAGGAACTCTTTGAGCAGCGACGAGTTTTCGGATCGGGCGCGCGAATCGGCCGGAACGCCTTTGAGGTACTTGCCGGTGAGCAAACCCTGCGCGAGGGCCGAAAATGCGATGCAGCCGGCGCCCAGCTCGTCGAGCGTGGCCAGCAGACTGTCTTCGATCCAGCGATTGAGCATGGAGTAGGACGGTTGGTGAATGAGCAGCGGCACGCCCATCTGTTTGAGGATCTTCGCGGCTTGGCGCGTGCGCTCGGGACTATAGGATGAGATGCCCACGTACAGCGCTTTCCCCCGATGGACGGCGGAGGCAAGCGCGCCCATCGTTTCTTCGAGCGGACAGTCCTTCCACGGGCGATGCGCGTAGAAGATGTCGACGTAGTCGAGGCCCATGCGCTTGAGGCTGTCGTCGAGCGAGGCGAGCAGGTATTTGCGCGAGGCGCCGATGCCGTAGGGGCCCGGCCACATGTCCCAGCCGGCTTTTGTAGAAATGATGAGTTCGTTACGAAAGCCGCGGAAGTCCTTGCGCAGAATCGTACCGAAGTTCTCTTCGGCGGAGCCGTAGGGAGGGCCGTAGTTATTGGCGAGATCGAAGTGCGTGACGCCGCGGTCAAAGGCGCGGCGGATCATGGCGCGGCCGGTTTCAAAGACATCGGCGCCGCCGAAGTTTTGCCAGAGGCCGAGGGTGATGGCCGGCAACACGAGACCGGAGCGGCCGCAGCGGCGGAAGTTGGCGTGGTCGTAGCGGGTGGGATTGGGAATGTAGGCGGTTTCCATGGGGTTCCTTCTTATTGTCTCAACCTATTCGTCCAATAGCCCGGACGGCGCTTGGCATGGGCGACGGCGACGATCTGGATTTCGTGAAGAAGTTCGCGGAAAACAACAGAGAAAGGGAAGCGTTCGAGAAGTATCCGCCGGGTTCCGTGCAAAAAGGAAGGACAGACGCGAGGAGTTCTGCTCAACCTCGCGTAAGCGGCGCGCAATTCCGTGTCAAAATCAAATGCGGCAGTCGGGCTATCTACCCAATAGTGTTCGAATGCTGCGTCGGTTTCTGCCTCAGCTTCCGGGTGGAAACGATAAGGTTTCATTCTTGCGGCGTGACTTGCTGCCGTCTGGCTTTGAGACGAGCGTCCATGCGTGCGAGGACCTCCTCCCCGGGAATCATTTTCACCTTGCCCGAGTCGATTTCATCGAGCCGGCGCTTGATCTCCGCGTCCCAGGCGGATTCCACTTGAGCGGCAGAGATGTTCTCATCCCCGATCAGGAGGCATTCCGCCAGCCACTCTCTCTCGTGTGGAGGGAGCTGCCTGGCCTCGTCGAGGAGTTTTTGCGCGTTTGGACTCATGTGGAGATTGTAGCGCGAAAGCGAGTTGCAAGACCCCCAGGTCTCAAAAGCGAGACCGGACATCGTTGCCTTGCGGCGGCGGTTTTCAACGCATTTGACGCTGTCGAAGAGCAGGCGAACCTCCATGCGTTATGAACGCCTGGGGTATACCGCATTGGGGGGGCTTTTTGCGCCCTTTGCGGTCCTCCGAGACCGCCCCGGCCGACTGGCCGTACAATAGGCTTTAAGGCTGATTCAGTTCCTGCGCATTTCTGCGCATTTTTGAGGTAGATTCAGTTTCTCCATGTCCTTCAACGGTTATCCTTCGCGCTCCTCGCGGTCCCACGGGATTCGCTCGCTCTTCAGCATGTTCTCCAGCGATCTGGCCATCGATCTGGGCACTGCGAACACGCTGGTCTACGCCGCCGGCAAGGGCATCGTCGTCAATGAACCGTCGATCGTGGCCATCAACAAGAACACCGGTGAAGTAGAGGCTGTGGGCAACAAGGCCAAGGAGATGCTGGGGCGCACACCGGGCAACATCGTGGCCATCAAGCCCATGAAGGACGGAGTGATCGCCGACTTCAAGGTCACCGAGAAGATGCTCAACTACTTCATCCAGAAGGCGCACAACCGCAAGATGCTGGTGCACCCCCGGATCGTGATCGGCGTGCCCTCGGAGATTACGCAGGTGGAGAAGCGCGCAGTCGAGGACTCGGCTTATCGCGCCAAGGCGAGCGAAGTGTACCTGGTGGAGCAGGCGATGGTGGCGGCCATCGGCGCCGGGCTGCCCATCACCGAGCCGGGCGGCAACATGGTGGTCGATATCGGCGGCGGAACCACCGACATCGCGGTGATTTCGCTCAGCGGGATCGTTTATTCGCGTACGGTGCGCATGGCCGGCAACCAGATGGACGAGGCCATTACCAACTATCTGAAGCGCAAGTACAACCTGCTGATCGGCGAGCGCACGGCGGAGCAGATCAAGATCGAGATCGGATCGGCCTTCCCGCTGGATAAGCCGCTGACCATGGAGATCAAGGGACGCAACCTGATCGAGGGCGTGCCGAAGACGATTGCGATTGACGACAGCGAGATTCGCGAGGCTTTGGGCGAGTGCATCGCCGTGATCATGAACGCCATTCGCGTAGCGCTGGAGCGCACACCGCCCGAGCTTTCGGCCGACATCAGCGATCGCGGCATCGTGCTGACCGGCGGCGGGGCCCTCATCAAGAATCTCGACAAGCGCATCCGCGAGGAAACCGGCCTGCCCGTCTCCGTGGCCGACGATCCGCTGGCTAGCGTAGTTCTCGGCACGGGCAAGATGCTCTCGGACTTCCGGCTGCTGCGCAAGATCAAGATCGATTGAAGCAGTGGACAGTGAACAGTGGTCAGTGAACAGTGAAAACCGCTCCAACCTGCAACCGCCCGATGTTCACTGCTCACTGACAACTGAACACTGGCTTTTATGGAATCGTTTATTGCACGCTACCGGAACCTCGTGGTGCTGCTTGCCCTGCTTACGGCGCAGCTCGTGGGGCTTGCGGTGCAGGTGCGGCGGACCAGCAGCGGCCTGAACACTCTCGATTCCACGGATGCAAAGGGCGTGCGGCTGATCAGGCTGTGGGCGAATGCCGTGATTTCGCCGCCGGAACGGCTGATTCACGCGAGCAAGATCGGCGTGATCGGCCTGTGGACCAATTACATCGACTTGCTCCACGTGCGCCAGCAGAACCAGGATCTGGAGAATACCGTTGACCGGCTGCGGCTCGAGGAGGCCGCGTTGCTTGAGGACGCCCGCCAGGGCCAGCGGCTGCAGGCATTGATCGGTTTCCAGCAAAGGTACATCTTTACCACGCAGGCCGCGCAGGTATACGGCTCCAGCGGCAGCGACCGCTCGCATGTCTTCTATATCGATAAGGGCGCTCGCGACGGCTTGAAACCGGACATGGCGGTGATTACCGCGGACGGAATCGTGGGCAAGGTACGCGATGTGTTTCCCCATACCGCGCAGGTTCTGGCCGTGAACGATGCCACCAGCGGCGCGGGCGTAATCCTGGAGAAGACGCGTATCCGCGGCATTCTTCGCGGCGACGCCTCGGGCCGGCTGGAAGTGGTGGGGATTCTGGCCGATGAGCGCATCCAGCCGGGTGAGCACGTGCTCACCGCCGGGGGCGACCTGGTGTTTCCGCGCGGGCTGCCCGTCGGCGTGGTCGAGAAGGTGGTGCGCGATCCCGACCGCGACGCCTTCATCGACATCCTCTTGAAGCCTGCGGCGCATCTCGACCGCCTCGACGAGGTGCTGGTGATCACCTCAACCGAGCCGCGCTTCGCGCCCCAGGAGCAGCAGGACCTTGCCGCCAGCGAAGCAGAGCAAGGATCGGTTCCAACCGCCATCAAGGATCAGATGAAGGCCTCCGAGGTCATGGCGGAGAAGCTTCCCGGCCTGGCCGATCCCAATCTTCCTCCCGATCAGCAGCCCTTGAACGACAGTACACCGCCAAACCCTGCCGCGCAGCCTCCGCAACCTCTGCACGCGGATGAGTTTTCGCCTGACGCCACGGACGCTTCCGGCGCGCAGCCGGAAACAAGCCCCATTTCCAAACCCAAGCCGAAATACCCCTCTGCCTCGCCTGACGCATCCGGGAGCAGTGGCGCAGCCCATCCCGGAGCGAAATCCAAGCCGCAAGCGACTCCACGGAGGAATCCATAGCCATGTCAGTGTTTGGCGCCGAATCCCGGCGCGATATGGAGATCCACCGCTATCCGCTGCTGGTCTACACGCTGGTTCCTCTTGTTGCGCTGGTGCTTCAGGCCTGGCTGCCGCGCGTGGTCGGCCGCTACAGCTGGTTCGATCTGCCCTTCGTGGTGACGGTTTACTTTGCACTCGCCCGCCGCAATCCCATGGAGGGCACGGTCATGGGATCGGTCATGGGCCTGTTTCAGGATGCGCTCTCACATCATGCCATCGGCATCAACGGCATCGCCAAGACAGCCGTCGGCTTTCTGGCAGGGTCTGTGGGCATTCGCATCGACGTCGACAATCACACTATCCGCGTGTTGCTCAACTTCGCGCTCTCCCTGCTCTCCAGCGCCATTTATCTTTTCGTCACCCGCTTTCTGCTGGGCCTGGCGATCGATTGGAGCTGGCTGACCGAGCTGTTGCGCGCCGTGGGAAACTCGGTGATTGCCCTGGTGCTGTTTCCGTTGCTCGACCGTCTGCAAATCAAGGATTGAGGGATGCACGGACACAGGCGCGTAGTGAGGCGAAAAAACAAACTCGCAGTATTCTGAGAAGCAGGGCATGGTTTCAGGCAGCATCAATCGCGGCGAAAAGCTCTCCACAGTCAAGCTGACGGTGGTGCAGTACGGCGTCCTGCTGATGATGCTGGCGCTGGCCGCGGGGCTGTGGCGCCTGCAGGTGCTGAACGTGGAGAGCTACCGCGCGCTGGCCGAGCAGAACCGCATTCGCAAGGAGCCGATTCTCGCGCCGCGCGGCAAACTCTTCGACCGGGAAAACCGGCTGGTGGTGGACAACTATCCCTCCGTTACCTGCTTTCTGGTGCGCGAGCAGAGCAAGAGTGTGGACGCCGATCTGCCGTTGATCGCCAAAGGGCTCGATCTTGATCTGGACCAGTTGCGCGCCACGTTGCACCGTTACCGCACAGAGCCCGGCTATCAGCCCATCCCGATTAAAGAGGACGTGACCGCCGACGAGCAGGCGTTCATCGCGGCCCACCGCAATGAGCTGCCCGAACTGGAGACCATCGACGAGGAGCGCAGACTTTACCCGCGCGACAGTTTTGCCGCCCAACTGATCGGCTACGTAGGCGAGGTGAGCGAGGAGGACCTGAACAATCCACGCTTCGCCTACTACGAGCCGGGCGACGTGGTGGGCAAGGCGGGAGTGGAAGAGACCTACGACGAACTGCTGCGCGGCCAGGACGGCTCGCGCGAAGTGGTTGTTGACAGCCGCGGACGCGAGGTGGGCTACTTCGGCATTCAGCACGCCGTGCCCGGCCAGGATCTGAAGCTCACCATTGACAACGACCTGCAGCGCGCCGCCGAACTCGCCATGGGCGACCGCAACGGCGCCATTGTGGCCATGGATCCGCGCAACGGAGAGATTCTGGCGCTGGTCTCGCGCCCCAGCTTCGACCCCAACGAGTTCGCCGTCAAAATCGGCCGCTCCGACTGGAACAAGCTCGTAACCGATCCCGATCGTCCACTGATGGACAAGGCTATCCAGGCGCAATTGGCGCCCGGCTCGACCTTCAAGATCCTGATGTCCGTGGCCGGACTTCAGGAAGGCATCGCGCAAAACATGCATATCGTCTGCAACGGCGGATGGGGTCCGTACGGATACTACCACCATTGCGACGAAAAACACGGCGCGGTGGATATTTACAATGCGATTCCCTATTCCTGCGACACGTTTTTCTACATGCTCGGCGACAAACTCGGCATCGACCGCATCGCGAAATACGCGACGGCCTTTGGTTACGGGCAAAAGACGGGGATCGACCTGCCGGGAGAACAGGCGGGATTGATGCCCTCGCCGGATTGGCTGATCAAGAACTTCCATCATCGCTGGTATCCCGACGAGACGCTGGACGTGGCCATCGGCCAAGGCGCTGTGGAGGCGACGCCGATGCAACTGGCGCGCATCATCGGCGGCATTGCGTCGGGAGGACATATGGTGCGGCCGCACGTGGTGTTTCCCGATCAGCTTCCCAAAGATTTTTATAAATCGCTGCTGGATAGCTTTCCGGGATCGGGCGACGCTTATGTTCCCATCGATCCGGCAAACTGGGACATCATCACCAACGGCATGGCCGAGGTGACGCAGCCCGGGATGTTCCACACCGCAGGTTCGGCGCATCTGGAAGGGATCGACTTTGCCGGCAAGACGGGCACCGCTCAACAGATGAGTCACGAGGCGCTGGAGAAAAGCGGAAAGGGAAAGGGCACGTATCCCAATGTGTGGTTTGTGGGCATCACGCCGCGGCGCAATCCGGAGCTTGTGGTGGCGGTTCTTTGGCAAAACGGCGAATTCAGCTATTATCCCGCGCGCCTCGCGGCCCGGGTTGTGGAGGCTTACGTGGATAAGAAGCGCCGCGAAGCGCACAACCTGCCGCCCGCGAAGGCCGCGGCGCCGGTCGAGGTGGGCGCTGTCTGGTCCGCGCCGGGCCCGCAAACCGGCGCAAACAAGACTACGGCTCAGCGCATTGAGGGCGGGCGCTTCTTTGTCGACAGCCACGGCATTGTGGCAGAGAACGGCCCGAGTGCAAAGCCGGCGCCGAAGCACGAGGCCAAGCGCGCTGCTTCGCCGGCGGCAGCTTCCCGTGGAACTTCTTCGCAGGTGGCCGCAATGTCGCCCATGCGGCGAAAGGATCCATAACCGCCATGCGCCGCATCCTGAGCTTTCGTGACTTCGATTGGGCGCTGCTGGGCCTGTTGCTCCTGCTCTGCACGCTTTCGGTTCTTGAGGTTCACTCGGCCACGCTGCACACGAGGTTTTCGAGCTTCGGAACCAGGCAGATCTTCTGGATTGCCGCCGGTATAGCGGCCATGTTCGTCTTCTCCAGGATCGACTATCATCGTGTGCTCGACTGGGCTCCGTGGGCGTACGGGTTCGGCCTTCTGGCGCTGGCCGCGGTGTTGTCGCCGCTCGGTCACAAGGCTCTGGGCGGTCGCCGCTGGATCAAGCTGGGTCCCATGCTGGTGCAGCCCTCGGAGTTCGTCAAGCTGGTGCTGATACTCGCGGTGGCCCGCTATTTTGCCAACCTGGGCGGACGCAGCGTGACGTGGAAGGAGATCTTCAAGGCCTTTGCGCTGGTCGGGATCCCGATGTTGATGGTGCTCAAGCAGCCCGATCTGGGAACCACGCTGACGTATATGCCCATTCTGATCGCCGGGCTGTTTTTGGGCGGGATCAATCTCCGCCAGAGCTTGATTCTGCTCACTGTAGGCGCTGTCCTGGTCGGAGGAATCTGGTCCAGCGGCAGGTTTCTCAAGTCGTACCAGAAGGCCCGGCTCACCGCCTTCGTCAACCCCGAGAACGACCCCCGGGGCTCGGGCTACCAGGTGCTGCAGTCGGAGATCGCGGTGGGATCGGGCGGCATTTGGGGCAAAGGCCTGGAAAATGGCAGCCAGACACAGGGCTATTTCCTGCCCATCCCCTATACGGATTTCATCTTTGCGGCCTTCAGCGAGGAACACGGCTTCGTGGGCGCGATTTCTGTCTTGCTGCTATACTTTTTAATATTGATGCGTTTGATTCAAAACGCTCAAACAGCCGCCGACCTGTCCGGTTCCCTCATTATCATGGGAATCGTGGCTGTGTTGACCTTTCAGATCGCGGTCAACGTAGGCATGGTCATCGGGCTGATGCCCGTCACCGGAATCCCTTTACCTTTAATGAGTTACGGTGGATCTTCGGTGCTGTTTACGTTCCTGGCGCTGGGCGTGGCGATGAATGTCCGCATGCGCCGGTTCGTCAATTGACGCATCTCGATCCATGCGATTGAGGTGTCGCCGAAAAGGTTTGACTCTTGCGTAGCTCCGGAACGATCAGGGAATCGCGAGGAACCGCAAGAGAAGGATTTTTAAGCATTTCGCCGGCCTGGTCTGGATGGATCGCGCCCGGCAGGATTGGGTTCATGAGTACGCAGAGACGGGAAGACCATTTGCGGCTCGCACATTGCAAGGAGCGCGTGGGCAGTTCGGGAGACAGATTCCCCGGTTCTCTGTCGCGAAGCCTCCGAGTAATTGCCGCAGGTCGAACGGCCCCGCCGGAGATTCCGGTTCTGGAGGCCACAAACTCTCTGCCATTGGATTGCCTCAAACAACAGACCGTTTGGTGCGCTTTGTTCCGATTCCATCATGGTTCGCCGCCCGTGAAGCAGGCCGCCGTGCGGAAGCTGTTCCTCAAGCGTCTCCCTGGTTATCCGCTCATCCCCTCCCTGCCGTCGACTCGCGTCCCCATCCGGCCTTGCCGCATGTACCGGCTGCCTTGAGCTGCCGGACGGAAAGGTACGATGGCAAAAGAAATTTGCATCTCCAGCACGCCGCATGAGACGCGGCTTGCGATTCTAGAAGACGATCAACTCGCGGAAATCTACTACGAACGCGAAAACGAGTACACTCTCGCGGGTTCCATTTACAACGGCCGCGTAACACGCGTATTACCGGGCATGCAGTCGGCCTTTGTCGACCTCGGCCTGGAGCGCGACGCATTTCTCTACGTAACCGACTTCATCGAGCTCGAAGACCAGGAAGAGACCGACGAGCTGGAAAAGGCGGCGGCGAGTGGAGCAGGCCAGGCCCCTCGCGAGGTTCGGCACCCCCATGGGACCGAGCGCAACGGATATGGGGCCCCCGACGATGCCCCGGCCCTGAAGGGTACCCAAGCACCCACTTCGTCGACGGGGTGGAAAGGAGGCCGCCAGGAAGAACGCGGCCCGCGTCACGGCCAGAGAGCGGAACCCCGGCGCGAAGAGCGTCAGGAATTTCCGCCGGCGGAAGAAGCGGCGCCGGAAACCGCCGATCTCGAATCCACGACTGCTCCAGGGCAGACAGAAGAAGCTCACGGAACGAGCGAGCCGGGCGCACGCCGTTGGCGTGGCCGGCGCCGCCGCCGTGGCGGCCGGGGCCCGGACGTACCAGTTGAAACTCCACCGGAATCCGCCGCCTTTGCGGAAACTGAGGCGGAATCGCCCGCCAAATCCGAGTCTACTCCGGCCATTCCTGCCTCCGAAGCTCCCGTTGCGCCGCGCGCGCCGCGTGCGCATCAGGCTCCAGCGGCGTTTGTGCTGCCTGGCGAGTCGCTTTCGAAGTACGGTAGCGCGTCCTCCGCTGAAAGCCCCAAGGCCGCGCCGGAGCCGGCTGTCCCGTCGCGCCCGGCGCGCACATCCAGCAGGCCTTCCACGCTGGTTGAAGCGCCGCTCAGGTGGGACGGCAGCGGTCTTCTGCCAGGCGAATCGCTTACGCGGCATCGCAGTCAGTCCGAGCTGCCAGCCGAAGGCGTTCCGGAGGGACAAAGCGACGTCTCGGCCGCGCCTTTCACCAGGGCTGCCCAGGACGAGGCTGTTGAGGATCTCGAGGAATTTGCTGCTCCGCCACCGGAAACGGGAGAGCCGCAGGAGCCCGCGCTCGAATTCGAGGAGGATGAACTCGCCCCGGACGCCGTGGAACCGCTCGCGGAGGAAGAACCGCCTGCGTTTGACGCCGCCAAAGAGGCCGTCGAGACGGGTACGGATTCCGAGGAGTTCACTCTCTCCGCGCCAGATAATTCCGAAATTGCCGAATCGGAGTCCGCAGCCGCGGGGGAGATCGCTTCGGTGCCAGAGGAGGAATCGGACGCGTCTGCTTCTCACCGCATCGATCCGTCTGCATCGCCGGGCTTCCGGCTCTTCGGCTTCGGCAAGAAGAAGGAGGGCGAGGCGACTGCCGGCGCTAAAAAAGCCGCCGCCCCGGCTTCGACCTATGTTCCCGGCAAGGGCCTGGTCGAGGAAGAGGTGATCGAAGGCGAGGAATTTGAAGCCGCGCCGCACCATCGCCGCCACAAGCCGGAAGTACACGACCTGGACGATTACGAAGAGGAGACGCTTCCCACCCACCTGCGCACGGGCGACCTGGGCGAGATGCTGCAGGAGGCTCATCTCGATCACCGCATCCAGATGAACTTTGACGAAAAGAATGGCGAGGAGGAAGAGTTCGAAAGCGCAGAGGAGGAAGAGGCATCTTCGGCGGGTGCGCAACCCGCGCCCGGCCGCGTACGCCGCGAGCGCGGTGGCCGTGGACAGCGCGGCCGCGGAGTGCAGGGCAGTCGCCGCGGACCATCGCGCCGCTCGGCTCAAACCTCCGATCTGCCGATCATTTCCGACCTGCTGAAGTCGGGCCAGGAGATTCTGGTGCAGATCGCCAAGGAGCCCATCGCCAAGAAGGGCGCGCGTATCACCAGCCACATCGCGCTGCCCGGCCGTTTCCTGGTCTTCATGCCCACCGTGACACACGTGGGCGTCAGCCGTAAGATCGCGTCCGACGAGGAGCGTAATCGCCTGAAGCGCATTCTGACGCACGAGCGCGGCGACGCTCCCGGCGGATTCATTGTGAGGACCGCGGCCGAAGGCGCGTCGGAAGAGGAGCTTCGCGCCGATCTGCGCTTCCTGATGAATCTATGGAACGAGATCAAGCAACGCTCGGAATCTTCCAAATCGCCGGCTCTCATTTACCACGACCTGTCGCTCATCGAGCGCATCCTTCGCGACCAGGTGAGCGCGAACTTCTCCAACATCTGGGTGGATACGGAGGCCGATTACGAGCGCATCGTCCGTTTCCTCAACCGCTTCTCGCCCTCGCTGGTGCGCCGCGTCAAGCTCTACACCAAGGAGACTCCGCTGTTCGAGCATTTCGGCGTCCAGGACGAGATCTCGAAGGCGCTGCGCTCAAAGGTGTGGCTCAAATCGGGCGGGTCGATCGTAATCAACCAGACGGAGGCGCTGGTGGCGATCGACATCAACACCGGCAAGTATGTCGGCAAGTCGGCGCGGCTCGAGGACACCATCCTTAAAACCAACCTCGACGCCGTTCCGGAGATCGTGCGCCAGATCCGGTTGCGCGACCTGGGCGGCATCATCGTGATCGACTTCATCGATATGGACGAGCGCAAAAACCGCTTCAAGGTGATGGCCGCGCTGGAAGAGGCGCTGAAGAGCGACCGCGCTCCCACCAAGGTTCTGCAGTTTAACGATTTCGGCCTGGTGGCCATCACGCGCAAGCGTGTGAAGCAGTCGCTGGAGCGGACCCTGAGCGTGCCCTGTCCCACCTGCCAGGCCACCGGCATGGTGAAGAGCCCGTCCACCGTGTGCAACGAGATTTACATCGAGATGCGCAAGATGCGGAAGCACTTCGAGAACGCCGACGTGATGCTGCGTGTGAACCCCGAGACTGTGAAGGTCCTCAAGGCGAACGGTGGCCGCTGGCTCACTGACTTCGAGGAGCTGGCCGGCAAGAACGTGCTGGTAAAGAGCGATCCGGCGCTGCACCCGGAGCAGTTCGATATACAAGGCTAGCGGCGTTAGCGGAGTTGGCAAAAGGCCGGGGTGAATGCTCCGGCCTTAGCGGTTTCTGGCTCTGACCTGCCCCGTTTTTCTCA
>PMYE01000188.1 GCA_003171315.1 Acidobacteriaceae bacterium
TAGGGTGTATCCACATATACGGGTAGTCAGCGTTGCGAGCGTAAATTGGGCCAGACAAGGCGGAGGCCGAAGGCTTTGGTGGCTCCAAGGTCGAGGCCGACAACGCAATATGGCCCAATTTACGCCGCAACCCGAAGGGACGGGGCCATTTTTCCCCATTTCTTTGTCGCTCGTCGCTAGCAGACACCCGGTATGCGTCACTCCGCGCTTCTCGAAATGAGAAAAAATGGCTCCCGTCGCTGGCCACTCGTATATGTGGATACACCTTGGCGCCCTCGTCCCCGTACAATGAAGAAGGACGCATACCCCACCCTGCCGATGGCGGAAAAAGACGACAAACAAAACCAGGAATCCGGCGCTGAGGGGCCAAAGCGAAAGCCCGAAGAAGACCCGATCGGCAAGGTCTACGACTCGCGGCTGATGCGGCGGCTAAGCCGCTACGTCCGTCCCTACTGGTTGCAAGCCGGCGTCTCTTCGCTGGCGGTTTGCCTCAAATCGCTCTGCGACGTGGCCGGCCCGATTCTGGTGATGGTGGCCGTCGACCGTTATCTGGCTCCAGAAGCCAATGCAAAGGACGCTGCCAATGTGGTAGCTCACTGGGTCGCCAACAGCAGTCCTCTCGCGCACGTGCTTCCCGCTGGCGCCGTGCCCGGCGTCACCCGGCTGGCCGTCATCTACCTGGCCGTGCTGATTTCGGCCTACCTTTTCGAGGTCGTACAGGTCTACCTGATGCAGTGGACCGGCCAGAAGATCATGTTCGACCTGCGCCGCGACATCTTCCGGCACATGCAGCGCATGCACGTGGGATTCTTCGATACTCACCCCGTCGGCCGGCTGGTCACGCGCCTGACCTCGGACGTAGACGCCATCAACGACATGTTCACCGACGGCATCCTGTCCATCGTCAACGACATCTTCATGCTCTCGATCATGGCCGCCGTGATGCTGGCCATCAGTTGGTGGCTGGCGCTGCTGGCATTCTGCGTCCTGCCGCTGATCCTCGTCGTGACACGGATCTTCCGCGACCACGTGCGCGAGAGCTACCGCCGCGTGCGCACCGCCATCGCCCGCATCAACAGCTTCACGCAGGAACACATCTCCGGCATGAGCGTGGTGCAGCTCTTCAACCGCGAAGATCGCGCCTACAAAGACTTTGAAGCGGTGAACCGGCAGCACATGGTCGCCTTCATCGACACCATCTTTGCCTACGCGCTCTATTACCCGGCGGTCGATTTCCTCTCCTCCGTCGCTATCGCTCTCGTCGTCTGGCGCGGAGGATTCGGCGTACTGCATCTGCCGCCCACCGTCACCATCGGCGTCCTCATCATGTTCACGCAGTTCTCGCTGCGCTTCTGGCGGCCCATCCAGGACCTGAGCGACAAGTACAACATTCTGCAGGCAGCAATGGCCGCCTGCGAACGCATCTTCAAGCTGTTGGACTCAGCGCCGGAGATCGTGAGCCCCGCGCATCCTGTTCTCGGCGATGGATCGAATCGAATTGAATTCGATCACGTTTGGTTCACCTATCAGAAGCTGACCGGCGCGCAGAAAGCTCTTGTCGCCCGCGCCGAGCAGTCCGCGGCGGACGGCGCGGAACTCGCCGGCCTCGATGGCATCGAATGGATTTTGAAAGACGTCTCCTTCACCATCGAGCCGGGGCAGACGGTCGCCATTGTCGGGCACACCGGCGCAGGCAAGACCACCCTGACCAGCCTCATGATGCGCTTCTACGAGGTCACTGCGGGACGCATTTTATTAGACGGAATTGACCTGCGCGATCACGATCTCCGCGCCCTGCGCCGGCACTTCGCGGTGGTTCTTCAGGATCCGTTCCTCTTCTCCGGCACCATTGGCGAAAACATCCGCTTCGGCAACGAGACGATTGATGAGACGGTCATGCGCCGTGCTGCGCGCGACGTGAATGTGCTCGACTTTATCGAGAGCCTCCCGCGCGGCTTTGAAGAGCCCGTGCGCGAGCGCGGCAGCTCGCTGTCCACGGGGCAAAAGCAACTCATCAACTTTGCCCGGGCGCTGGCCTGCAATCCTCGCGTCCTCATCCTCGACGAAGCAACGTCCAGCGTTGATACCGACACCGAGCTGCGCATCCGAGGTGCGCTGGAGCGCATGGTCGAGGGCCGCACCAGCGTCCTCATCGCCCACCGGCTCTCCACCGTGCAGCGCGCCGACACCATCCTCGTCATGCACAAGGGCCAGTTGCGCGAGATGGGATCGCACCAGGAGCTGCTCGCCGCGCGCGGCCTTTACTGGAAGCTCTATCAACTGCAGTACAAGGATCAGGAGACAGGCTTCCTCGCGCCGCCTTCGCGTGAGCCCTCTCCCGCGCAGGCAATTTGAGAGCGGGCAGTGAATTGGGGCCCCTTTTTAAGATAGTGTCTCAGTTTGACCGCGCGCGGTTGGCTAAGTAACTGACGGATTGGCGGTGATTCGCTCGGAATGCGCAACGTGAGTGCGGGACAAGCCGACTACTCGGGAGCGAGGCGCACCTTTCGGTATAATCGCCACCTCGGGAGGACACAGCGGTGAAATCGCTACTTCGTGTTGGGCTACGTTTTGGCGTCTTTGTTTATGCCGGATTTTCGCTTGCGGCCCCTAGCGGCGATCTGAGGTTTGACAAGCGGTTAGCCGAGACGGGCTTAACCTACTCCTCGCCGTCCGGCTTCGTTGATGACGGGCCAAACATCGCTCTCGAAAAAGAGCTGACCGAGACACTGGACTCGACTAGTCCGTTTGTTGTGCACCGAATTCATTCGACAGATGGAAAGATAACCGCCTACGTGGATATTCGGGTGCTCGGGATGGATATGAAGAATCCGGCAATGGCAGTTGCTTACCCAATTGTTTTTGAAGGGAATGCGGAGGAATATTGCGCATTGGTTTCGAGCAGCCCATGTAGCGTATCTACCAAGCTACCGGCCAGTGTTGTTCAAGGGGACTATCGAGCTGACCTTGGGATAGTTCTCAAAGCCGATCACCCTAACCAGAGCCGCATAGGAGGACACAAAAAGGCGAGTGTGATTGCAATTTCAAAGCCGAGCAGAGGACTCTTTTATACAACCATCGCTTATGACTCCGACGGCGACTTCGAGAGAGGCTATCAAGCTGTGAGGCACATGCTGAAATTCAAATAGTTTAGGAACGCAGAGGGCTACACTCCGGGCGGTTTGTCGCAAAGCCGTCAGTCGCCAAGCCGTCAGTTACTCCGTGATTAATACTTCTAAAACGGGCCACAAAGCGGCGACCCCGGAGCAATTCCTCGACAAAATGCATCATTTCATCGATGGCAGAAAATGCCTACAACCAGCCTGCGCGGTCTCCGGGATATGATGAAAATGAGGTTCCTCCCGGCATCTGCCCGATTTTGTGCGGGGCTCGTAGACCTTGTAGGACCCTATGACGGAAAACGCGACACCCAAAGTCGAACTCTTCGATACCAGCCTGCGCGACGGTTTGCAGCAGCCTGAACTCGAAATCTCCGTGCCCAACGCCGTCGTGCTCTTACAGCGGATGGCGGGGTTTGGAGTGCACTACGCCGAGATCGGGTTTGCCGGCGCCAACCAATTTGTTGCCGATCTGACCGCCGCGCTCGACTCCGTCGACACCGGCGCGATGAAGCTGGCTCTGTTCGGACGTACGCGCGGCCGCGGCGCCAAAGTCGAGGAATGGCCCGATGTGAAGTTCATCCTCCGCCGCAAGCATCGCATTCCCGCCGCGGTGATCGTGGTCAAGTCGCGCCTGCTCGACGTGGAACGCTCGCTCGAAACCACGCCCGAAGAAAATCTCCTCATGACGCGCGAGACCGTCGAGTGCCTGCAGTCGCACGGACTCGAAGTTCTCGTCGATCTCGAACACGCTCTGGACGCCAACTGCGGCCGTCGCGAAAATGGCAACCCCTGCGATGCGGATTTCGGCAAACGCAGTCTTGACTACTTTCACCAATTGACCGAGCAGTGCGTCCGGCAGAAGGTGAGCCGCATCGTGGTCTGCGACACCAACGGCGGATCGAGCCCGGAAGAAGTTACGCAAGTCATCGCCGGACTCACGCGCGATTTTCCCGGCGCGCGATTTGGCTTTCACGGCCACACCGATCGCGGCCTGGGCATCGCCAACACGCGGGCCGCCATTCTGGCAGGCGCTACGCACGTGCAGGGCACGCTGATCGGAACCGGCGAGCGCTGCGGCAACGTGAACCTGACCACCGTGATTGGCGCAATGCAGCTTCGCGGCGAAGTGGAGTTTGTTTCGCCGGACGCGTTGCGCGGATTGACCAGTCTGGCGCACTCGACGTACGCCGCCTTCGGGCTGGAGGCGCCGCACAGCACGCCGATCGTCGGCGCCGGAGCATTTGGCACATGGGCCGGCATGCACGGCTCCAGCGAGCGCAAGAACCCCGGTGCGTACCTGTGGTGCGACCCGGCGCGCGTGGGCGCCACTCCGACCATCGGCGTGAACGCGCAGTCGGGCAGGGCCAACATCATACTGCTTTCCGAGTCGCTCGGCGTGCCGCTCAATTCGGCGCAGGCGCAGGCGTTGATGGACGCCAATCAGGCCATGATCGAAGGCGGCGGTTACACGGCGAGCGAGGTCTCGTTCCGGCTGGCCTGCATGAGGACGCTGGGAACACTGCCCAACTGGTTCGCCGTGAAGAGCTGGCGCGTCTTCGACGAATGCGACGACGTCGGCGACCATTACGCCATCGCCTTCATGACGCTGCTGCTGGGCGGCGAGAAGGTGGCTACTACACGCGCCGATGGCGCCGGCCCCGTCGACTCGCTGACCAAGGCGCTGCGCCTCAAACTGGAAAAACCGTACCCGGTGTTATCGCAGATGCGCCTGGGAACCTTCACCGTGGCGGCGCTCGACGTGTCCGCGCACGATTCGGCCGCGCACGTGCGCGTTACCGTGAGTTTTCATGCCGAAGGCCATGAACCGTGGATCACCGCGGGCGTGAGCAGCGACCTGAACCAGGCCGCGTTGATGGCCATTGTGGATGGCTTCCACTATTGGCTGCTGATGCAAACCGGCGAATCGATCGCCCAGCCCGGCGAGCCCGCTGCGCAAATCTCCACAGAGGTAGCGTGAATTCGCGCGTTTGAGTGTCAGCGTCCTAAGTAGTTCGTCGTTGGCGGACCTTTCCCTGTCCCTATCGAACACGGTTCCATGCGGAAATTCATCCGCAGACCGCTCGACGCTGAACCTATGAGCACAAAAATGCGCCACCCGCGGCTGCGAAGTGGCGCATTTGCTTTTCGCTATATATTGAACGAATCAAATTACCTGGCTGCCAGCGAAGGCCGCGGATCGAGGGCTCCGCTCGCGTAGCCCTTCGCGATCTCGCTGATCGGGATCGGCGCGTAGTCGCCTGCATGGCCGGCCTGCCCGAACTGCGTCATGCGCTGCGCCACCACCTTCGCCATCGCCTCACGGGCCGGCTTCAGGTAGTCGCGCGGATCGAACTTCTCCGGCTGCGTCCAAAGCACCTTGCGAATCGCGCCGGTCATGGCGAGGCGGTTGTCGGTATCCACGTTGATCTTGCGCACGCCGTTGCGAATGCCGAGCTGAATCTCCTCCACCGGAACGCCCCACGTGGGTTTCAGCTTGCCGCCGTATTCGTTGATGATGTCCTGCAGCTCCTTGGGCACAGATGAGCTGCCGTGCATCACCAGGTGCGTGCGCGGCAGGCGCTTGTGAATGTCGATGAGGATGTCCATCTTGAGCACGCTGCCGTCGGGCTTCTTCGAGAATTTGTATGCGCCGTGGCTGGTGCCGATCGCGATGGCCAGCGCATCCACGCCGGTGAGCTCGGCAAACTCCACCGCCTGATCGGGATCGGTCACGTGCTCCAGGCCCGTGCCGCCCGCGCCGTGTCCATCTTCGATGCCGCCCAGCACGCCGATCTCGCCCTCCACCGTCACCCCGCGCTCGTGCGCATAATCCACCACGCGCCGAGTCACGTCCACGTTTTGCTCGAACGTCGACGGCGTCTTGCCGTCTTCGAGCAGCGACCCGTCCATCATCACGCTGGTGTAGCCCAGCGCGATGGCGCTCTTGCAGGTTTCAAAGCTGTTGCCGTGATCCTGGTGCATGGCGATGGGAATGTCGGGGTTCAGCTCCGCCGCCGCCTGAATCAACTTGAATAAGTAAAGGTCCTCGGCAAACGACCGCGCGCCGCGGCTCGCCTGCACGATCACCGGCGACTTGGTCTGCTTGGCCGCCATCATGATGGCCTGAATCTGCTCCATGTCGTTGACGTTGAATGCGCCCACGCCGTATCCGCCCTTGGCAGCTTCATCGAGCAGCTGCCGCATTGAAACGAGAGGCATAAAAATTCTCCTTTTGAGTTGGTTCGGCCGCCTGTGTGCTCACGCAAATACGTCCGGCCGCAGAGACTCAATCATCTTTATGGTAGCAGAGGGGCGCGTGGAAAAGGTTCGGACGCGCGCCGCACCCCGCCAGCAAAAGAACCGCTGTCAGCGCAACCATCTGGTGAGACCGAAAGGATAGGCTCAAAAAACGATCTGTCACCCTGAGCGATGTTTGCCGCGTATTATTCGGCAAACTGAGTCGAAGGATCTGCGGTTGCATTTCCGGAGACTTCGGATTTACCACGCCAGTGGGACATCGCACAACCCACAACCCTCCGCGTTCGCCAACCCTACGCATAACTAACCTGCCCCAGCACCACAGCGCGCCTTGCTCCCGTCGCGGTGGGCACATTTCCCGGCAGCCGGTGCCATGTTTGCCATGCGAGCAGCGCAAACGCCGCGGCCTCTTTGGCTTCGGCGGGCATGCCAAACTCATCGCTCTGGCGCAAGGTAGCTCCAAGCGGTTCGAGCCGCGCGGCCAGCATGGCGACGAGAGTTTTGTTTCGCGCGCCGCCGCCCGAAAGAATGAAGTCGGCCCCGTGCCCCTTCATCTTCGGAAGCACAAACCGCGCGTAGCTCCGCGCAATCGTCTCTGCTGTGAGCGCTGTCGCGGTGGCCAGCGCATCTTCGGGGTTTTTGCTCTGCCGCCGGCACGCATCGAGAAATTTCGCCGCATACTCCCGCCCGAACTGCTCGCGTCCGGAGGTGCGCGGCGGCGCAATCCGGAAATAGGGATGGCGCAGCGTCTGCGCCAGGACTGGCGCAAGCACGGAGCCTTTCGCCGCCAAGGCGCCATTGCGATCGAACGGTATGCCGAACAGCCTCTGCGCGAGCCAGTCAATGATCATGTCTCCGGGTCCGGTATCGAAGGCGATCGCCGCATCGGCTGCGGCTCCGGCGGGAATGGCGGTCAGATTCGCAATGCCGCCGATGTTTTGCAGAACCCGGCCGCGTTTGTCATCGGCAAAAAGCACATAGTCGAGCAGGGAAACCAGCGGCGCGCCCTGGCCGCCGGCCAGCAGATCCGCCGGGCGAAAATTCGAAACCACGGGAGCGCCGAGCGCGGAAGCGATCGCTTGCGCCTCACCTGCCTGCCACGTGCAGGAAAACTTCCGGCCCGCGTATACTTCCGCGCGCGGCTGGTGGTAGAGCGTTTGCCCGTGGCAGCCGATGAGATCGAGCTGCAAGTTGTGCCGGCGCGCCGTCTCCTTAACGGCTTCGGCGTACGCCAGGCCGAGGCGCCAGTTGAGCCTCGCCAGCTCTGCCGTGGAAGTTGATTTTGCGTTCATTGCCGCCAGCACCGCTTTCCGCAGCGCGGCGGGGAAGGCGAATCCCTCATGCGCCAGAAGCATAAGCCTCGGTCTCGCGAAATGGGGGTGCCCCATCCTAACCGTGCCTTTGTTTCTGCGGTTAGGGTGGGGTGGCAATATCCGCACCACCGCCACGTCGATCCCATCGGCCGACGTGCCGCTCATTACTCCTGCCACGGTCATTGCGCGTGCGCTCATTGGGTAGCCGGCTCCTCTTTGGGTGCAGTTTGCGCCACGGTTTCGCCAAAGCGCAGAATCTGCGCTCGCAGCGCTTCGAACTGCCGGGCGCTAAGTGCCGGCGGCATACCCGCTCGAAACACCTTCGCCCGTTTGCGCGCGGCTTCACGCGCCCGCGCGAGCAGTAGCTTGCAAAACGCCGGCGATCTTTCGGCAGCCGCGATGAGCGACTCAAAGACGCTCAAAATGGGCTCCGGATGGTGACAAATCAAGAGCAGGTCGGAGCCCACGCGCAAGCTCGCAACCGCGGCCTCCTCCATGGGCATAAACTTGGTCACTCCGCCCATCTCTAGGTCGTCGGAGAGAATGATTCCGCGGTAGCCAATGCGCTTCCGCAGCACTGCGCCGATCCAAAAGCCCGAGACGCTGGCGGGACGCTTCTCGTCCGGCGCCGAGGGATACGCCGCATGGTTCACCATCACCATGGGCAGCGCGTCGCGCAGCGCCCGGTACGGCTCCAGATCGTCCTGCCACAGTTGCTGCCATGTGCGGCGAATCTTCGGCGTCTCCAGATGCGAGTCCAGTGTGCCGCCGCCAAGGCCAGGGAAATGCTTTCCACAACCGGCCACGCCCTGCGCAGCCAGCCCAGCCAGAAAATCGCGCGCGTACGCGACGACTTCTGTTGCCGTTGGCCCGGCGCAGCGCGTCCCCATCACTTGCTGCGATTCCGGCAGCCCAAGGTCCAGCACCGGCGCCAACGTGGAGTTGAAGCCGAAGGCTTTGACCGCCTGCGCCACCAGTTCTCCATGCTCGCGCGCCAGTGCGGCGCGGTTGTTTGCTTGCGCGGCTTGCGCCACGGCTTGCACTGAGGGGTTGGGAGCGAGCGCGTCGCGCAGCCGGTCGACCGCGCCGCCTTCCACGTCAACAAAGCGCGCGGAATGCGGCGCGCAGAATTGCGCCGCCTCAGCGAGGAGGGCCCGCGTCTGCTGCGCGTCGTTGATGTTTCGGCGGAACAGGATGATTCCCGCTGGCCGCACCAGCTTAAGCCAGGCGCGCTCCAGCGCGGTCAACTCCGTTCCGCCCACCCCGACGGCCAGCAAGCTTCCCGCGGCTTGGCGAATGCTTTGCGTCATTTGCGCGCCACTCCCTTTAAATTTTGCATTTTCTAGTCCTTGTTTTCCTTCAGCTCGCTCTGCAGCTCCTCGATGAGATTGAGAGCCTGCAAAGGCGTCAGGGAATTCACGTCGGTGGACGCAACCCGGTCCACAATCTTTTGCGAGAGCGGCGTAAAGATGGTCAACTGCATCGGTTCGGCCTCTGTCTCCACTTGCACACTCTGGCGCTCCTGTTTCTCGTGCTGGCGCAACACGTGCTTGGCTCGCTCAATCACAGCCGCGGGCAGCCCGGCCAGTCGCGCCACCTCAATCCCGTAGCTCTTGCTCGCTGCGCCGGGTTCAATGTTGTGCAGGAATACGATGCCGCCGGCAGCTTCCTTCACCCCCACGCGTAGGTTGCGTACGCGGGGCAGCTTCTCGGCCAGCATGGTCAATTCGTGGTAGTGCGTGGCGAACAGCGTGCGCGCGCCCACCTCCGCGTGCAGGAATTCGACCGTGGCCCACGCCAGCGAGAGCCCGTCAAAGGTTGCCGTTCCGCGCCCCATCTCGTCGAGCAGAATCAGCGAGCGGCGCGTCGCGGTATTCAGGATCGTCGCCGTTTCGGTCATTTCGACCATGAAGGTAGAGCGGCCCCGGGCCACGTTGTCGCTGGCGCCGATGCGCGTGTAAACGCGATCCACCAAACCCAGCCGCAGACTCTCCGCCGGAACGAAGCTTCCCATCTGCGCCAGGATGACCAGCATCGCGGCCTGCCGTAGATAGGTGCTCTTGCCTCCCATGTTGGGGCCGGTCACCAGCAGCAGGCTAGGCCCGTCGTCTCCGGCGTTCAAATACACATCGTTGGCGATAAAGCGCCCCTCGCGTGTCTCTTCCATCCACTGTTCGATGACCGGATGGCGAGCCGCCACGGCTTCGAGCACCGGCTCGTCCACCAGCGCCGGCCGCGCGTAGCGCCGCGCCGCAGCCAGATGCGCAAAGCAGGCCAGCAGGTCCGCCTCGGCCACCGCCGCCGAACTCCGCCGAATCCGCCCCGCGCTCTCCAGCACAAACTTCCTGAGTTCCGCAAAAACCCGCTTCTCGATCTCGATCGACCGGTCGTGCGCGGTGAGAATCTTGCGCTCGTACTCCTTTAGCTCCGGGGTAGTGAAACGCTCCGCGTTCACCAGCGTCTGCTTGCGCTCGTAGTCCGCAGGCGCCAGCGCCTGGTTGGCCTTCGTAATCTCGATGTAATAGCCGAAGACGGAGTTGTAGCGCACCTTGAGCGAGCCGATCCCCGTGCGCTGCCGCTCGCGATCTTCGATAGCCGCAATCGCCTGCCGTCCCGAGCTCGAAACGGAGCGCAACTCGTCCAATTCCGCGTCCACGCCGGCCGCAATCGCGCCCCCGTCGGCCAAAGTCAACGGCGGCTCGGCCACCAGCGTCTTCACAATCCGCGCCGTCACGTCATCGAGCGTGTCGAGCTGTGTGCGGATCGCTCGCCACAGCGGCGCCGTCATCGCCCCCAGCGCCGTTTTCAACCCCGGCAGCCGCGCCAGGCTTGCCGCCAACGCGCGCACGTCGCGCGGACCGGCCGAATCGAGCGAAATCCGCGCCAGCAAGCGCTCCAGGTCGAGAATTCCACCAAAGGCCGTGCGAATCTCCTCGCGCTGGAGCAGATCGCGATGCGCCTCGGCGACGGCTTCATACCGCGACTCGATCTCCGGCGCGTTGTTGAGCGGGCGCAGAATCGTCGCTCGCAGCAGCCGCTTGCCCATCGGCGTCAGGCACGCATCGAGCGTGCGAAACAGCGTCACGCGATCGTCCTGGCCGCCGAAGAGCGGCTCGACCAACTCCAGATTCCGCACCGTCACCGGGTCCAGCTCCAGCGCCGTCGTGTGCTCCTGGAATTTGAGGCTGTCGATGTGCAGCGCCTCGTTCTTCTGCGTGGTGCGTACATAATGCAGTACTGCGCCTGCGGCAATCGCCGCCGCATCGTGCCCGCTCAAGCCAAATCCATCGAGCGACCGCACGTTCAGTTGCCGCTCCACGAGAGGCACGGCAAACTCCCGCGTCCACACCCAGTCCTCGACGCGCGTCCGCGCCGGAACGCGCTCCAATTGCGCCGGGACCTCCGCGCTCGCGGCCACAAGCACCTCGCTCGGCGCAGCCAGCAGCAGCTCGTCAATCGCCTGCGCCCGCGCATTCTCCCCGCGAAACTCCGCGGTGCGAAACTCGCCGGTGGAAACATCCAGCAGCGCCACTGCACAAGCCGTTTCTGGGTGCCCCACCCTCGCGGCGTCTTTGTTGTTGCCGCTAGGGTGGGATCCCTTCGCCTCATACAGCGCCGCCAGGAAATTGTTCTGCTCCTGCCCCAGCCCTGCGTCCAGCGCCGTTCCAGGCGTCAAAACCCGCGTCACTTCGCGCTTTACCAGCTTTTTGGTGAGCTTGGGATCTTCCATCTGGTCGCAGAGGGAGATCCGGTAGCCCTTGCGCAGCAGGCGCGTTATGTACTGCTCCACGGCGTGATAGGGCACGCCGCACATGGGAATGTTGCGCTCTTTGTCGCGTGCCGTCAGCGTGAGTTGCAGTTCGCGGCTGGCTACGGCTGCGTCGTCATAAAAGAGCTCGTAGAAGTCTCCCATCCGGAAGAACAGCAATGCGTCGGGATTCTGCCGCTTCGCCGTTGACCATTGGCGCATAAATGGGGTCAGACTTGTCGCGCCTTTTTCGTCGCGCTCTTTCTCCATGGGCCGCCTGCTCACGGGAAGGGAACTGAGCGCAAACTCCCGCTCAGCCGTCTCCAGGGGAAGAGACTCCGAAACCGCAGCCTCCGAATTCGCTTTTGCGTGCGTTTCCTCTCGGATCACAATTGAATACAAGATTACCGCGCCGGTTCAACTTCCCGGTGAGCAGGAATCGAAAGCTCCTTCGAAGACGAGTTTTCCTGGAGAACGGCGTTTGCACAAGGAACTTCGTCCTTCCACCGGAACGGCTGGCGTCAGGAGCCCGGCACACTGCCGCCAACAGGGCCATCGCTTGGTGATATGCATCACAGTATACTGATTGGTTACACCTTAACGTAAAAACTGCCATGTATCTATTTTGGCTACGAGTTGCGGCCCTTCTCTATGCCGGTGGATGTGTCGCCGTCTTCCCGGCTGTCTTCTATAACTCGATCCCGTGGCGTAAGACCTGCGTCCACCTCGGCGGACTGGCCTTCTTCTTTCATTTCGTCTCCGTGGTCGAGATGCTGGTCCAGGCCCACCGCTGGATGCCCGTCGGTGTGCGCGAAATCGAGTCCCTGCTGGCATTTGTCGTCGCGGGCCTCTTCTTCCTGGTCTGGTGGCTCTACGAGGCCATCTCCCTGGGAATCTTTGCCCTGCCGGCCACATTCTTCCTCGTCTTTGTCCCCGCGCTGGGGCCGAATCGCTATCAATTTCCATCGCAGCGCGTGTGGATGAGCTGGCTGGTGGCGCACATTATCGCGCTGCTGCTGGCCTACGCGGCGCTGTGCTTCAGCCTGCTTGCCTCAGTCCTCTACCTGGTGCAGGAACGCCGCATCAAGGCCAAACCAAAGCCGGGACAATCGTCGCGTTGGGCGCCCCTCGATTGGCTGCCGCCCCTGGACACGCTCGAACGTCTGGCTCTTGCCACCCTCGAATTCGGATTTCCCTGCATGACGATTGGCTTGATCATCGGTTCGGTTCTTGTGCAGCAAACCTCGCTGGGCGCCTCCTATTTTCTCGATCCCAACATCCTCGCTTCCTTCGCCATGTGGATCGTCTACGTCACGCTCCTTTCGCTTCGCCTCGGCGTGGGTCTGCGCGGTCGCAGGGCCGCATACGTCTCCGGCGCGGCGCTCGTCGTGATGATGGCCGTATGGGCAGTCAACTTCTTCAGCCAGGTGCACAGGTTCGGTCCCCAATGACGCTCAAACTCATTGGCGTGAACCACAAAACGGCGCCCATCGCGCTGCGGGAGAAGATCGCCATCGGCCGCGACGAGCTGCCGGAGGCCACGCGCGCCCTGGCAGCAACGCCCGGCGTGGCCGAGTGCATGATTGTCTCCACCTGTAACCGTGTCGAGCTGCTGGCGGCCGTCCAGGGCGAAGATGCGCCGCTGGCGGAGTTTCTCTCAAGGTATTTTGGAATTGACGCCTCGGTTCTTGCCGCCCACCTGTACGAGTACCGCGACAAGGAAGCCGTGAACCACCTGTTCCGCATGGCCGCGAGCCTGGACTCGATGGTCGTGGGCGAGCCGCAGATTCTTGGCCAGGTGAAAGAGGCGTTCGCCGTGGCGCGCGCCGCCGGCACTGTCTCGGGCCAACTGGAGCATCTGCTGCAGAGCGCGTTTGCCGCGGCCAAGAAGGCGCGGAGCGAGACCGGGATCGGGTCGAATGCAGTGTCCATCGCCTCGGTGGCTGTCGATCTGGCGCGAAAGATCTTCGGCTCGCTCGAGGGGCGTACGGTCTTCCTGGTGGGCGCGGGCAAAATGAGCGAGTTGGCTGCTCGGCACCTGGTGCAACAAGGGGCTGGGGCGATCCTGGTGAGTAACCGCACGGCCGAACGCGCGCGCCGCATGGTCGAAGAGTTCCCCGGAGCGGTGGTGCCTCAGGTCATCGACTTTGAGCAGCTTTACGAAGCAGCCGGCCGCGCGGATATCGTGATCAGCTCGACCGGCGCGCCGCATCCCATCTTCCGGCCGGAGCATGGGCACGCGTTCCTGCACCGGCGGCGCAACCGGCCCATGTTCTTTATCGATATTGCCGTGCCGCGCGACGTGGACCCGGAGATGAACAAGCTCGACGGCATCTTCGTCTACGACATCGACGACCTGCAGCAGGTAGCCGCCGCGCACATGGAGGAGCGCAGCCGCCAGGCCATCGACGCGGAGACGCTGATTGCCGCCGAAGTCGAGCGCTTCCACGAGCGCCAGCGCACGGTGAGCGCCGCGCCGGCGATTGTGGCGCTGCAACGCAAGGCCGAAGAGATTCGCGCGGCAGAGATCGAGCGGATTCACAACCGGCTGGGGTCGCTCACGGCCGAGCAGTTGGCGGCGGTCGAGGCGCTGACGCGCGGATTGGTGAACAAGTTTCTGCATCCGCCCATGCAGGCGCTCAAGCAGGCGGCGCGTGAAGGCGATACGGCGCGCCTCGAATCGCTGTGCGAGGAGTGGTCGGTGTCACCTGCCGGGCCGAACGAAACCGAACGCAAGCCTGCAAATGAAATCGCGGAGGCAGAAACTAAGAAAAGTCTGGAAAAAGTCTCGTGAATGTTTTGTGTCAGGGCACGGCTTTACAGCTTGCTGAAATACTCGGCGAGAGAAAGTTTTGTAACAAGGGCACGGCTTACCTGGGTCGCGTAGCGGGGGGCGACAGGTCTTCGTCGCTGGGGTGACTTGAGCCGGGCCGAAAAATGCAGGAAAATACGCGGGCTTTATTGAGAACTGCATAAGGAATGTCCGGGCAGCCGCGCCGTAGGCGCAGCGGTTGTTAGCCCCGCGCTTTAGCGTGGGGAAAGCTTCCGCGCCGTAGGCGCAGCGGTTGTTAGCCCCGCGCTTTAGCGTGGGGAAAGCGGTACCCACGAATGCACTCCGGAGTCCCGTAGGGACGGTGCAAGGACAATACTTATGCAGGGTTCAATAGCCCCTGAGGGTTGACAATTTGCCAACGAGGCTAGCGATGAAACACGTTCTGCACCAAGCCGAGGCCCGCCGATGAAGCTGCGCATCGGCAGTCGCGGATCGCAGCTCGCCCTCTGGCAGGCCAATCACATTGCGGAACTGCTGCGTATTCAGGGCCACGAAGTCGAAATCGAGATCGTCAAAACCACCGGCGACCGCCTGCAGGAAGTGACCTTTGCGCAAGTGGGCTCAAAGGGAATGTTCACCAGGGAGATCGAGGAGGCGCTGGCAGCAGGCCGCGTCGATCTGGCCGTGCATTCGCTCAAGGATTTGCCCACCGAGCTGCCTGGGCCGTTTGCTCTCGCGGCGACGCCCGTGCGAGTCGATCCGCGCGACGTGCTGGTATCGGTGAAATACACAAGTCTGGCGGAGCTGCCGAAAATGTCGCGCGTGGGAACCAGCAGCCAGCGGCGGCGCGCGCTGTTGAAGGCGCTGCGGCCGGACCTGAGGCCGCAGGAGTTTCGCGGAAACGTGGATACGCGCTTGCGCAAGCTGGCCGAGGGGCAGGTAGAGGCGATTCTGCTCGCCGGCGCGGGGCTCGACCGCCTTGGAAAAACCGATTGGGTACGGGAGCGGCTCGATCCCAAGGATTTTTGCCCGGCTGCCGGGCAGGGCGCGCTGGGCATTGAGACGCGCAAGGACGATGCGGCGACGATAGAGGCCGTGGCGTTTCTCGATCATGCCGATACACGATTTGCGGTGACGGCGGAGCGAGCGGCTTTGGCGGCTTTGGGCGGCGGCTGCCAGGTTCCCATCGGAATTCATTGCCGGCCCTCGATCGCGGAGAACGAATCGGACTATGCGTGGTGGGAGATCTTTGGCGTGGTGGCTTCGCCGGACTCAGGCAATCTCGTGCGCGTACACCTTCACGCGCCGCGCCAGAACGCCGATCCGGTTTCGCTGGGCCGCGAAACGGCCGAGATGCTGCTAGCGGAAGGAGCGGGCCCGCTGCTAACGGGCGGCGCTGAGCCTGCCGGCGGAGCGGCGTAGCAGGAGGTTCGCGAACCAGCCCGCGTCAGCAGGCAGAAGACGGTAGCCCCAGGCGCAAGCCTGGGGACGACATCGGACGAGATGAGCAAGCCCGCGTAAGCGGGCGAAAGACCCTGGGTTTGTATCAGGGGCACGAGCGGGCACCCACCCGGTGGGTGGGTCGCGTGCCGAGACCGCCGCAAAAGGGAGCAGGGCTTTGGCCCCTGAGGGATGTATCGTGAATCCGCGGAGCCATCGATGAAAGACACCGGAAAGATCGCCTTGCCGCTCGGTGAAAGGCGCGTCCTGGTGACGCGCGCCGCGCACCAGGCGGGCAAGCTGAGCGAGGGGCTGCGCGCCCTCGGCGCCGAGCCGGTCGAGGTTCCGGTGCTGGAGATTCGCCCGCCCGCGGATTTCGCGCCGCTCGACCGGGCGCTGTGTTCATTCGATTCCTACAACTGGCTTATCCTTACCAGCGCCAACACGGTGCGCGCGCTCGTTGATCGCGCGCGGACGTTTGGTTTGCGGCTGGCGGCAGCAGATCACCTCAAAATTGCAACTGTGGGCGAGGCAACAGCAGCGGTCGCGCGCAAGGCGGGACTGCCGGTTGCGCTGGTTCCTGAGACTTACGTGGCCGAGGCGCTGGTTGAGTGCCTTGCGGATCAAGCGGCAGGAAAGAAGATTCTGCTGGCGCGGGCAGAGGTTGCCCGCGATGTGATTCCCGATGCGCTGCGCAGCGCGGGTGCGACCGTCGATGTCGTCGACGCCTACCGCAACGTCATGCCCGAAACGGCGCCCGCGCTTCTGCGCGAAGCACTTGAGAAGGGAATCGACGCAGCCACGTTCACCAGTTCATCCAGCGTGACGCATTTGGCCGAGGCCGCGCGGCAAGCCGGGATCGCGTTTCCGTTTACGGGAGTCGAGGCAATTTCGATCGGCCCCATCACCAGCCAGACGCTGCGGCAACTGCGCTGGGAGCCAGCTGCGGAAGCAAGCACGTCGGACATCGCGGGTCTGATTCAGGCCGTCGTCCGCGCTCTTCACTGAACTCCATCTTGCTTGCTTCATCCCTGTGTACTGTCCACCGCTCACGGTCCGCTGCTTCTCTGTCAAGCCCCCCGCCGCCCGGCGAAGCCCGTCATCATCGGCCTAAGTCCTTCTTTTTCTGATCCCTGACCCCTGATCCCTGACCCCTGCATCTTGTCCGCACCAAACCCCGGTAAGCCCGCAAATCCTTCCCGCCCGCACGCCAAAGACGCCGCACAACCGGATCAGCGCCTCTTCCATTCCGCGCACAAACTCCGCCGCCCCCATCCGTCCGCCGCTCGCCGAGCGCATGGTGCGCAAATCGAAGATGGGATAGCCCACCAGTTGCCCCGGCCCGTGATAGGTCACGTCGCCCCCGCGGCTGATCTCGTGAAC
>PMYE01000116.1 GCA_003171315.1 Acidobacteriaceae bacterium
TGTGGCAGGCCCCACCGTCGAGGACGGCAACGAAGTATGGGCGGATTTTCGCCGCAACCCGAAGGGACGGAGCCAGTTTTCCCGATTTCGTTGTCACTCGTCGCTCCAGTGGTCCACCACAGCACGCTCCTCGCTTCTAGAACTCGGAAAAACTGGCTTCCGTCGCCGCCATCCCAATAGCGTGAACAGGCCCTAGGTCAGTTCTTGCGCTCGACCAGGTAGCGGGCGACGGCTTTGAGGCCATCGGCGCGGCTGCCGTAGGGCGCGAGGGCGGCGAAGGCCTCATCGATGAGCTCGGCGGCGTCGCGCAGGCTCTGCTCGACGCCGTAGACGGCCGGCCAGGTGGCTTTTTCAGTGGCCTGGTCCTTGCCCGGGGTCTTGCCCAGGGTCGCCGAGTCGGCGGTCATGTCGAGCACGTCGTCGGCGATCTGGAAGGCGAGCCCGGCTTTGCGGCCGAAGCGGTTGAGTCGCGCGACGTCTTCCGCCGTGGCGCCGGCATAGACGCCGCCCGCGACCACGCTGACGCGGATGAGAGCGCCGGTCTTGGCGCGATGGATGGCCTCGACGAGCTCCGGCGTGGGCTTGAGGTGCTCGCTTTCGAGGTCGAGCACCTGGCCGCCGATCATGCCTTCGACGGTGCCCACGGCGTTGGCGATGAGGCCGACGATCTGCACGGTGGCGGCAGGCGGGCAGGAGAGGCCAGACAGCACCTCAAAGGCGCGGGTCTGCAGCGCGTCGCCGGCCAGGATGGCGATGGCCTCGCCGAAGGCCACGTGGCAGGTGGGTTTGCCGCGGCGCAGGTCGTCGTTGTCGAGGGCGGGCAGGTCGTCGTGGATGAGCGAGTAGGTGTGGAGCATCTCGATGGCCGCGCCGAGACGTTCGATTCCCCTGGGCAAATGGCCCGCGATGGTGACGCCTGCCTGCATGGCGAGGACAGGGCGAAGGCGCTTGCCGCCGGCAAAGACGGAGTGGCGCATGGCGCCGTGGATCGAGGCCGGAACGATGTCCGTGGTGGGAATCAGCGCTTCCAGCGTCCGGTCGGTGAGGTCGGCGCCTTCCTGAATTAACGATTTGACGTCCGCAGGCATTGCAATCATGTTAGACGAGAACGGTCACGGTGACGTTCACATCGCCAAAGAACGGCCAACAAAAATGCGCTCAGGGCGCTCAGCAAACGCCCGGCCAGATCGCCGTATCCGGTGGTCCAGTCAACTGTTATTTCGACCGGGCCTTGCGGGACGGGGATGGCGATGAGGCCGTCAGCGCGATGTGGCCAAGTGCTGTCGAGGCGGCCGTTGACCCGCACATGCCACGCCGGAAAGTTGAGGAGACGCAACACCAGAATGCCGGATTGGGGCATGGTGGCGAGCAGGGCGCGATGCTCCGGATTGACCTGAGCGCCGCCAGCCCACGCGAATGTGGCCTGGCAAGTACCTTGGCCGACGCTCCAGACGGGGTTGCTGTCGGGGTCGTCGGGGTCCGGCTTGCCGAGGACGGCCCAGCGATCGCCGACCAAGCAGGCATCGGGAAGTCCGGTGGCGATCAGGGATTCGTCGGAGCCGGGAGGACCGTACTCGCTCATGCCTTCAAAGCCCGTGCCGGCGTCGTAGTCAGCCAGCACGGATGGGACCGTGTCTTCCGGGTAGCAGACCTGGAAGAATCCCGTTCCGGCGAAGACGGTTGCGGCGAGAAAGAGCGCGGCGCAGGCCGCGAGAACAATGCCGCGGCGGCGGCGGGCATCGCGACGGGAGGGCCAGAGGGCGGCAACGAAGAAGATCGCCATGGGCGCTTCGACGGCCTCGAGCCAGCGCCAGGGGTACTGCAGGAACGGCATCTCAGGGAGCAGGCGCCAAACCGGCCGCGAGATGGGAAACAGAAGAAAGAGCACCACGATGGGGATGGCGGCCAGTGGAATCCACCAGCGGGAGCCGGTGATTTTTTCCACCCCATGGACGCGGATCTGTCCATGGGGACCCCGGTTTGGCACGGGCAGAGTACCGCGGCGCCAGCAGACGAACAGACCAGCGACAGCCACGGCAATCATCGCGACGGCAATCCAGGAGGCCTGGCGCAGGACCACGTCGTGCAACGCGAGCAGCGGGTTGGCGTGGTGCGCAAAGAGCCAACTGTTCTCGAAGTTGTAGCCGGGATCTTCAGTGGCCTGGGCGATGGCAACCTGATGCCTCTTGAGCGCGGCGGGGAGCCAATAGATAGCGGCGAGGCCGAGGCCGAGAGGAACCGCAAGCGCGGCACGTAGGAGCGGCGCCCAGGTCTTGTTCACCACGGCCCAAAGCAGCGCGACGGCGGCTAGCAGATAGCCGGCCATCACGCCCAGCGGAAGGTTGGAGAGCCACGCGCCGGCCAGTGCAACGACAAGCGGCGCGGTGGAACCCGAGAAGGCGCGGTGGAAGGGTGGGGCAGCCGGATAGCGATCACGCAGGACGAAGAGAAGGATGAGCGGGAGCCAGAAGCCGCCGGCGAATTCGGGGAATGCGGAGCGCTCATAGGCGGTGAACAGCGCGAAGCCGGAAAAGATGGCGACGCAGCCGGCCATCGTGGCGGGGAGATCGTCGAGCGCCTCAAGCGCCAGCGCGCGAGTGGCCCATCCGGTTCCGGCCAGGATGAGGAAGGTGAGCGCGATGGGCGCGAAATGCCAGGGAAGAATGGCTCCCAACGCCGCGCCCAGCATCCACGTGAGCGGCGGGTAATAGACGAAACGAGGCTCGCCGGCCGAGTAGTTGGGGCTGGGCGCCCAGTGCGGATAAGGGATGCCGTGGCGCCAGGCATTCAGGCAGTCGAGCCAGGAGACGAGGTGCACGTCGAAGTCGTGGCCGCAGGAGTTGCCGCGAAGGAGCTGCGGGACAACCGCGACGAACGCGGCGAAGAGGATGAGAGCGGGGCCGAGGAGCCGATTTCTCCTGGTTCCATCAGAGGGAAAAACAACCGCAGATCCTTCGGCTCGTCCGCCACGGCGGACTCGCTCAGGATGACAACCTTGGTAATGAGGTGGATGACAACCTTGGGGGTGAGGCGGTTCCGATCCCCGATCCCGGTTCTGTTTTTCCTTTTCGTTCATGGCAGCAGGTGGAGCGTGTGTTTGGTCTGCGCCGCGACCGCAGACGGCGTGAAGGGCAGCGCAAAGGTGGTTCCGTTGTACCAGTCGTTCCACTGGTCGCGGAAGTAGGGACTGAGGGGGTTTCCGCTCTCGCCGAGCACGATGTTCTCCGTTGAGCCGTCGATGTTGCTCCAATCCATGGTGAAGCGCTGCGAAGGCCCGAGGGTGCGGCCGACTTGTTTGACGGTGGTTCCATCGCCGCTCTGCGGCTGGGGCCCGGTTCCGGCAATGCGGCCGATCATGGGAAGAAAGCCGGCGAGCGGGTGTTCGATGTCGACCACGTGCCAGCTTCCGTAGGTCCACGCGGCAACGTCGGCGGGGGCGTGACCGTCGTGCATGGCTTTGCGCACGGCGGCAGTGAGCAAAGCGTTCCAGTCCTTGTATTCCCTGGGAAGCCACTCGGGCTTGGCGTGCATCACGATCTCTTCCTCGTCAAAGGCGGCTTCTCCCCAGTGGTAGTCGCCGGCGAGTTTTCCGAGCTTCGGCCTCAATTTGCCGGCTGCGAAGAGGGCGTGTCGAGCACTGCCCGGTTCCTTCGGCCGTAGAGGCCAAGCAGAACCAGGAGCAGCAGCAGGATAACGCCCAGGACCAGCAGGCTGCCCTCGGGGCCGTCGGCGCCGCCGCTCCACAGCGGATTGCCCGCGGGGTTCGCGGTCAGGTAGTGGCCTTGTCCGCGCATCCCGCTATCGGCAGCGCCGTAAAAGAAGGTTTCGGCCCAATCCCAGCCGGCGTGGCAGCCGATGGCCCACCAGGCCGAGCCGGTCACCCAAATACTCACGCAGAACACAAAGCCGATGAACCCGGCGGCAAAGATGCCGATCCAATTCTCGCCGCCATTGCCGGTGTGAACGAAGCCGAAGAGTGTGGACGTAGCCCAGGCGGCTTGCCAGAATGCGCTGCGCGCCGCAGCCCTTCGGTGGATTAGGAAGCAAGGGAGGAGGCCCAGCGCGGCGAAGGCGTAGACGCCCCATGCGCTGTTGCCGCTGTGCTTGGCGGCCTGGAGAACGCAGAGGAGCGCGACGACGCCGAACGCCCACCAGTAGTTCATGCCGCGGGTGAAGGTGAATTGCAGGTAGCAGCGAAAGGTCCCTTCCTCAAACAAACCCACCAGCACGAAGGCGAGGCCCCACAAGGCGCCGGAGCGAAGAATCGCCGCGCCGGAGAGCGCGACCGGCCCAAAGCCGAGCCAGCCGCCCGCCGCCAGCGCGCCAACCAGCGCGGAAAGAGCAACGAAGCCAGCGATAAGACCGGAAAGAAAGTGCCGGGGGCTGTGCGGTCCTCTCAGGTTGTAGTCGAGGATTCGCCTGCGCTCGATGAGAGCGACGATCGCCGCCGCGCCCACGATTCCCAGGACCATGGCGAGTTCGCTGAAGATCGACTCCGAGGGAGTGAAGTGGCGTTCCGTGCCGAAGAGATGGAGATGGAAGAAAGCAAAGAATGCTGCCGCCGAGATCATCGACCCCAGCACGAGAAAGATCAGCACCGACCAGCCGGCGCGCAGTCCCTGGGCGCCAACGAAGATCCAGAGCAAGCCGTGGTCTGACCCTGGAGAAGGGACTGAGGCGGGCGGCAACCCGGCCTGCAACGTTGGAATTGTCCCGGCTGGGGGAAAGGTCAGGCTTTCTTCTTTTGACTGCGCCACATCGAGAGAGTGGGGCGACTCTGGATCCATTGAGGCTCCTTCGAACGCAAGAAGATCCGGTTGCTGCATTGTACTAGGGCTTTATCTTGATACGGAAGAAGAGTCTACGGAGTTCCTGAGGTGCGGTCCCTCCGCAGCCGCCGTGACTTTCCGGCCCGTTGCCGGAGCGCGGTGGATTGAGGGGAAAGTTTTCAAAAGACGGAACGGCCCCGGCCGCGAACAAGCAACCGGGACCGGGAGGAAGGCGCTATGGCACAGCCTTACTTTGTTTTCTCCGCGGGCTGTCCGGCGACCTGCAGGTAGTTTTTCACGCTGAAGACGCCGGGGACGCCGTTGGCGCGAAGATAAGCAATGTCCTTGTCGGCTTGCGAGTCCACTTCGCCATAGAGCGCCACATTGCCGTTCTGCACCGAGATGCGGATCGGCATTGCAGGATCGATGGCGTACTTATTCAGCGCCGGGTAGCCATAAACGGCGCGCGCCACGTCGACGCGAATTTGCGAGTCCATCGGCGAGACGGGATCTACTTCGATGTTGTCGATCAGATCCTCGACACCGGGCGTGGTAGCCACTACAGCCAAGGCGGAGTTGCGGTTCGGGTAGTCGTGGGCATGACCGCCGAGTATGACAACCCCGTTCTGCACGCTCACTGTGATGGCGTCGAACACGTTGCCGTAACCAACGCGGTCATAGGTCAGCTTTTCCGCTAGCTCCTTCCGCAACTGGCTGTCGGACACGCTGGGGCCGGCGACCTGGATCTCGTTTCGCACCGCAGTGACGCCTTTGGTGTGTAGCACGCGTGTCCCTGCATCGCTCTTGTACTCATAGAGGTCAACTGTGCCGGTCAACGTTGCAATGCCGTTGTCGACGGTGACCTTTACGTCGTGGTATTGCTTCTTGTCGAGCCGCGCCGCAGCTTGGCTCGATAAAGTGTTGTCTGATTGGGACTGTGCGACCACGCCGGAACTCCGGGCTGCCCCCCAAGACATTTGGGGCACGCTCAGGAGGACTCCGGCAAGCGCCGCACTCAGGACCCAAGTCCCGGTTCCGCGCATCGTCTTCGTCATGTGCATTCCTCCTGGATGTTGCCGTAAGCGATAGAGCGGGTTGGTTGGAGACTTCTCCGGAACCGACTCGTTCCCACACCTCTTTGATGCCTTTTTTCAGGAAAAGTCACGTTCGCCCGGCGCGAAAAAGGGGCGATTCCGGCGTTAAGGCATTTCTCCCAATCCCGTAGAGCGCCCAATTCTCTAGAAGGTCGCCGCTCACTGGGGTCGCGTCAACTTTGCGGTCTTGAATCCCTATACGCCACTGGGAGAAATGCGTTAGCGGAAGCGTCGCGTGGCCTTGATGACCATGGAGAAGACACCGGATTCGTCGCGAGCCACCACCAGGGAGACGTGCCGGTTGATGGCCACTTCAGCCTGGAGCAACTGCTGGCCGGTGGTGTTGACGTCGGTGGCATAGGTGAGGGTGACCGTGCGGCCCAACTGCTCCTCAACGGTGATGCGGGAGGTGGAGTTGCCGAAGGCGCCGAGATAGTTCGGGTCCACCTTGACGGAGCCAGCCCCGAAGAGCTTTTGGATGCGGCTGCTGACCGTCGCGTTGAGTGCGCCGCCGAGCAAAGCGTCGGTGGTGGGGTTGGCGATGGCCCGCTCCTGCTGCTGAGTGTAGAGGCGCTGCTGGCTGGCGGTGTGGCCGAGGGCCAGCAAAGACACAACGTCGGCCTCGGGGAGCGGGGGATCGCTGCGATAGGACACGGACAGCTTTTGCGGCGAGCCGTGCAGCTCGAGAGAGATGTCGTAGTCCTCGACGCGCGCCGTAGCGCTGAGGTCGATGATGGGTTCGATGCGGACGGGGTTGGTGAAGGTGATGTCGCCGCGCTCGAGATCGTAGCGCGTTCCGGCGATCAAGGCGCTGCCCTCGGTAATGGAGACACTGCCCAGAAGCGAAGGCGAGGCCAGTGTGCCGCGCAGGCGCAGATCCACATCGCCAGCCAGCTTGGCGAAGGCGTTCTGGAAGTTGAGCTGGGGCGATGAGACGATGTGTACGTCGAGACGCACGTGATTTGACGGAGCGTTGGGCGGGGCGATGGTTTGCACGGAGGAACCGGCCTGAGCGGCGAGCGACGCGAGATCGAGATCGGGGCTGACGGAAAAACGGGTGATGAGTACATCGCCGCTGAGGAGGAGGTCATTCTGGGGCCCCTGAAGCTGCAGCCTAGCGTCGGCCAGAGAGCTGACACCCTCGGGGTAGCGGATGTGGGCCCCTTTCGCAGTGACCGTGAGGTCGGCGAAGATGCCGTGCTGATAGGCGAGGTAGCCGCCCAGGCTGAGTAATCCGCCGCCGCTCATGGCGGTCAGCGACTTCACTTCAAGCCGGTTCTGGTTGAATTCCAGCGTGCCGTGCAATTGACTTAGGCCGTTGGGGAGATCTTCGAGCGAGAGCGAGCCGTTCTGGAAGTCGATGCGGCCCTGCAGACCGGGATGTTGCAGGGGCCCATGCGCTTCCACCTGGAAGGTGGCGAGGCCGCTCGCAGTCAGATCGGGATCCAGTGTTTCAGCCAGCTTGAGATTGATGGAGCCGCTGGCGGCAAGATCCAGTTGCCGCGCGCCCTGGAGCGAGACGCTGCCTTGCGCGCGCAGGTCGGTGTCTTCGCCGGTCACGTGCAGGGGATCGAGACGGATCGCGCCATTGGCCAGCATGGCGTGCGCGCCGCCCTCGCTTTGCAGATTGACACCGGCGATGTCGACCGCCAACTGACTGAGCCGCGCTTCGCCGCGAAGCCGATCGGGATGGGCGAGCGGACCTTCGAGTGTGACCGTACCGGCGAGCGCGGAGCCGGCGCTGAAGGCCTCTACGCGCGCCATGCGAAGCAGGGCGCCGATGTTGAACCGGGAAAAATCGAGCCGGGCCTGAGTTTCATAACCGCTACTCAAAGCCGTCTGGCCTTGCAGGCGCAACTCGGCTCCGTCTAACTGCGTGGTTGCGTTGTAAGCGAGGGTGTGACTGGTAATGTGCGCGGAAATTTCGAAGGCGCCGAACCGCTGTCCGCCCAACGTGAGGGCGCTGAAGGTCGCGTGAGCCTTCAGGTGCGGATCGTCGAGCGAGCCTGAGCCGGCGATGGAGACGCCCAGCCTGCCCGCCATCTCCAAATTCCGGCGGCTCACCCAGGCGATCCGGGAGATGTCGATTCCAGCGCCATTGGCATCGACGTTAAAGACGCCGGCTGCGAAGTCGTACCTGCCGGACACGGAGACGGCGCCCCCGGCTTCGCTGAGCCGGGCCGAAGACACCTTCAGCACGCGATTGGCGAGCGCGCCCTGAATCCTGACCTGCGTAACGGGTTCTCCATAGATGACGCCGCGATCCATCTCCATCGAGCCGGAGGCCGACAGCACGTGGAGCGGCCCGTCAGCCTGGATTTGCGCGTTGAACTCGCCTGTTACCGGCAGGCGCCGGCCGTTCGCGACAAGAAACGGCTGCACATCCGCGAAGTCGATGTTGACGGCGTTACCGCGCGCGTGCAGAACGGAGTTGCCATCGAACGCCGGTTGCGGGCTACCACTGCGACGACCGCGGCTCTTTGAGCCACCCGTCGTTGGGGGCCCTTGGGCCAGCGAGGCGTCCAGCGTTCCACTCATCGCGATCCTGGAGTTGCCGCGGACGAGCTGCGCGTGTTCGATAGCGATCTGGGATGGGGAGTAGCTGCCCACCGCCTCGACGGAGTCCATACGCACATACTGCGGCTGGCCAGGATTGCCGACCGGCGATGGCAGCTCAAAGGCGAGCTGTGTCGCCTTGAGAGTGCCTTTCAGATGCGGTTTTACCATTGAGCCGGTCCAGATCCCAAGAAAATCGGCCTGCCCCGCCAGGGCCACGGGCAGGGCCGCAGTTCCGGTTTTGCCATTGCGCTTCAGTCCCAGGCTGCGCAGCACGGCATCGAACTCCGACAAGTCATGGGAATGAAAATCGATGGTGAGCGCCGTTACGCTGCTGACCGGGTAAGCGCCCAGCTCGCCCTGCGCTTCGAAATCGCTGGCGGGCAGGTGCAACTCCAGTTTGCGCAGGTTGACCGCGCCATTGCGCTGCGTGTAGGCGGCATCCATGGCGCCGCGCGCGGGCACTTCTCCGGCGGGCGTCTGCTGGGACGGGCTCAGATTCAGAGTTGTGGCGACCGTAACGCTCCGTCCGTCGCCATTGGACCAAGTCGCCACTGCCGGGCCACTTAAACGGGCGTCAAAGCCCAGGCGCCGGTACGCAGGCGCGCCGACCATATCGAGAATCGTGTCGAGCGCCACCCCCTTGAATTCGGCGTTGACTTTGCCGTTGACCGGAATGGGAACGGGCGCTGCCCGGACGAGCACGTTCCGGCCGGCTCGAAATTGCTCGGCTCCCTCGGCTGTAATTTGCTCGGGCACGATCCTGGCCCTGGGAAGCCACGGTTGCAGCGCGACGGTTCCTTCGATTTGCCCGCCTTGCCGCAGACGCGCAACAATCCGCGTGATGAGCAACTGCCCTGGATCGGCGTGGACCTGCGCATCGAGATTGACGCCCGTGGCTTGAACGCCGGCGCCGATGTAGGAGCCTCCGTCCACATGCACGCTGCCATCGATGCGAAAGGCGGAAGCGATGCCGCCGGCGGCGAGATCGAGATGAGCGATTCCTTCAGGCGCGCCGGGATAGCCGAAGACGGGATCGAGGAGCCGCATATCCAGATCGCCGGCAACATTGGCATGCCACCGGGGGTGGGTGAAATCGTCCAACGCTCCGGAAACCTGGAGCGTGCGATCTTCGGCTCCGCGACTGTTGGCCGTGAGCTGAAGGCCGCGCAAGGAGACGCGATTGCGTTCGAGGTCGAGGTCGAGCTGCAGCTTGCCGTGCACAGGCGGAGTTTGTTTTTGCGGGAGATCGCGGGTGAGCACGAGGTCAGTGGCGGCGCCTTCGATGCGATAGCGCTCGGGCGCGCCGAATGCGGCAGGCACGTAGTTCATGACCAGGGACACGTCGTCGGCCTTGAAATCCAGCGGCAGGTAGCGATGCCGATTGTCGAAGGCGGCGGCGCGATCGTCCAAATCCAACATTCCCTGCTCGACCGCGATGTGGTTCGCCTTGAGATCGAAGAGCGTGTCAATGGCGGACTTGCCGCGTTTTTCCGGCCGGCGTGGGTGCGGCTGATTGGTCGATCCGTCGGGATAGACGATGAGATGCAGCCTGGGCTGGGCGATCTCGAGGCTGCGCAGCAGAATGTGGGGGCTGAAGAAACCCAAGACACTCACCTGCACGCGCAGGCGATCGATTTGCGCGTAAGGCGTCTCGCCGGGGTCTTCCGTGCCGTGAATCACAATGCCGTCGGCTTCCGCCTCGAGACGAAGCAGGCGCCAATGAAAGGCCGCAATCTGAGCGCGGCCTCCGGTCAACATTTCGATCCGAGCGATGAGTCGCTTGCGGACAACATTCTCAAATGCGGCGGAACTGGCGGCGAAATAGAGAACGAGGGCGGCGAGCGCAAGCAAAAGGGCCGCGGCAGCCGCAGCGAGCGGAACATGCCGGAGGAAGAACCGGCGCAGACGGGCGCGCGCACCGCGCGGAGAAGGTTCCGGCGGGAGGGAAGGTTCCGGAGAGATGGGCGCAGTCTCGAATTCGCTCATGGATCTCCTCTTCCCGCGCCTTGCTGGGATTCCGCGGATTCCAGTTCGGGATCGAGCACTTCGACATCGCCCTGCTGGCGCAGATTCGTGAGCCAGTTGTCGAAGAGCACATTCACTTGCTGCTCGAGCAGAATCTCCTGAATGCGCGGAGCCACCTGTTCGAGGGTTGGAACGGCTTCGCCGGGCGCGAACTGCGGCACGAGCGTGTCGCGATAGTAGGTTTCGATCTGCTCCCGGGAGATTTGAATACCCTGCCGGAATCGCTCTTCGATGAAGCTCAGAATCTCCAGCCGGTAGCGGAGATAAGCCGCGACGCGCTCCGGCGTGAGTCCGTGCGACGCCAGAAATGCCTTCCATCCAGCATCGGAAGCACAGTCCCGGTGCACGCAGGCAGGAAGTTGCTTGCGAAGCTCGTTCAGCCTGGCATTCACCTCCGCTTGTGAAGGCTCGATGGCCGGTATGTCTTCCTGGCGGATCTGCTGCTCGATCAGGGTGCGGCTAATCAACTGCTCCAGCGCCCGCTGCGGCGTGAGCTGCCCCTGGCCTACCCCGTTGGGATCGAGAACAGAGAGGCGGATCTCGTCTTCGAGATCGCCGGCCAGGATGGCGTGCTTGTTCACCACCGCTACCACACGGTCAAGAACGACGGGGGATGAAGGGTTCGCCGGCTGAGCCAAAGCAACCGCGGGTACGGCCAGAACGAGCAGAAGAAGCAGGCTCCCCACTGCGTTGCACCAGGAAAGTTCAACCTTATACCCTGCATCTCCGCCTGGCGCGAAGACTCGCCAGGCTTCGCTCAGGATGACGGCTAAATGGCGAGCGCGATCGATGCCGGTTCGACAGGTTCCGCGCGTCTTTCCTGCTCGAATTGGAGTGAGGCTTGGCATCAGAAGGCCTGCCCCAGGCTAAAGAAAAAGTTGATATGCGGGGATTGGCCCACGTACGGCGCCTGATAGGGACCGAGCGGAGTGGTGGACGAAATGGGGATCGAGTAGTTGATGTTGACCGGGTAGATGGGCGGATTCAGGTTGTAGCTGAAATCGAAACGGATTGGCCCTACCGGTGTGTGATAGCGCAAGCCCATTCCCAGCGCATGAGAAAAATCGTTGAAACTGCACTGACCCTGTACTCCGGTCGAGGTCGTGGCGCCATTTGGCACGTAGGTCGAGGAATCGCCGACTGTAGCCAGTTTTCTACACGCGCTGCTGTCCGGCTGGCGAACGCGCAGGGCGCTGGCCCACGCATCCCCCGCGTTGGTAAAGACGTTACCCATATCGTGAAAGACGACAAAACTCACCGTACTGCCCAGCCAGGGCAGCGTGGGGGGCGGCAGGCGCAACTCGGTGCTGTTGGTAAGCGCCCCCGCGCCGCCGATCTGGTAGCCGGTCTCAGGATCACGCGGGCCGGCGGCATTCTGAGAAAACCCGCGCAGCGAAACCGCGCCGCCGGCGTAAAGCCGCTCAGGAAGCGGAATCAACTCGCTCGATCCGCTGCCGAAGGCGCGCACCTGGCCGTAGCGCGTATTCCGGGCCACAACGAAGCGGCCTTTATCAAAGCTGTAATAGCTCGAATTCGAAGTGTCGATACGGTTGAACTCGGCCTGCGCGCCAAAGAGCCGGCCGGAAAGAAACTCCTGAAAGCTCGTGTAGGTGCCCCGGCGCGCATCCATGGGGAGGTCGCGAGTGTCGCGTATCCATGTGAAAGCCGGGCCGCCCACGCGCATGGCCGTCGACAGTTCGGAAATCTCGCCGGGATAAACCTGCAGACTGCCGGCAGACACTTTGACTCTTCGGAAATCGAGCTCGTAGATGAAGGTGTTGGCCCGGGAAAGCCAGGATCCCGGATGATTGAAGTTTTCGGTCCAGCGGAAAGCGCCCACCAGGCGCGAAGCCACGTAAGTGGAGACGTCTTCGCTGTTGGCATAGCCGCCGGAAAAGGCGAGGCCGAAGTTTGGGTTGCCTTCGAAGTGCGGGACCTGGTAAAGAACGCCGATGCTTTGCTCAAGCAATCCATAAGTGGCTCGCAGCGAGGCCGATTGCTCGCGGCCGAAGAGATCGTTGCGGGTGACGTCGGCGAGCACGCGGGGGCTGACTCCGGTCTTGCCGTTGGGGCTGCATGCCACGCCTCCGGCGGTGGCGCCGGCGCAGTTGTTTTGCGGCTGGCCGGTTTGCGCCTCGAAGCCGAAACCGTAGGTTAACGCCCAGCGCCTCGCCTCCGCCGCCTGCAGCAGAACCGTCTTTTCGGGCGCGTCGCCGGTGGGATTCTCGACCGCCGCATTCACTTCGTTGAAGAGGGCGAAATCGTAGAGATTGCGCTGCGTATCGGAGAGCGCGGTTTGGTTGAGGGGATCGCCGGGGTGTATGACAATGGCCCGGGCCACCGTCTGCGGACGGGTGAATTCGAGGCCCGTCAATAGCACGTTGCGGACGAAGATCTGCTCGCCTTCATCAATGTGGAATACGACGTCGACTTTGCCGGAATCGGAGGGGTCAGGTTGCTGAGTGACGCTGACCGCGGCCTGGTCAAAGCCGCGGCTGTAATACTCGGTCAGGATCGCGTCATGGTCCCCGGCCAGGTTGCGGGGGGAGAGCATCTGGCCCTGCGCGGTGTTCATCAGGGCGGTGAGCGTCGCGGCGGGTATGTGCTCGTTGCCTTCGATGCTTAGCGTGCCCACGCGCTGTTGTTGGCCTTCCACGATGTGGTAGGTCACCTCGAGCGGTGCGATTCGCGAGGCGGCAATCTGCGGACCGGCGGGCGGCGGGTTGTCGGCCGCGACAGTCTCCGGTGTGCTGGTTTCCGGAGTGACCTTCACGTCCGCGAAGCCGTTATTCCGATACACGGCTTCAAGCGCGTTACCGTCAGCTAAGACCAGCGCCTGGCTGTAAACGCCATGGCGGTCGAGAACATCGGCTGCGCGGACACTGAGCAGATCCATGAGCGTCGCCGTCGAGAAGTAATGGTTTCCGGCGATGGAAACCTTTTCGACGCGGCGGCGCGGTCCCAGCCTTACCGTGTAGAGGATGTTCACCTCATCGCTGTTTGGCGATTGCCGCTCGTGATCGACCTTGGCATCGAAGTAGCCCAGGCGCTGATAGTAGTCGCGCAGGCGGCGGTTGCCCTCGTTGAGCAGGTCCTCGTCGACGCTGCCTTCTTCAAAGATCGGAACCAGACGCTTGACGCGCTCCGGATCGATGCCGGCGCCCTCGACGTTCACTTTCACCACCGGCCCGCGATTGGCGGAGAAACGGTAGTTGACGGCCTTCGTGGCCGAATCGTACGCGGCGGATTCGAGCTTGACCTCGGCCTCGAGGCGATCCCGATTCTGGTACTCCTTGAGCACGCCGTCCAGGGCGCGATTGGCGGTATCGTGGTCCACGTAAGCGCCGGTGCGCAGATGGGCATGGCGGCGAAATGCCTCCAGGGTCATCCCGGAGCCGCCGGCGACCGTAACCGTGCCGACGCGAGCCCGTGGACCGGAAACGACGCGAAAAGCGATGTCGGCAAGCTGCTGCTCGGGATGGGGGGTGACAGCCTGCGCGATCGCCGATTCGTAATAGCCATTCTGTTCGAGCGTGGTGCGCATCTGCTCGACCGCGCGAAGCATTTTGGCCTTCGTCAGGCGCGTTCCGGCCGTGAGCTGGCAGGCGCGCAGGAGCTGGTTGTTCATGGTTGCACCGGTTGCTCCGTACACGCTCACCATCCCGATAAATGTCCGCGGGGTTCCAAGAAAGACCAACGCCACGCCGTCCGCCACGCGCGATGCCTCGACCTCGATGGTGTCATAAAGACCGGAGGCATAGAGTTGGCGGAGGCTCTTTTGCAGATTTTCGGCGGTGAGTGGCGCTCCTTCGGCCTGAGCGAGATGACCGGGAAGCGGGGTGAGACGCTCGGGCGGGACGCCTTCGAAGGAGATGCGCCGCACGGGCAAACCCTCCCACTCCCGATAGGAATCTCGCGCCGGATCCGGACTCGTGGATTCCGGCAACTCCGTTTTGACAGATGCAGTCAGGCCGGGTCCACGAGCCTCTACTGGCCCCTGGGACCAGCCCGTAAGCGCCGTACCCGCCGCGCAAAGAAGAATCCACCCCAGCCAAGTTCCTCGTCGCGCCGTATCGGATCGCCGGCGATCCTGCTCTTCCAGGGAACCGCGAGGATGGTTCGGGGAACTCTGCCGCATGGCGCCCGGGCCACCAAGACCTCTGAAGTGAACCTGCCGCCGGGGGCCCGGGGGAGCGCCGCATCTTTCTACCGGCTTTGTTCGCAAGACCATATTTTAAGTGCGGAGGAAGCGTATCCCCCATGCACGGCGGGAACGGCTCGTCCTGCCCTCCCGAAGCGCATGGACCTTCAACGTTATTCCTTCGAGTTCAGCCAACTTTAGCTGCTTACCCTTATACTAACGAGGAAGGAAGCTACGGCAAAACGAGAGAAGCTCCGGCTCCCATCCGGGTTGCGGCCGGCCGCATTGCAGCGGATGGGGAGCTGTGATGAGTGGTACAGGTCCTGGGCTCTCCGGATAGGGTGGGTGCGCCGGCCTCGACCGTGGATTAGAGGGGCGCAGATTCGGAACAGACCGTCTCCGAGTTCGCAATCGCAGGTCAAGATCGGTTCGAGAGCAATCTCAAAAGGGGCCGCATGCCCAATTCTCCATCCCCGACGCAAGCGCCCAGCCGCATTCCATCAAACCGCAGCGCGGACACTCCTTCCGCGGCCGCCATGGGCCAATCCACAAACAATGTCCCTTCGGGTTCGCTCAATCCCGGGGATGCCGACGTGTTGGCTCGCGCCCAGGCCGGCGATCATCAGGCTTTTGCCCAGCTTTACTCGGTGCATAAGCGGCGCATCTACTCGCTCTGCCTGCGCATGCTGGGCAATGTCGCGGAGGCCGAAGATTTGACGCAGGAGGCATTTTTGCAGCTGCATCGCAAGATCGCGACCTTTCGCGGCGACTCAGCTTTTTCCACCTGGCTGCACCGGCTGTCCGTGAATGTAGTGCTGATGCAACTGCGCAAGAAAGGCCTGTCGCTGGTCTCGCTGGACGAAGCCATGGAACCGACGCCGGAGGAGGGTCCCGGCCGCAGTTTCGGCTCCCCCGACCTTGTTCTGACCGGCGCGATCGACAGGCTGGCCCTGGAACGCGCCGTGGCGGAACTGCCGGCCGGCTACCGGCTTATCTTTATCCTTCACGATGTGGAGGGTTTTGAGCATAATGAAATTGCTTCCATGCTGGATTGTTCCATTGGCAACAGCAAGTCGCAGTTGCACAAGGCGCGCTTGAAACTGCGCGATACCTTGCGTACGCAAAAGAGACGGGAGGAGCGGTCATGACCGGCGGCCCCAGCAAGTTGAGCTGCGCCGAATTCCAGGCCCAAATGCCAGAACTGATCGGCTTGGGAAAAGACGCCGCCACCCACCCCCATGTCCAAAGCTGCGAGCTTTGCCGGGCCCTCCTAGCCGACCTGGAAACCATCGCCGAGGCGGCCCGCGAGTTATTTCCCAGCGTGGAGCCGCCGGATGAGGTGTGGGAGCACATCGACTCGGCCATCAAGCGGGAACAAGCAGACGGGATCGAGCCGGGACTGACGCCCCATCGGCAATGATCGGGCAGGGATGAACCTTCCGGCCGGATTGAAGAGAAGCCGGATCGGCGCCTGGAATGAGTCTGTTTGCCGCCGATTCGACGTATGGGAGAGCCGGCCGGCCGCTCTCACCTTCCGGCCATTTCCGCCGATAGACCCCACGAACGCCGGTGTGCCGTACAGACGGGCCGCGCACGACGTTTTCGGGCAAGATTGGGCAGGCCATCGCCATCCTATGTGTTTTCCTGAGTGGCTCAGGCCAGTGTGCTGCCGGATACAGAGGCCCAAGGAACCATTTCGGAATCAGACACGTAGCCAGAAGCACTGCCTGCCAAGGAGCCGTAGGAAAAAGACAATCTTGCAACTTTTGTATTTCTGAGCTATCTAATTGAAGGAAAATTGATACGGGGACACTCAATGTCAAACAAGCCAGCCGTACCACCCCACGACCTGACTCCGACGAACACCCTGGTTCTGCGCACGATTCCAGTGTTGCCGGTGCGCGACACGGTCCTGTTTCCTCACGCCGTGCTCCCGTTGACGGTGGGACGGGAAAGCTCCATCCAGTTGATCGAATCGCTGGGGGAGGAGCGCGCGATTGTGGTGGCGGCGCAACTGGATCCCCGCCTGGATACTCCCAGGCCGGGCGACCTGCACTCGGTGGGAACTCTGGCTACCGTACACAAGGTGGTGCGGATGCCCAACCAGAGCCGGTTCGTCTTTACCGAGGGAGTGAGCCGGGTGCGGCTGGTGAGGTTCGTCCAGTCCGAGCCGTTCATGGTGGCCGAGATCGAGACATTGGAGGACGCGGAGCCGACGTCCTCTGCGAGCTTTGAAGCCCTGGTGCGCAACGTAATCGCGCAGTTTCAGCAGATCGTCTCCGAGTCGCCTACGCTCTCCGACGAACTGCGGACGATCGCCGAGAACATCGAGGAGCCGGCCCGGCTGGTGGATTTTGTGGCGTCCTCTCTGCCTTTCCTGACCACCGACGACAAGCAGCAGTTGCTTGAGACGTCCAACATCGTGGAACGGCTGGAGCAGTTGAACAAGCTTTTGGCCAAGGAGATCGAGGTGCAGCAGTTGCGCGCCAAGATCCAGACCGAGGTGCAGGACCAGGTGCAGCAATCGCAGCGCGACTACTACCTGCGCGAGCAACTTAAGGCCATCCAGAAGGAGCTGGGCGAGCAGGACGAAGGCCAGCGTGACGTGGAAGACCTGCGCCAGAAGATCGAGGCCGCGGGGATGCCCGAAGAGGTGAAGAAGGAGGCCTTGAAGGAACTGACGCGCCTGCAACGCATGTCGCCCATGGCCGCGGACTACTCGCTGACCCGGAATTACATCGAATGGCTGGCCGTCCTGCCCTGGGCCAAAAGCTCGGGCTCGAAGATCGACATCAACGTGGCCAAGCAGATTCTGGACGAGGATCACTACGAGCTGAAGAAGGTGAAGGACAGGATCCTCGACTACTTAAGCGTTCTGGAATTGAAGCCGAACATGAAGGGGCCGATTCTGTGCTTTGTGGGGCCGCCGGGCGTGGGCAAAACCAGCCTGGGCCGGTCGATTGCACGCGCGCTGGGCCGCAAGTTCCAGCGCATCTCGCTGGGCGGCATGCACGACGAGGCGGAGATTCGCGGGCATCGGAGAACCTACATTGGCGCGTTACCCGGACAGATCATCCAAAGCATCCGCCGGGCGGAGACCAACGACCCGGTGATGATGCTCGACGAGGTGGACAAGCTGGGCCGGGACTTCCGCGGCGATCCGTCTTCGGCGCTGCTGGAGACGCTGGACCCGGAGCAGAACAACACCTTCCGCGACAATTACCTGGACGTGCCGTTCGATTTGTCGAAGGTGCTGTTCATCTGCACGGCGAACATGCTGGACACGGTGCCGCCGCCGCTGATCGACCGTATGGAGATCATTCCCCTCCAGGGTTACAGCGAAGAGGAGAAGGTGCACATCGCCGACCGGTACCTGATTCCGCGCCAGATCAAGGAAAACGGGATCACGGCGGAGCAGATCGAGTTCCCCGAGGATGCGGTGCGCTATATCATCCGCCACTACACGCGCGAGGCGGGCGTACGCAAGCTGGAGCAGACGATCGGGACGGTTTGCAGAAAGCAGGCGCGGCGCGTCGTGGAGGGGCACACGGAGAAGCTGGTGGTGACCAAGGAGACGCTGAAGGAGTTCCTTGGCGGCATCCAGGTACGCGTGGAGACCGAAGTCGCGGAGCGGGTGAAGCGGCCGGGCGTGGCCGTGGGCCTGGCCTGGACGCCGGCGGGCGGCGACATCCTGTTTATCGAGGCCAACAAGATGAAGGGCAAGGGCGGCTTCACGATGACGGGGCAGATCGGCGAGGTGATGCAGGAGTCGATGCAGGCCGCGCTGACCTGGGTACGCTCCAACGCCGCGCGGCTGGGGCTGGCAGAGGACTTCACCAAGGAGATGGACCTGCACATCCACGTGCCGGCCGGCGCCATTCCCAAGGATGGACCCTCGGCCGGCGTGACCATGGCAACGGTGCTGGCCTCGCTGCTGACGGATACGCCGGTGCGCCCGCTGACGGCCATGACCGGCGAGATCACGCTCAGCGGAAACGTGCTGCCGGTGGGCGGCATCAAGGAAAAGTTCCTGGCCGCGCGCCGCGCCGGTGTGGAGAATATCATTCTGCCCGCCGAAAACCGGCAGAACGTGGAGGAGGACCTGACTCCGGAGATGATGGAGGGCGTGACCGTGCACTACGCCGGCGAGATCGAGGACGTGCTGGCCGTGGCCTTGCCGGAACTGGCGGCGCGGCCGCAAGGCAAGCCTTCTCCGGTGGAAGTTACAGCGACCGCGGCGGCGTAAGCGGCATGGAACATGAAATGAGGGCCGGCGAAACTGCCGGCCTTTTTGCTGCTGTCGACAAGAATCCTTTCCACCGCCGCTAGCTATAGTACTTCCATACACCCGAAGAGTGCTAAGATTTGGGCGAACCAGCGCAAAGGAACGAGATTCGTGTGCAGTTGCCACTGCGAGTACAGTACCGCTTGATACAAGTTCGAATCACCGCCCGGCAATGGCGTCTGCTTAGACGGGCTTATGCCGTCGCCCGATACTATATTCCGCGCCTCATCAGCTATGCTACGGTTCCTATCCTCGGCGAGCGCGCGGCATTACGCGGCTACCATGAGAGGACGCGGGATCTTCTTTGCTCTAGCGATGAGCCTCATACTGAACCAGCCCAGCATTCCGCCACGCTCCCGTTTGTGCACTTCGATGAAGCCGACCCTAAACTATTCGTGGCAGAAATCCCCAGGGGGCGTTCACTCTATAGCTGCGGCGCCATCGTTGCGCCGGATCATAAGTTACTCGCTGACGTCTCATGGCAGACTTTCGCTCTCGACCCCAACAAGCCCAGCCCGCTCTACCATTTCGCCATGCGTAAACTATATCTACCAAAGGTCCACTATATTCGAGGAAGCGCAGCCGTTTTAGCTTCAGTTCAACCTAATAACTATTACCATTGGATGTTCGACATCCTGCCTAGATTCGGTATCCTTCGCAGAAGCGGCCTAACTCCCGACTACTATATAGTCAACACAGATGCATCGTTCCAGCGGGAGAGTCTTAACTTACTGAATATTCCTTCAACAAAGATCGTAAATCCTACGGCGCACCGTCATATTCAGGCCGACAACCTGATTGTGCCATCGCTCCCGGGTCCGATCTTTGGAACGACAATGCAAGCGCAACCATGTGAGTTTCTTCGGTCTTCATTCCTCGCGCCAGGCGATAAGAAGGCTCCGCACCGCCTCCTCTATATATCGAGAAGCGATGCAAAGACACGGCGGCTCATCAACGAACCTGAAGTCCTAGACATGATCGTGCCCCTGGGCTTCGATGTTCTGACGCTTGCCGGGATGTCATTTGCCAAACAGGTTGAGCTCTTCTCGCAAGCGCGAGTCGCGATAGGACCTCACGGCGCCGGTCTCTCCAATGTGGTCTTCTGCTGGCCCGGTGCGGTCTTAATCGAGATTTTGCCGAAGGGAAGATCCGTCGATTGCTTCGAGAAGGTGGCGGGTATCGTGGGACTCGATTACCGGGCGATTGCCAGTGAAGTCCACCCTGCACCGGGTAAGCCGTGCGATACCGATGACCACTACGTCGACATAGCCGAGTTGGGGCGGATGGTCCATCGGGTTCTAGGAACTTGTTGAAATTCTC
>PMYE01000124.1 GCA_003171315.1 Acidobacteriaceae bacterium
GCATCACCTTCTACACCGCCCACGGCGACCTGTTCGCCTGGCTCTGTGCCATATTGAGCCTGGGGTTTGTGGTCTGGGCTGGAGGGCGATCTATGCGCCAGCGGACTGCTTGCAGAAAATAACCAAGTAGGTTAATATAATTATGGAGAAGCGATCTCCGCACTATAAGCTGCATCGGGTCAAAGAACTGGTCGAAGCAGGTAAGGTGAGACCTACGCACACCGCGCGTACGACCGCCGCTCTCCTCGGTTTCGATTTCAAGGGAATGATAGCCGTGGTTGCTTCATTGACGATGAAGGATTTTTACAAGTCCATGACCACTTATGCCGATCACCGGATATGGCAGGATGTGTACCATCCCCAGACCAGTGCCGGCTCCATCTACCTCAAGTTGACCGTCACCGAGGACGTGCTGATCGTCTCGTTCAAGGAGTTATGACCATGAAATGCCCTATTTGCGGAGCGGCCGAGTTGATCCATGATACCCGTGACATTCCCTTTAGCTACAAGGGCGAGACTACCATTTTGAAGACGACAGGCGATTTCTGCCCGGCTTGCGGCGAATCCATCCACGATATGGAGGATTCGGTTCGCGTCATGCGCGAGATGCATGCTTTCTCCAGGCAGGTCAATGCGGCCATTGTTGACCCGGAATTTATCGTCAAAGTGCGTAAGAAACTGGCGCTCGACCAGCGCCAGGCAGCCGAGATCTTCGGCGGTGGGGTCAATGCCTTCTCCCGTTACGAGAACGGCAAAACCAAGCCGCCTTTAGCTCTAGTCAAGCTGCTCAAAGTGCTCGACCGTCACCCCGATCTACTCGATGAGATCAAGGTGGCGTAGAAACCGGAAGGCTGGATGGATTCCGCTAAGAAACAGCACGAAAGATTCCTTCTCGATCGATTCCTTGAACTTCAAGGAATATCGCCTGCACGCATCCAGGAATTAGACCCACCTGACTTCCTAATCGACCTTGAAGGGCGCGAGGTCGGTATCGAGGTGACAGAGATTTTCATTCGGAGTAATAAATCGGAGGCGCTTCCACAACCGACGAAAGATCTACTTCTCCAAGAAATAGAATCAAATACTGATCGGATCGTGTCCAAGGCACGGAAAATTTATTTCGATGCCGGCAACCCTCCTGTCCTGTCAACAATCTGGCTCTCAAACCGGATCACACTCGACAAGAAGAAGGGCGATCAGGTCGCCGGGCTGATTGCACATCAGATTCAGAGTATGAACCTCAAGAATTCGCAGGGGGGCGCCTGGAGATCGAGCGAGGATGAGAACGCAGAACGCTCTTTATCTGATTCGGTCGCGATCATTCATGCTTACGGAGTGCCTGACCCGCGCTTTGCTCGATGGACCGTCGGACGACCTGGAGTGGTTGCTCCCCTAACCACCAAGCACCTCCAAGACGTGATCGACGAGAAAGCCAAGAAATTCAACCGCTACAAAGAAAAGGCAGAGGAAATTTGGCTCTTGATCTTCGCTGACCACACACGACCCTCGCAAATGTTTTTCGTCGCACCTGACTTCCCCTCGGACTCGGTATCCAGCCTCTTCACAAAGACGTTCTATTGCGATTATGTGGCCAAAGAGGTGATTGACCTTACCAGAAAAGGTCAAAACCAGCAGGGTGATATTCTAAGATCGTAGAGAACAAGCTGCGTCACAGTCCTAACTCAAAGTCAGGTCCTAAGAGCAAAATGTCGCTGAACGATCTCGAATTCGCCTACGCTCCGGTGCGCAATCAGGTACGCGACCTGCGGGAGTATCTTTGACCCTGCCCGCCTGCGCAGGGAACTCTCCGAAATAGAAACCAGGCTCGCCGATCCGGCATTGTGGTCCGATCCCGCCGCGTCGCAGCCGCTGATGCGCGGCCGGAAGCGCCTTGAGGCCCTCATCCACGACGACGACGAGCTCGTTCGCCGCACCGGCGACATCGAGGCCTACTTCGACCTGGCGCGCGAGGGCGAAGATGTCCTCGCCGACCTCGAGCGCGAGATCAAAGCGCTCGGCGCGTTTGCGGAAGAGCTTGAAGCTCGAACCATGCTTTCGGGCGAGGCCGACGCGCTGAATGCCATCGTCACCGTACATCCCGGCGCCGGCGGCACCGAAAGCCAGGATTGGGCCGAGATGCTGCTCCGCATGTACTTGCGCTGGGCCGAGCAGCAGGGCTTCAAAACCGAGATGAACGACTACCAGGACGGCGAAGAGGCCGGCATCAAGTCCGCCACCTTCACCATCATCGGCGAGTACGCCTTCGGCCAGCTCGCCGGCGAAAGCGGCGTGCACCGCCTCGTCCGCATCTCGCCCTTCGACTCCGCCAAGCGCCGCCACACCTCGTTTGCCTCTGTCTATGTTTCGCCGGAGATCGACGAAACGATTCATGTCGATCTCAAGCTCGAGGACCTGCGCATCGACACCTATCGTTCCGGCGGCAAGGGCGGTCAGCACGTCAACACCACCGACTCCGCCGTGCGCATGACGCACATTCCCACCGGCATTGTCGTCCAGTGCCAGAACGAGCGCAGCCAGCACAAGAACCGCGACAAGGCCATGAAGATGCTCCGCTCGCGCCTCTACGAGTTCGAGCTCGAAAAGAAGCGCGCCGATGCCAAAAAGCTCGAGGACTCCAAGCTCGACATCAACTTCGGCTCGCAGATCCGCTCCTACGTCCTGCAGCCCTACCGCATGGCCAAGGATCACCGCACCAAAGTCGAGGTCGGCGACGTCGATAAGGTTCTTGACGGCTATCTGGAGCCGTTTCTGCGCGGCTACCTGCTCGCCAAGCGCCGCGGGACTGCGGTTTCCACCGGCGCCGGCGACGACCTGGACGTGTAATCCGCAATTCCACCTGCTGATTGCTGAAGGCTGAGAGCTAACCACTAATCACTAACCACTAACGACTATGACCAACGCCCCCGCCATCATCGACGAAATGCTTCGCAACGCGAAGACCATCGCCGTCGTCGGCATGAGCGACAAGCCTCATCGCGCCAGCCACAACATCGGCCGCTACCTGGCCGAAAACGGCTATCGCGTCTTCCCGGTCAATCCCGCGCTTAAGGAAGTGCTCGGCGGGCCGTGCTACGCGGACCTAGACGCCGCGAACTCCGCGGCCCTTAAAGAAACGAGTTCCGCCCAAACGGGGCATGGAATCGACCTCGTCGACGTCTTTCGCGCCTCCGAGCACGTGCCGCCCATCGTCGACGACGTCATTCGCCTCGGCATTCCCTACCTCTGGCTGCAGGACGAAGTGATCCACGACGAAGCCATCGCCCGCGCCCGCTTGGCCGGCGTCAAATGCGTGCAGAACGACTGCATTTATCGCCGGCACGCGGCTTGGTCTGCCTCGCGCGGCGGCCAATAATGTGCGCTTCTGCGACCCGGGTCCGGTAAACTGAGTCCAATCAAAGGGAATCCGTTTTCCCGCCTCTATGCGCCGTTTCCGGTTGATCTTCGCGCTTGTTGCCGTGCTCGCGTGGCTATCGCCCACCTCGGCCCAACTCCCCGCGCCAGCAGGCTCGCCAAAAGATACGAAAGCCGCATTTGACGCGCCGCACCTCCATGTGCAGTTGGTATCGCCAGCGCGCGTTTTCGTGCCGCCGCGAGTAGATGCGGGCCTTTACTTCAAACTTGAACCGGGTTGGCACATCTATTGGCTGAATGCCGGTGACTCTGGCGCGCCTCCGCATGTTCACTGGACGTTGCCCAAGGGAGTCTCGGTTAGCGCGCTGCAATTCCCGGCTCCTAGGCGGCTGCCGTTGGGACCCTTGATGGATTACGGCTATGAAGGGCAAGTGCTGTTCCCGTTCACGGTCTCCTTTGCGAATGACTTAAAGCCGGGTCCTATAACTCTGCACGCCAAAGTGGATTGGCTCGTTTGTCGAGAGGTCTGCATTCCTGGTAAAGCGGAACTTGATCTAGCCAGGGAAGCGGACCCTGAGGCAGTCACTCCAGGAGAGGATCCTGACGATTATGGAATCTGGGAAAGTGTAGAGAACGCATTTCCTCAACCGCTCCCGTCCAACGACGAGGTCATCTTCCAACCCACGCCCACCGGCTTTCGCCTCGCCGTCTCCACCGGCCAACGCGAAACGCAGGCCGCGTTCTTTCCTGAAGACCAAAACATCCTCGACAACCCTGCCCCGCAAACGGTGACACCTGTAAAAAATGGTCTGGTACTCGACCTGAAGAAAGACCCGAACCTCACCGCAAGCCCCACCAAGTTGCGTGGCGTTCTAGAACTTTCCGGTGGCCGCAACTACGAGATCGCCGCGACGCGGGAGGTGTCCTTCGGTGTGGCGAGGATAGAGTCTATGCCGGCCGCGGCACCCGCATTCTCATTTGCCGCTCTCGCCCGCATCGTCGGCCTGGCCTTCCTCGGCGGCCTGCTCCTCAACCTGATGCCGTGCGTTTTTCCCGTGCTCTTCCTCAAAGGCCTCGCGCTCTGCCAGTCCGGGGCTGAGGAGCGCCACAAGCTGCGTGCCCACGGCTTCGTCTACACCATCGGAATTCTCGTCTCCTTCTGGGCGCTCGTCGCTTTACTGCTCGCTCTCCGAGCCGCCGGAGCTACCCTCGGATGGGGATTCCAGTTCCAATCGCCCGCCTTTCTTTCGCTCATGGCCGGACTGCTCTTCTTCCTCGGCCTCTCGCTCGCCGGCCAGTTCGAGATCGGCCTCACGCTCACCAGCGCCGGAGGTTCGCTCGCAGCAAAACAGGGCTACGCGGGCAGCTTCTTTACCGGCGTGCTTGCCGTCATCGTCGCCACGCCCTGCACCGCGCCCTTCATGGGAGCTGCCATCGGCTACGCGCTCTCGGCGCCGGCCGCCGTCACCTTTGCCGTCTTCACCGCGCTCGCCCTCGGCCTCGCCGCGCCCTACTTTGCGCTCACGCTCCAACCCGCCTGGACGCGCCTGTTGCCCAGGCCCGGCGCGTGGATGGACATTCTCAAGCAAGCCGTCTCCGTCCCCATCTTCGCCACCGTCATCTGGCTGGCGTGGGTCGTCGCGGGAGCCTATGGCACCGGGTTGGTCCTGGCCTTGTTATCAAGCCTCCTATTGATTGCCATTTCGGGCTGGTTTTTGGGGCGTTGGCCAGCCAAACGTTGGGCAACTGTTGTCGCTATATTGATTCTGTTTTGTGTTTTGGGTCTTACCCTTTTTGCCTCGAAGAACATGGTCACTGCGCCAGAAACCTTGGCGCCGCCGGAGAAGCAAGGCATCTGGCAGTCCTGGTCTGCAGACGCCGTCAACCGCGCCCTCGCCGCGGGCCAGCCCGCCTTTGTCGACTTCACCGCAAGCTGGTGCCTCACCTGCCAGGTCAACGAGCGCGTGGCCCTCGACCAGCCCGAGGTCATGCAAGCCTTCACCGCGCACAATGTCGCGCTCTTCCGCGCCGACTGGACCCGCCAGGACCCCGCCATCACGCAGGCGCTTGCCGCCCTCGGCCGCAGCGGAGTGCCTGTCTACGCGCTCTACACGCCGGGCCAAAGCACGCCGCAACTTTTGCCGCAGGTGCTCACTCCCGGCATCGTCCTCGACGCTGTGGCCAAATTGCCCACCTCTGCAACTCAGGCCGCAGCTGGATCGTCCAAGCAAAAGTAAGCTTGAAACCTGTTCGCCGGAAGCCTGCGCGTTGGAGGCCCGATCAGTCTCGCTTATCCCAATTCCCCTCAGGAGGTTGACTCTCATGAAATCTCTGTCAGTTCTTGCCGGAATTACTGCCATCGCCGTCGCGCTCGTGCCCGTCTCCGCTGCTGCGCAGGCCGTGGTCGGCTCGCCCGCGCCCAACTTCACCGCCACCGACTCGCACGGCCAAACCCACACTCTGAGCGAGTATCGCGGCAAGTACGTGGTGCTCGAGTGGCACAACCGGGACTGCCCTTACACCCACAAGCACTACGTCTCCGGCAACATGGAGGCTTTGCAAAAAGAGTGGACCGCAAAGGACGTGGTCTGGTTCACGGTCATCTCTTCGGCGCCCGGCAAGCAGGGTTACGTCACCGACACCGAAGAGAACGAGTACCTCCAGCAGATGCATGCCGATCCCACGGCGGTGCTCATGGATCCGGAGGGTAAGCTCGGCCGCCTTTACGACGCCAAGACCACGCCGGAAATGTACGTGATCGATCCCGAGGGCAAGCTGATCTACGAAGGCGCCATCGACAACCGTCCTACGACCGACGTGAGCGACATCAAGGGCGCGGACAACTACCTCAGCGATGCGCTCACTGAAGCCATGGCGGGCAAGCCCGTCGAGCACCCCTACACGCGGTCGTATGGTTGCTCGGTCAAGTACGCTGACTGAAAGAACCGGGAACAAAGGAGTAAGAAGTAGTCACAAAATGGTCCCAGGTTTGTTCTGGGCATGTTGGCTGTTCCCGTGCATGTCCCGGGAACGCTCACCTCCGCGGCGGAAGACATGGATCACCCATTTAGTTACGCTCGAACGCGGGCCACCCGGCCCGGCATGTTTCATTTTCTACCTTGTTCAACCGATTTGCTTTTCATCCGGGCTTGAACAAGATCGTGATTTTTTCTTGCGTAGACATAAGACGGATCGATCCGCAACGCTTCGTTGAACTGCTCGGCCGCTTTTTCATAGTCCCCAAGTTGAAACAGAGCCGCGCCCAGCTCATTATGCGCATTGGCGTTTGCGGGGTCGAAGCGTACCGTTTGGGTATATTCCTCTACCGCTTCGGAGAACCGATGCGCCCGCATAAAGATCTTGCCCATATAGAAATGGGGCGCTGCTTGATCGGGTTTGATGGCCAGAGAATGCCGGAATTCCTTCAGCGCTTCCTCCGTCAATCCCTGTCTGCCTAAAATAACGCCTAAGTCGTTATGCGCATCGCAATTATCCGGTTGGGTGGCAAGCGCCTGACGGTACTGCTCAACCGCCTGGTCAAATTTTCCCTGCGTCTGAAGAGCATTGGCAAGATAGAGGCGCGCCGGAATAAAATCCGGGTTCGCGGCGAGCGCCATTTCGCTATATGTCTCCTCATCCTTCGTCCTGCCCATCATATAAGACCATAGCGCCATAATGGATAGGGCATCGGGGCTGTCGGGAGCAGCGCGCAATGCCGTTTCCAGGCGTTGCCCCGCAAGCGGCAGATTGCGCCGTTCATTGGGCTCGCAGGAAATCATCAGGCAATAAGCGGAATAAGAGAGAGTCAGATACCAGGAGGGGTTATAGCTCAGCGCGCGGTCGTAATATTCTTGCGCCTCGGCAAGCCTTCCCTGCTTCATATACGCAATGCCCAGGCTTAAGTTGGGAAGTTCCCCGCGCGGGTCAACTTTGAGCACGTGGCCGAACAGCGTCACCGTATCTTCCCATACCTTGACCTGCGCATCGGTCTTTACGGCGCACGCTACAATGACCGCTACCGCAAGCAGTAGGGCCACGACCTTGATTTTCGGGGAGTCGGCCACTGCATCGCCGGCCAGCCAGACAACAGCGATGAAAAGTCCGATATAAGGAATATAGGTGTAACGCTCGGCCAGGGCCTGTCCTCCGACCTGCACGATGCCGATCACCGGAACCAGCGTTCCCAGGAACCACAGCCAGCCGATAAGGCAATAAGGCCGTTCCTTGCGGATACGCCAGCAGACAACAGTTACGAGGATGAGCGCAAGGGCCGATAACACCGCTGCCAAAACATCGATGTCATGTAATTGGAAATAATAATAGGCCCTGAGCGGATCGGGCCATACCATGATCCGCACGTAGCGGCAGTAACTGATCGCCGCGTTGCAGAGCCTCCCCCACAAAGGCATGTTTTGAAACGTAGCCACCGCGCCGCGGGCTTGCTGCGCGAGAAAGGTGATGATGCTGGAGAGAACCGCCATGAGGAAAAGCGGCCACTTTTCAACGCATAACTTACCCAGGGAAGAGAACCACCGCGCGCGTTTCTCCGGCGCGAATGCGATTCTGCGCAACGGCCAAAAATCGAGCAGCAGCAGGGTAAAAGGAAGCGTGACGGCCATGGGCTTCGACATCAGCGCCCAGGCAAAGCCGAAGACGATCCATAGATACCGTTTCCAGGATGGCCTGCGCACATACCATGCATAAGCCAGCAATGTAGCGAAGAAGAAAAACGCGCACAAAACATCCTTGCGTTCGGAGATCCAGGCGACCGATTCGACATGTGCGGGATGCAGCGCGAAAAGGAACGCGACGATTGCGGAGCGCCAGATGAAACCGGTCATGTACAAGAGCAGAAGAAAAAGCAGAACCGAATTGGCGGCGTGCCAACACACACTGGTCATATGGTGGCCGGAGGGATTGCTGCCATATAGCTTCCAGTCCACCATATGCGAAATCCACGTCAGCGGGTGCCAGTTTGCAGAATGGAAGGTTGTAAATGCCCACTCGACGCTCTGCGCGGTCACCCCCTGCTGCACCTGCCGGTTCTGCACGACATATTCGTTATCGTCCAACGAAACGAAACCGTCGCTCCGCACGCCGCGGAAAGAAAAAACAGTGACCACCACGAGAACGATGCAGACGGCGGCAATTTGCCACGGCTTATGGGTTGCCGGAGCCAGGGCTACGATCTTCCCGGCCGGCGCCCCAGGCGGGCGCTTGGCCTCGAATTTACGCCGCCGCGATTTCTTTGCCATGATCGGCAACCTCCGATCATCCTCAAAACGGCTGGGTGGGATATATCGGAATTGTAGCGGAGAAAGGGAAAAGCCATCGCAGGTCCTGGGGCAGATCGGGCTGTGGAAGAGCAAAATCGGAGCACGCCGGCACCCGCCGCGGCGGAAGACCTGGATCGCCCACTTAGTTACGCTCGGACGCGGGCCGCCCGGCCCGGCATTTTTCATTATCTTCCTTGTTCAACCGATTTGCTTTTCATCCGGGCTTGAGCCATATCGAGATTTTTTCTTGCGTAGGCATGAGACGGATCGATCCGCACCGCTTCGCTGAACTGCGCGACCGCTTTTTCATAGTCCCCAAGTTGAAACCATGCCGAGCCCAGGTCATTATGCGCATTGGCGCTTGCGGGGTCGAGGCGTAGCACTTGGGTAAACTCCTCTATCGCTTCGGGGAACCGGTGCGCCTGCGCAAGGACAGTACCCATTTGGGAATGGGCCATTGTCTGATCGGGTTTGATGGCCAGAGAAAGCCGGAATTCCTTCAGCGCTTCCTCCGTCAATCCCTGTCTGCCTAAAATAACGCCTAAGTCGTTATGCGCCTCATAATTATTCGGATCGCTGGCAAGCGCCTTACGGTACTCCTGAGCATACTGGTCGAGCTTACTCTGCTCCTGGAGAGCAATGGCAAGATAAGGCTGCGTCACTACAGAATCGGGGCGCAGGGCAAGCACCTTTCTGCTGTACATTTCCTCATCCTTCGGTCTGCCCATCAAAGCCGACCATAGCGCCATATTGGATAGGAAATCGGGGTCGTTGGGAGCAACACGCAATGCCGTTTCCAGGCGTTGTCCCGCAAGCGAAAGATTGCGCTGATCGTGGGTTTGCATCATGACTTGCATCATGGCAAGGGCGGAATAGGAAAGCAGCATAGGGCCGGAGGGATGATAGACCAACGCCCGTTCTATATATGCTTGAGCCTCGACATATCTTCCCTGCTGCAAGTAGATCTGGCCAATGAAAAAATTGGGAAATTCCCCGCGCGGGTCAACTTCGAGCACGTGGTTGAACAGCGTCACCGGATCTTTCCATACCTTGACCTGTGCATCGGTCTTTATGGCGCAAGCTACAATGACCGCCACCGCAAGCAGTAGAGCCACGACCTTGATTTTCAGGGAGTCGGCAACGGCATCGCTGGCCAGCCAGACGACAGCGATGAAAAGGCCGATATAGGGAATATAGGTGTAACGCTCGGCCAGGGCCTGTCCTCCGACCTGCACGATGCCGATCACCGGCACCATCGTTCCCAGGAACCACAGCCAGCCGATAAGGCAATAAGGCCGTTCCTTGCGGATACGCCAGCAGACAACAGTTACGAGGATGAGCGCAAGGGCCGATAACACCGCTGCCAAAACATCGATGGTAAGCGAGTCATAGTAATAGTAGGCCCTGAGCGGATCGGGCCATACCATGATCCACACGTAGCGGCAGTAACTGATCGACGCGTTGCAGAGTCTCCCCCACAAGGGAAAGGCTCGAAGATTGCCCACCGCGCCACCGGCCCGCTGCGCGAGAAAGGTGATGACGCTGGAGAGAACCGCCATGAGGAAAAGCGGCCACTTTTCAACGCATAACTTACCCAGGGAAGAGAACCACCGCGCGCGTGTTTCCATCGCCAATGCGATTCTGCGCAACGGCCAAAAATCGAGCAACAGCAGGGTAAAAGGAAGCGTGACGGCCATGGGCTTCGACATCAGCGCGCAGGCAAAGCCGAAGACGATCAATAGATACCGCTTCCAGGATGGCCTGCGTACATACCATGCATAAGCCAGTAATGTGGCGAAGAAGAAAAACGCGCACAAAACATCTTTGCGTTCGGCAGCCCAGGCAACCGATTCGACATGCGCGGGATGCAGCGCGAAAAGAAATGCGACCATCGCGGAACGGCCCAAGAAACCGGTCATGTACAAGAGCAGAAGAAAAAGCAGAACCGAATTGGCGGCGTGCCAACACACATTGGTCACATGGTGGCCGGAGGGATTACTGCCGTAAAGCTTCCAGTCCACCATATGCGAAATCCACGTCAGCGGGTGCCAGTTTGCAGAATGGAAGGTTGTAAATGCCCACTCGACGCTCTGCGCGGTCACCCCTTGCTGCACCTGCTGGTTCTGCACGACATAGTCGTAATCGTCGTACTCAAGGAACTCGTTGTTGCGCACGCCCCGGAAGGAAAAAACAGTGACCACCACGAGAACGATGCAGACGGCGGCAATTTGCCACGGCTTATGGGTTGCCGGAGCCAGGGCAACGGTCTTCCCGGCCGGCGCCCCAGGCGGGCGCTTGGCATCGAATTTACGCAGCCGCGATTTCTTTGCCACGATCGGCAACCTCCGAGCATCCTCAAAACGGCTGGGTGGGATATATCAGAATTGTAGCGGAGAAAGGTAGAAACAAGCGCAGGTCCTGGGGCAGCTCAAGCTGTGGAAGAGCAAAATCGGAGCACATCAGCATCCGCCGCGTTTGCCGGCCCTGATCCTCCGTATCTCCTCCATCCGCGCCGCCAACTGCTTCTCCCGCCCCTCCTGCGTAGGGTGGTAGTAGCGTCGGCCCTTTAGCGAATCCGGCAGGCAGTCCATGTCGGCCACCTTGCCTTCTTCGTCGTGCGCGTAGCGGTAGTCTTTGCCGTAGCCGAGATCTTTCATCAGCCGCGTGGGCGCGTTGCGCAAATGCAGCGGAACCGGCTCCTGCCGCGTGTTTTCGATGTCTTCTTGCACCGCTCCATAGGCCGTGTACACCGCATTCGACTTGGGCGCGAGCGCGAGATAGACGACTGCTTCGGCCAGCGCCAGCTCGCCCTCCGGCGAGCCGAGAAAGTCGTACGTGTCTTTCGCGGAAAGACATAGATGCAGCGCCTCCGGCGCGGCCAGCCCGATATCCTCGACCGCCATGCGTACGATGCGGCGCGCAAGATAGAGTGGGTCCTCGCCACCCGCGAGCATGCGGCCCAGCCAGTAGAGCGCGGCGTCGGGATCGCTGTTGCGCACGCTTTTGTGCAGCGCCGAGATCAGGTTGTAGTGCTCTTCGCCTGCTTTGTCGTACATCAATACGCGCTTCTGCGCGGCTTCTGTGGCAACGGCTTTCGTGATGTGCTTGCTTCCGTCCGCCACAGCCAACTGCGCCGCCACTTCCAGCGTGTTATATGCGTTGCGGCAGTCGCCGCTCGAGTAGCCGGCGATCAATTCGAGCGCATCATCGTCCGCGGCGAGTTCAAGCGCGCCCAAGCCGCGTTCCTTGTCGGTAAGAGCACGCTTGAGCAGCGTCACAATCTGCTCTTCCTTCAAAGGCTCCAGCACATAGACGCGGCAGCGTGAAAGCAGCGCGGAGATGATCTCGAACGATGGATTCTCCGTCGTTGCGCCAATCAGCCGGATCGTGCCCCGCTCCACGTAGGGCAGAAACGCGTCCTGCTGCGCCTTGTTGAAGCGGTGAATCTCATCGATGAAGAGAATCGTGCGCGAGTGCAGTTGGGCCGCCTTGGCCGCCTCGATCATCACCTGCTTGATCTCCTTGATCCCGCTTGTCACCGCCGAGAATTCGATAAAACTGGCCTTGGTGGTTTCGGCGATGATCTTGGCCAGCGTCGTCTTGCCCACGCCCGGCGGACCCCAGAAGATCATCGAGCTCGCGTCATCGCGCTCGATTTGCACGCGCAGCGGCTTGCCCGGCCCGGCCAGGTGCTCCTGCCCGAGCAACTCGTCCAGGCTGCGCGGCCGCATCCGCTCGGCCAGCGGAGCCCCTCCTGCTGCCATTGCATGGAGCGCACCTCCGGTGGGGGAACCTTTGGAGGAGTGTTGTGGCTGGTCTGGCAGGTTCTCGAACAAGCTCATCGCCGCGCTCCTCGATGATCCGATGGTCCGCCGCTGCCCGCGGACCGCTGCCGCGACGCTTCATACAACAGCACGCTGGCCGCTACGGCTGCGTTCAGGCTCTCCACCGTGCCAGGGCAGGGAATCGTGATCGCCTCATCGGCCATCCGTGCGATCTTTTCCGGCACGCCGTTTCCCTCGTTTCCGATCACCAGGGCAACCGGACCAGCCATGTCCACCAGATCGGCGGGCTGGGCAGCGCGCACCGTGGTGGCAAGGACCCGCACTCCTGCCTCGTGCAGTTGCGCAAAGCACTCTCGTTCGCTTGCGGCAAGCAGCGGAACGCGGAAGACGCTGCCCGCCGACGCGCGCACCGCCTTCGCATTCCACGCGCTCACAGTTCCCGGCAGGCTCACGACGCCCGTCGCGCCAAATGCCTCCGCCGAGCGCAGAATTGTCCCCAGATTGCCGGGATCCTGAATGGCGGCCAGCACGATGACCAGCGCCGCTCCGCTCCGATGCGAGCTGAAGAGGTGCGCCCAGGTCCAATCGGGCGGCTCAACCAGAGCGGCAACCGGCTGCGGCGTTTCGGTGGCCAGAGCGGAGTCGAGCAGTTTCCTCGGCAGCCGCAGAATCTCTGTCTCCACCGGCAAGGGCAAAGCGTCCAGCAGCCGCTCCGCGCCATCGGCCACAAAGACCGTGACCACGCGCACGCCCGCGCCGAGCGCCTCCTCGATCAGGTTTGGTCCTTCGATGCCCACTCGCCCCCGTCCCTCGCGCCCGGATGCGGCGAGCGCCTTCCGTAGCTCCTTCAAGCGCGCATTCTGCCTGCTTTCCACCACGCGGACCGGCATCGCTCGGCAACCTCTGAGTGCTGTGCCGATTGTAAGATCAGCTTCTGGTTTCTAGCTACTAGCCTCTGGTTTTTCGTGTCAATCGGGCTATCGTTGATCGTGGCCGCGCTTTACGGCAAGAAGCGGCCAGAGCCTTATAGGTCGAAGCGAGAGCCCGCGGCTCAACTTGCCCGCCGCGGCGGGCTGTGATAGCTTCCGAGTTTGTAGCCTCTTCTTTTATTCGGGAACCGAGGTAAGCCTCCTTGTCCGCGGAGATATTGCGCGTCCATCCCGATGAACCCCAACCGGACCGGATCGATTACATCGTCTCCTGCCTGCGCAAAGGCGGTGTCGTTGCCCTGCCCACCGATACCTTCTACGGCTTGGCCGTGGACCCGGTGAACCTCTACGCCGTCGAGCAGATTTACCAGATCAAGACCCGCCAGAAGCACAAGCCTCTCTCGCTGCTCATCTCCAGCCTGGCCCAGGCCTACGAGTTGGCGCGCGACACCGATGCGCTTCTCGATAAGCTGGCCGATCGCTTCTGGCCCGGCCCTCTGACGATCATCGTCCGCGCCGGAACGAAATTGCCGCTGCGCTCAACGGCCAACACGGGCAATATGGCCCTGCGCGTGCCCGATGCCGCTATTCCGCGCGCGGTGGTTGAGCGTTTCGGGCTGCCCATCACGGCCACCTCGGCCAATCTGCAAGGCGCGCCGGAGTGCACCAACGCAGCCAGTGTCCGCGATCAGATCGGCGACCGCATTCCGCTCATCATCGACGGCGGACCCACCGGCCGCGCGCTACCCACCACCATTGTCGATCTCTCCCTTGGCTCCGGGCGCTGGGAGATTTTGCGCGAAGGCGCCATCCCAACACACGAAATTGTCATGACGTTACAACGGTAAGATGGTGCGCATGAGACGCGATCTCAAGACGAAGAGCCGCAACTGGGTCCTGCGCGCTGTTCTCGTGCTGGTCTTCGTGCTTTTGGCCGGCATTTTGGGCTGGTGCAGTTGGGTTTACGCCCAGATCGAGAGCTACGCCCGCCAGGATCAGGCTGCGCCCGCCGATGCCATCGGCGTTCTGGGCGCGGCGGAGTACGACGGACGGCCCTCCCCGGTCTACCGCGCCCGCCTGGACCATGCCCTCGAGCTCTATCGTCGCGGCATCGCCCCGTTGATCGTCACCCTGGGAGGGTCGGGCGGGGATCAGTACAGCGAGGGATCCGTGGGCGCCGAGTACTTGATCAGCAAGGGCGTCCCCGAAGAGGACATCATCGCCGAGACGGAGAGCCGCAACACCGAGGAATCGGCCCGCCGCATTGCCGTGATTGCCCGCGTCAACGGCCTGCACCGTCTGGTGGTGGTCAGCGACGACACCCACATGTTCCGCATTCATGCCATCTGTGCTTCCGAAGGCTTGGACGTGCTCACTTCGCCGCGGCCTCGCCCCTCTGCCGAGGATAAGACGCTCGAGGCCGAGCGCATCGTCCACGAGATTCTCAGCTACACCTTTTGGCGGCTGCACCTGCATTGATGGCGAGCCGGCAGGTCGGCAAGCCGGCCTGAGCTCCGTTGCCGCAGCCGTCTACGGAAGCACCGCCATGACGGCCAGCGCAAACCCCGATGCGCTCGCTGTCGACAGAAAGTTCACCGCGTCGTTGTTGAGCCAGCCGCGCTCCTCCAGCGTGGCGCCCAGTAGACTGTCGAAGAACAGCCCGAAGACAGCGCCCGCGCAGCTCAGCTCGAAGAGATTCCAATCGCCCCGCAGCGCCCAGCTCCCGGCGCCTGCGACGACTGCCGCCGCAACCGCTCCGGCCAGCGTCCCGGCTACGCTCACTGCGCCATCCCTGCCCGGCTCGACCGCGCGCAGCGTAGTAATCATGCGTGGCCGGCCGCCCAGAACCTGCCCGATCTCCGACGAAACCGTGTCTGCCGCCGCTTCAGCCAGCGCCGCGAGCGCCAGCACAAACCCCAGCCTTGGCGTGCGGGTTGCGCGCGCAAACCACCCGCTATCCATCAGCCAGAACTGCACTGGCCCACTGGCAACCAGCGCTGCCATGCCTAGATTCGCCGCTACCTGCGAGGCCGATCGTCCCCGCCGCGCCTCCGCTGTGCCCAGCCGCTCCTTTTGTCTGCGGCCCACGCGCGTGGCGGCAAAGGCCAGCAAGGAAACCGCCAGCGTGGGAATCATGGCTGTATGCCTAGGTTGGTAGGGGAATATAACCGTGGAAAACATGAGACTGGCAGCGATCATGGCGCCCGCTGCAGCCCCTGCCGGCGTGGCCGCCCGCAGCTTCCACGTCATCAGTCCCAGCAACCCGCTCAGCCCTGCGGTCCAGATCGCCACGGCCGCCGATCGGGCCGCCCACCCGTAACAGGCAAGCAGCACGTCCGTGCCCGCGAATGGTAGCACCGCAAGCAAAACCAGCTTCGATTGCCAGGCCGTATTCTCTTGAGCCACGCTTCATCGTAACCGCTGCCTGCTCCGGGAGAAAGTGCGGTCGGCCGCCGGCTCGCCATGACAAATCCTTGTCCCCTGCATCGCACACTGCTGGAGTCTTGGGCGCGGCTTCTCCCCGCCCGCGTGATTTACAATCACCAAGGAAGCAGGACAAATTCGCAATGAAGCTTTTTCCCATGAAGTCGGGGCAGGCGCGCGTGCTCATCGCGCAGGCGGGCGCGGCCCTTGCAGTAGCTGTCCTGATGAGCGGTTGCGGCGATAACTACAGGCCGGTGGTTATACCGATCGCCACCAATGGCCCGGCCGCGCAGCCCACCTCGTATGCGGTTGTAGTTTCGTCCACGGGTCCCTCCACACCCGGAGTCGTCACCATAATCGATTACTCGGGCGACTCGGTGATGACCGAGGCGCCGATTGGTCCGGGGCCCAGAGACTTCACATTGAACTCGGTTGGCGTCCTCGGCTACACCGTCAACAGTGACGGCACCATATCCAACTTCGGCATCACCACCGCCCTGCAGGCCAAGAACGTCTCCTTCTCCACGCTGCCGTCCACGGCGGAACCGGTCAACTTTATGGCGCCATCGGTTGGCCTCTGGGCTGCGGACCGGTACGGCGACTTCGTCGATCTCTTTTCCGGATCGCCTGAGGCATTCCATCTCGCCATCCCCGTGTCCACTTCGGGCAGTCCGGCAACGATGCCCGTCTTTATCGCAGGGTCTCCGGCCGTGCCCGCCCAGCGGGAATACGTTCTTAGCCAGAACGTCCCAGACAATGCGCCCATGGCCTGCAACCTTTCGCCCACCTCGGCGCCCGCCGGTGTCGCTGTCCCCATTGAGATCCGCAACAGTACGGCCGATACTGCTATCGCGGTCGGCAGGTGTCCCGTCTACGCCGTAGAGTCCTCCGACTTGCAGCGCTTGTTCGTGTTGAACCGGGGAGACGATACCATCACGGTCATCAATACCAACAAGAACGCGCTCGATCAGTGCCCAGTGCCACTGACGACAGTGCCACCCTCGAGCGTGCCAACCTGCCCGCCGCCGTACAACACAAACCAGAACGGCCAACCGATCACCTACCATCCCGTCTTGCCGCTTTCCACGGCCGCGCTCACGGCCGCCAACGCGCCGCCAAACTGCAACATGACCACGAACCCAAGCTGCGGCATGGGCGCGATCGCCGGGCCGGTTTATGCCGAATACAACGCGGCCACACAACAGCTCGTCGTGGCCAACTACGACGGCGGCGCCATCAGCGTGATTGATGTCAGCCTGGATGAATACGGCAACGATAGCGCCAGCTTTGGAACCACCTACACCATTCCGGTAGGCAATACCGCGACTCCTAACCCGGCTAGCGTGACGGTTCTCTTTGACGGCAGCAAGGCTTACACGGCCAATCAGAACGATGACAGCGGCACAGGGAACGGCACAGTGACGGTGGTGAACCTCTCAACCCATACGGTAGAAAATACGCTAACCGTCGTTGGCCATCCCCGCCAGGTCGTCTCGACGCAGAACTCGGAGTTTAGCAAGGTCTACGTGGCCTCGCCCGACAGCCCCTATATCACCATCATTGAGTCGACGCCGACGGAAACGGACGTGATTGACACCACGGTTCTGGTGGAGGGCACCGTCGTGGATGTGCGCACCACCACGCAGGACGGTTCCTCCCGCAGCAATAATAACTACAGCAGTCGTGCTCCTGGCTACGGCCAGCCCTGCAACCTGTCGCCGTCGTCCATGGTTTCCACCTACGGCGCAAATTACACGCTCGACAACTGCCAGGCTGTTCCCTAGGTTGTATCGACATATAGGGGTGTGCGGCGCTGGGAGCCGATTTTTTCGGGTTCTAGGAACTTGTTGAAATAGG
>PMYE01000192.1:0-633 GCA_003171315.1 Acidobacteriaceae bacterium
TATATGTCGATACAACCTAGGCCGGTAAACTGAAGTCGTAACCGGCCCGGGGTCTCAAGACCAGGCCCCGAGAGGATCCCTGCCAAGTGAAGCTCACTTCCCTGCTCCCATCGGCCGCCGCGGTTGGCTTGATAGCCGCGGCCGTGCTTGCCGCCAACAGCGCTGCACAAGCGACGCAAGCCCAGCAGCAACCGGCCGCGCCGGCGAGCCAGCCTACTATGCAGACCGCGCCGAATTTGCCCGGCGCGGCGGCACCGCAGCCGGGTACGGCGCCCGCACAAAACACGGCGCCGGACATGGGGCCGGGTGGCCGGCCCATGCGCAACTATCCTCCGCCGACCAACCTGAAGGTGCTGCCCAGGAACCTGACGGGGCGCGAGGTGCGCGAGATCATGGAAAAGTGGGCCGGGTCGCTGGGCGTACACTGCGACACCTGCCACGTGGCGGAACCAGGCAAGATTGGCCCCGACGGCTGGCCACAGTTGAACTTCCCCGACGACTCCAAGCCGGACAAGCAGATCGCGCGCATCATGTACACGATGACGCAGCAGATCAACACGGACACCATCAGCAAAGCCATGGACCTGGACACGGACGATATGGGCACGCCGGTAACGTGCGGGACGTGCCATC
>PMYE01000192.1:668-2991 GCA_003171315.1 Acidobacteriaceae bacterium
GGCCAGCGGGAGCGCCGCCGATCCCGCCGGCGAATTAGGTTGCAGACCGTTAGAATTTGCGGCTTTGGCAACATCGTCTCCCAGGTTTAAGAAGCGAGACATGGGGCGCCGACCCTCGGCGGTGTTGAAGACGCGCAAGTTACACATTCTACAATGGGCTAAAAGGGCAGGATAGGCAGGATGTGCGGATCTGTAGCACGAATTAGCACAAATTCTTCTTCGCGTGTCCTCGACCAGTGTCTCGGTTAAGAAATTTCGGCCGGTCCATTTTGAATTAATTCTCTAAGCTGCTGAATGCAACGAATTCTGACACCCGATACAGCGTTATGCTGTCACCTGGTACAGCCTTAAGCTGCTTAAGTACGGTGGAATCCTAATAAGGCAAGACCAGAGTACCGAGCATCATCATCCACGCCGAAGGCGTGCGGAGATGTTGAGCAACAGTAACTGACGGTTGGGCGGTTACTCGCTCCAAAAGCCAACGATCATGCTCGCAGCACTACACAAGGGTTTAACATGATCATCATGAAACAGCCTCTGCTCTTCTTGGGATTAGTGGTTGCGTGTGCCGCTTCTCTATCCGCTCAGTCGTGGCGTGCTGATCGTGCAAAACTCTGCTTCGTCAGACCGGAAAATGGCGGAATGATAAACGGGTTGAAGAGCTGGATCGAAGTCGGGAATTATCGCCTACCTTTGATTGGAGACGAGGCAGCCTGTGTCTTTGTAGATTCCGGAGATCTCGAACTGGTGGTGACCTCGACCCTTCCTACAGAGCAAGATTCTCCGAATGAGAAGACCTGCAAGTCACCCACCGTGAAACTCCATTTGGGCGCGAACGACACCCGAGCCTTCTTTGTCTACCCAGGGACGAAAGAATCGGAGTACACATGCGCTTGGCGCATCGTACAGGCGCCGGCTTCAAACAAACCTCTGCGTCCGCACTAAAGCCGGGAGGACCGTGGACTACCCGGCACTTGCTTCGCAGTAAACAAAATTGCCGCCGACGGCACCCCTCAGAATTACCACAAAATCTAAGCGGGTGATTTTCGGGGCGTTCATCTTATTGAACTTGGGGCGCATTCAAGACATGGGGCGCCCGGGTTTTCGTGGAATTACACTATCCCGGTATGCGATTGTTCGTGGGAATTCCGTTGGAGGATGCGGTGGCGCGCGAGCTTGCGGCGGCGGTGGCGCGGCTGCGGAGCCGCGAAAGTGTGGCGCGGGACGACGGGCTGCGCTGGACCGCGCCTGAGTCGTGGCACATCACGCTCGAGTTTCTGGGCAACGCGACAGCGGAGCAACTGGAGTGCCTGAGGGCTCGGCTGGGCGAGGTGCGCTCGGCGGCGGTTCCCGTGCAACTGGGCGAGCTGGGCTGCTTCGATCGCGCGGGCGTGTTCTTTGCCGGCGTGAGCGTGACGCCCGGCCTGGCCGCCCTTCAACAGCATGTGACGGCGGCTACGAGCCGGTGCGGATTCGTGGCGGAGGCGCGGCCCTTTCATCCGCACATTACACTGGCGCGAGCCAAGGGACAGGGGCGCGGGAGCGGGTTGCGGGAGCTGGCGGCCCGAGCCGGCAAAGGGCCTGCGTTCACGCGGTTCCTGGCGAGGGAGTTTGTGCTGTACGAGAGCCATCTGGGCGCGGGTGGCGCAAAGTACGAGGCGAAGGCGCGGGTAGCGTTGAAAGACGGCGGGCAGTGAACGGCGGACAGCTCGCTGGTCCCGGTTGCCGGTGAATGGGGGGCGGCGAAGAGGCACGAAGAATCTGGAGTCGGCGTTGAACTGGCCGCTGCGCGCTGTTCCCTGCCTTTCTTGGCTGGGAGCGCCGGCTGCGGGTATACTGAAGATTCGGCAAAGGGATGGCGCACGACGCAGTGCGCGCTCCGGCCGCAGCCGCGGCGCTCGAAGACACAAGAAGAATCTGGAGTTGGATCATGGCACAAGTTTGCGACATCTGCGGCAAAGGGCCGCGCTTCGGCAACAACATCTCGCACGCGCACAACATTACGCGGCGGCGCTGGAACGTGAACCTGCAGGCAGTGAAGGCGATCGTAAATGGCGCACCCAAGAAGCTGCGCGTGTGCGCGAGCTGCATCAAGGCCGGCAAGGTTGCGAAGGCGTAACTCCCGCTCAGTCCGCCCGCTGAAGCGCGCGGATCGAATAAGGCAATCCGATCCGAGGCACAACGAACCCCGTCCCATGCGGACGGGGTTTTGCTGTGGGCGAATGCGAATGAGCGTAGTTGGCAGCATCATCCATGCCGAAGGCGTGCGGGGATGTATCATCCAGTAACTGACGGTTGGCCGGTTGTCGTTAGCACATAATAT
>PMYE01000103.1 GCA_003171315.1 Acidobacteriaceae bacterium
TATTTACGGATAAGCTCTAAGTCTCTTGGTAGGGCCAAATCTTCTAAAGGTAAGTCTCCGGGAAAAGCAAAACCTCGGAACAAAGCAGGATCTAGGGGTAAGGGAAAGGTTCGAAAGGAAAAGAAGCCAGTCCAGCAAAACTTACCTTTCTCCTAACCGTAAGGGGATGCAAGAGTATGGATTTCGTGGTTATCGATCTGGAAACTGCGAATGCAGATTTGTCGAGCATCTGTCAGGTGGGTATTGCATCTTTTGAAGGCGGCAACATGGTGGATGCTTGGGAATCATTCGTTAATCCGCAAGACTATTTCAGCCCTATTAACATTTCGATACACGGCATAGACGAATTTCGGGTCAAAGACGCGCCGACATGGTCTGAGGTGTTTCCCCAGGTTGTTTCCCGATTGGAAGAAAAGATCGTAGTTTCCCACACACCTTTCGACCGACTCGCCTTGGCACGCGCTTGCGACCGCTCAGATTTAGCGGAATTCGGCTGCACATGGCTCGATTCGGCCAGAGTGGTTAGAAGAGCTTGGCCTCAATTCTCCCGATCCGGGTATGGGCTCTCTAACGTAGCTGCGTGTTTTGGCATCGATTACAAGGCTCACGACGCACTTGAAGATGCCCGCTGCGCCGGATTGCTCCTGCTCCGTGCTGTTGCCGAAACGGGCCTCAGCCCCGAGCAGTGGCTTACGCGTGTGACGCAGCCGATTCATCAGCCTAGCGAGGGGCATCAGCAGGGGAATAAGAGGGGCGGCAACCCGGACGGCGAACTCTTTGGCGAGGTCCTCGTATTCACGGGCGCGCTCACAATTCCTCGCGGTGAAGCCGCCGGCCTCGCGGCGGCGGCAGGATGCCGCGTGGACGACGGCGTCACGAAGCATACGACAATGCTTGTCGTCGGCGACCAGGACCTGCGCAGATTGGCCGGACACGATAAGAGCTCGAAGCTGAGGAAGGCCGAGCAGCTTATCGGAGAAGGGCAGCAGATCCGCATAATCGGAGAAAGCGACTTCAAACGCATCGTATCTGGGACGGTCGCTATGGAAGAACCGCGCTGAGTTTAGCGGCTTCATTTACCAAAATCAGGCCACGCGGCGCAATTGAGGTGATTGACGAAGCTGGCTTGCGGGCGCTGCTGGCGGAATAGACGCCGCCACTCAAGGCGGCCGGCGTTCGGCTCAACCGCGGATACGAGCGGAATTGCCCGCGAGATGCGGTTTCCTGGAAAGGAATGGAAGCAGAGCCAGAAGCGCCAAGGTCAGATCGATCCACATAAGAGCCTCCCTAATTGCAGTTGGTGTTAAGCGCTGGAGCGGCGGCGCGCGGCGATGTCAGGACGATTCTCGACGGCGCGCAGTTCGCGTTCTCGTTCTCGTTCCCAGGCTTCGGCGCGCCAACTGCGCGAAGCGTAGCGCGGCGTTACTGTGGGGACAGGAGCGGGATCCTCTGGGTGCGGCCGCGGCGGCATGGTCACCAATTCAGGCTGAGGACGATACCCGGGCTTGGGCGGCGCCGGCACAGGCGGCGTAATCAATCGTGCAGACGATTCCGGCTCCGCATGGGCCGCGGCTGAGGTGAGGCTGGCATCGACGCCCGGCCGCACTTCCGGTTCAGCCTCATCTACCGTGCGCTGCGCGCGCACGGCGATGGATTTGGCCATGAATTCGTCCACCAGCTTGTGCAGGCAGGTTTGCCCGCAGAGATGCTTGGCGCCCGGACGCAGGCGATGGCGCGAGCTCCAGCCGCTGACGCGAAGCTCGCCCGCTTGTTCGTAGGCGACAAACCAGTGGTTGGTCTGGCGCTTCTCCGATGCGCAAATGTCACACGATATTGCCTGCCGGATCACCGGGAATCCCTCACTCCGCGGCAAATCTCATTGAGATGCCTCGAATCTCTCCCATCTATTTCATCGTGCGGCGGTTGGAATGGATGAGGCTGTCCGAAAACAAATCGGAAACTGATTCAATTCCGGACAAACGGGCGAGGGATTGTCCACATTTGGGACACGGCGCATAGAAGGAAAGAGGAATCGGCGCAGCCAAGAGAAAGGGCGCGGCGAAAACCGCGCCCTTTCAAGGCAGAGCCCCTAGTGTGGTGTCCCTAAAGTTTGTCACATAAATCGTGCATCCCAAATGCAGGTCCTTCGACTCCGTTTGGCCCAAATGCGGGCCAAACTCCGCTCAGGATGACTGCTTTGTTTTTGATGCGAACTTCGGGGACAGGACACTAGGAACCATGACGCCGAATGGCGCCGCCCGCACTCCGGTTATTCGCGCGGCGCAAAATAGCCCGTGCGCGCGCGGACCGTGTAGTGGCGATCGTAGCAATAAAGGTAAATGGTGCGGAACGAGCCGTCGGCCTTGAAGTCGGCGGGCGTGTAGACGAGCGCATACTGGCTGCGCAGTTCTTCCCCGATGAACTTGAAGCTGGTCGCCATTTCTTCGACGGATGGAGGGAAGAAAACTTCGCCGCCGGTTTCCTCGGCGAGTTCCTGCATGACCTTGTCACCGGGACCGCGGCTGGGCGTCCAGTTGGTGCTGATGGCGTAGATGATGGTCTCGGCGCGTTCGCATTCCTTGATGGCTTCAGGCAAGTAGACGCGGCTCTGATCGTCGTCGCCGTCGGAGATGAGGATGATGGCCTTACGAAACGGCTCGGGGCCGCGCTCGCGGAGAAGCTTATTGCGGCAGGCGCTGTAGACCGCATCGAAGAGAGCGGTGCCGCCGCCAGGGCTCAACTTGTTGACGCCGGTTTCGAGAGCGTCCTGGTCATTGGTCCAGTCCGCGGTCACGGTCGGCGTCGAATCGAAGCCCATCACAAAGGCGCGATCGCTGCGCGCTTTGAGTACGTCCAGCAGAAACGCGGTGGCGGATTGCTGCTCGAAATGGAAGCGAGAGCTGATGGAGCTGCTGGTATCGATGAGGATTCCCACGCGCAGGGGCAGATTGATCTGCTGGTGAAAGGAATTCACGCGCTCCGGGGCCTTTTGGTCGTCAAGCAGAGCGAAGTCAGTCTGGTTGAGGTTTGAAATGTAGTGCCCATGCCTGTCGGTAACGGTGAAGATGAGGCTGACCTCGTTGACGGGGATCCTGAGCGTGGGCGTGCCGACGTCGGCGGGCGTCGCGCCCGGCTGCGCGGGTTGCGCGGCGGGTGGAGCAGGCGGAGTTCCGGCGTTTGGCGCGGGTTGCTGAGCAAGCGCCGCGGCACAGGGGAGGGCAGCCGCCAGCGCGACGGATAAAAGGCGCCGCAGCAGCGGATCTGTACCTGACTGAGGCTTAGAAGGCTGTCTGATCATGACGTTTTCATTCTAGCAATTGCAGTGCCTGCCGACAGGCGATTGGAGGTCCCAGCCGGGGTTCGTTCGCGGAGGAACCACGAATCTTAACAGTTAGATGGATTCCAGGCGGAAAAGGAAAGCAGTCAACTCTTCGGGCAGCGGCGCCTCGAGTTGGAGCGGCTTGCCCGTGAGAGGGTGCAGGAAATCGAGTTTCGCCGCGTGGAGAAAGTTGCGCTCCAACCTCAGCCGCTCCGGTTCGGCCAATTGGCGCGCGGATCCCGCTTCACGCACTGCCGGTTGCGCGGTCAACTGCGCCGCGGCGCCGTAGAGCGTGTCACCCACTACAGGATGGCCGATGGAGGCCATGTGTACGCGGATCTGGTGGGTGCGGCCGGTTTCGATGCGCACGCGGAGCAAAGTGAATTTACCGAAGCGGGTGGTCAAGCGCCGCACCACTTCGTAGTGCGAGATGGCCGAGCGGGCGTTTTCGCAAGGCCGCGTGGTCATGCGCGTGCGCCGCACGGGATCGCGGCTGACGGCGGCGCTGATGGCGCCTTTTTCGCGCGCCACAGCGCCGTGCACCAGCGCGAGATAGGTTTTTTGCACGTTGCGGCCGGCAAACATGGCTCCCAGAGCCGCGTGGGCGCGATCGTTCTTGGCCGCCACGATCAGTCCGCTGGTGTTTTTGTCGAGCCGGTGCACGATGCCGGGACGCAGTTCGCCGCCCGTCGAAGAGAGCGTATTGAAGCGATGAAGCAGCGCATTGACCAGCGTTCCCCGGCTGCGCGCGGCATCGTTCCGGCCCGAGCCGGCGTGCACCATCATGCCGGCAGGCTTGTTGATCACGGCAAGATCAGAGTCTTCGTAGACTACGTCGAGCGGAATCGCCTCAGGTACGGCCTTGAGCGGGGTGGGATGCGGCTCGCCGGTGATGGTGATGGTTTCACCTCCACGCAGCTTGAACGAGGGCTTCTCGCGGCCGCCATTGACCAGCACATCGCCCTGATCCAGAAGCAACTGCACGCGCGAGCGGCTTATGCCGTCGAGTTGCGCGGCGAGAAATTGGTCGAGGCGCCGGCCATGCGCTTGGGCGGGCACGGCGATGGTGCGCGGGGCGCTCATGCAGAGCCTCGATTTCCGTCAGTGTTTACGATGTGAGTGGCGGCGGGTTGAGCGCCTTTGCGTTCGCGCAGGACCAGCGCACCGGCGAGCACGAGAAAGACGGCTGCGATCTGCGGGCCGTCGATTACGCCATCGAAGAGCGAGCCGCGGCCCGCCCAATCGCGCCACATCTCGGTGAGGAAAATGGCCACTCCGGCGCCCATCAGCCAGAGGCCGGCCACGTCGCCCTGGCGCCGTTCGAGGGGCAGCCAGACCCACAGAAGAATGGCCAGAGCGAGGAAAGCGAGGGCCGCGTAGGTTTGCACGGGATGCAATGGAACGCCCAGCGGCGCGCCGCTCCAGATGGCAGCCAGGGGGTTCGAGTAGATGACGGCCCAGCCCACGCGAGGTCCGGCATCCGTGCCGTAACCGGAGCCGGCGGCGAGCGCGCCGAGTTGCTCGAAGGCCAGGGCAGCGGCGAGCGGCGGGGCCAGGGCGTCGGCAGTGGCGCGGAAGGGAAGTTTGCAGTGGCGCGCGTACCACGCCGCGCAGCCGGCGCCTGCCAGCGCGCCCGCTACAGCCAGCAGCGGATGATGCACCATCGCCAGCTCCAGCAGCCACGCAGGGTGGAAGCGCAGGGCACTCCAGTTAGCGACGACCAAAAGCAGCCGTGCGGCAGCCAGCGCGGCAAAGAGGCTCAGAATGCAAAGATTCCACACTTTGGCGGCGTCCACGCCGGCGATGCGGGCTGTGCGCTGGGACAGAGCGAGCGCCAGCAACACGCCCAGTGCGGTGACTACGCCGTAGGACGGAATCAGAATCGATCCGATGTGAAAGAGAACAGGATGCACCTGAAGACAGGATAAGACAGCGGGGCTAGCGGCGTTAGCGGAGTTGGCGGTGGGTAGTGTCTCAGTTTGAAATCCACAGCCCTTGCGTTGAGCCAGAGCCAAGTCGGATCGCGGGGCTGGCGTCCTGAGTCTGCCGAACGGCGTATCCTTACTGCATGAATTGGAGTAGGACTGCCATCATCGTTGCAGTGTTTGCCCTTCTAACGAAGTGCCCAGCCAACGCCGTGTGCATCTACAAGGGGAAGATGTATGCGAAGACAACTCTTTCAGAGGAGTTCTCTGACTCCAAATGGGTGGTGCGTGTCGAGGTGTCAGCTGCCGATAATCACTGGTCAGACTACATAGGTGCAGACGATCCTTGGACGATTTATCACCTTCGAGTTCTGACCTCTTTCAAAGGTGAACCTCCTGCGACCATCGAGCTTTTTACATATCGCGATAGCGGTGGCTTTTATCTCGATAAGGGAGCCAAAGCCAACATAGGGGGCGAGTATCTGCTCTTCCTCAATCCGGCCAGCCAAGATAAGGATGTCCCCGCAGCGGCTCACAGTGCGACCGAGATCAACTATAGCTGCGGCCAATCAAGAGCATGGGCGGATGTCAACCATGCAGCCCGGAAAGAGCTTGCCAAAATGTCGCAGTGGAGCCGGTGAGCGCCAATCCTGACCATTCTGAATGCCTGAAATCAAACTGAGACACCACCTGGCGGTGTGAGCAGTGGCAGTCCGGCAGCGCGGGGCGAATCAGAAGGCCACTCAACCGAAGGGGCTACTGAGAATGGAAAGTAGAACCCGGCCCGCGGGGCCGTGAGCGATGCGCCGGTGAACCCGTCCTAAGACGGTGGAGCTCCCCGCGGTTCCTTAGGCATTCCGGACTGGCGGACACGGCACACAGAACCGATGATCGAGTCGAGCCCCTGTTCGTTGAATGTTGGTTCAACCAGCGTTGACCACCCACCTGCTTTGCAGGCCGGTTTCTACTGCGGATAGTACGGGGCATCGGGAGGAATTGCAAGTCTTGTGCGAGACGGGCAAGGTGTGGTACATTCTAGCGCCTCGCAATTTGGGAAGCGCCGGCCCAAAATTGCACTGGCGCTTGTCAATCTCCGCCGCAGCTCAATTTCCGCCGCTCCCTGGGCCTTGGATGGTGGCAGCCGGAGCCGGCGGGTTACAAGGCAATGGGGGAAACGGTTCCGCTGTGCCTGTTTGCGAAGTGAGAATAGGTGCGGGCGTGGACGCCCGCACGGCAGCTGGTCTAGAGACCAGCGCTACAATCAGTGGCCCCGATCGAATCACCTTGCGGGGATTCAATCGGGGCGGGTGAGTGAGGCGATCCCGGCGGCTACGGTTTCGGCGGAATGGGCTGCGGAGTCGGCTGAGGGGCTGGAGCAGAAGATTTGGCTGCGTCCGTCGGCGCGGATGCAGCGACAGACGCGATGGAACTGGCTGACGCGCCGGGACTGACTTTCTGCATAAGCAACGCACCCAGACCTTCGAGAACGCCGCCGACTGAGCCACCGCCTCCGGCGACCAGTGTGCTCGGCATGAATGGGACATTGCTTCTGGAAAGGGCCTCGACGGCGTTGACCAGTGCAGTGGCTCCCTGGCCGAGTGCCGCAACCTGCTTTTGATAGGCCTCAGCACGGGCCAAACCGACAGCCCGGACCTGCGCTCCCTGGGCTGTGCCGGTGCGCTCAATATAGGTGGACTCGCCGTCCGCTTCCGCCTTGCGCGCTTCGGCGTTGTTTTTCTTGATGTCCACGCCCACCGCGGATTGAGCGAGCTGGGCCTGCATGTCGGCAGTCCCGCGGGCCTTCTCGGTCTCAATGCGCTGGTCCTGCGCCTGGCGCTGCATCTTGAAGGTTTCCACCTCCTGGTGCGCGACCTCGCGATTGGTGAGCACCGTGACCAACGCGGGCGGGTAGATCACGTCCTGAATGTAGACGCCACGGGTTTCGATTTCGTACTCGGCGAGCTTCCTCTGGATGTAAGCGAATGCTTCCTCCTGGACGATCTGGCGGGTCTGGATGAACTTGATGGCTTCCATGCCGCCGATCTTGTCGCGGAAGAGGTTGCCCACGGCCGCCTGCAGGACCTCGTTCACCAGATTCTCCATGGAGCCGACCATGGAAATCACGCGCGGGGCTTTGGTGTCGGGCACGTGGATGAGGACCTGGAGATCGATGGCGAAGACAAATCCCTCATTGCTTTTGGCGATGATGGGTTCAAGCCGCGCGTCGAGTCCATGGGCTCCGGTGACGTCCTTGGCCCAGTCGAGCTTGAGGATCGCGGTGAGGACAACCTTGGCGTCGTAAATCCGGGGGTTGATGGGGTATTTGCCGGTTCTCAAAGCCTCCTGCCAGATGCCTTGATGGCCGGGCCGCACCAGACTGCCGAATTTGAACCCGATGCCTGAAGTGTCCTGGGTCGGCAGGCCAACGTAGGCCTTGATTACGGCAACCTGGCCCTGTTCGACGACCAGCATCGGGACCTGCTCCACGCGCACCAGAAACGGATTCAGGTTGAAGGCGCCGTAGAGAAGCGGATCGTGCTGCAGGCCGATCTTTCCGCCGGCATCGAGGAATTGCTGGAAATCCTGGAAGTTGTTGTGCAGGGTGTTCTTGCTGCCGAGGATGGCGGCGATGAGCTGGAAATCGGTGGTGCCGGCGTTCTTTTCGAGCTCTTCGACATCGTCGAATCCTCCCAGCCTGTTGGCGATGGCGCCGGCCGGCAACGGTTGGCCTTCGAGGGCGGTTACGATGCCGATCATGTCGACGACTTTGCCAGCCTCGGTCGGCCGCGGCGCAATGCGCGTCACTTCGAGCTGCCGTTCCTCCAACCCGAAAGCTTCGTAGGTGAGCCTGCCTTTTTCTTCGGCCAGCTTGCGGTATGCGTCGGTGATGGGAACGCCGAAGACAGATGGCTTGGTGATGACCAGGAAGGCCACAGGATGGATGGGGGCCAGCATGCCGGGAGAGAGAACCGGCCTTTGCACGCCCTTTTGGCCGCCGTTGGCGACGAAGTTTGAGACGTCAGTGAAGTTGCCAAACTCGGCTTTGTAGACACCCGACTTTGCGCCAATGGGTGTCGCATCGCCCACTTGCGCGATGACCACGCCGATTTGACCCGCGGGAACCTGTACCCAGGGATGCTTGGCCACCGCGTAAATCAGGCAGAACTTGAAGCGAAGGCCAGGCATGAGCAACTCGGCCTGGTAGCCGGCTTCGCCTTTGAAGGCCACCGGGTTGCTGCCGGGCAATTTTGCGCCAAACCGCTTGCGGACCAATCCGACTTGCGTCGGACCAATGCTGTATATCGACTTAAGGATAAGGACGATCAGCACCAGCACCACGATGCCAATCACGAAATCCCACAGAAACACGAGAGACGCCGAGCCCTCGAACATATTCCCTCCCTTGATCCGGACTGAGCCGGTTCTCAGACCTCTGTTTCGGGGAACGTCCCAGCATACTCCTGCCGGGAAAAACTCGCTGTACGCGGCAACATGGACAGGATCGTGGGAGGGTAAGCCGCTGCTTTTCGCCCTTGGCCCCGCAGTCGGCGCATCGGATCCGCAGGCAGCGTTGTTTCGAGCGGTACGCGGCTATTCTTGCGGTTCGGAGCGCTTGGCGGGGCGCTTTTTGGGCGCGGCATCGGCACCGGACGCTGCGCCGGTACCGGGTACGGCATCGAGCGCGGCGGCTCGAGAACGGGGCGTGCGGAAGCGCGCGCCGGCGAGGGAATTTTCGCCCATGGAGTGCAGGCGGAGGAAGTTGGTTGAGCCGGACTTGGTGCGCGTGCCAGCCACAATGGCGATGACCTCGCGCTGGCGGACGTAGCCGCCTTTTTCGAGCAGGGATTCGGCGCAATCGACCAGCGCCTCAGTGGTGTGCACCTTGGGACAGCGGATCGGCGTGGTGCCCCACAGCAGGTTGAGGCGATTGACAGTGACCGCGACGGGGCTGAGCGCGAAGATGGGCGCCATGGGGTGGTATTTGGAGAGCTGGCGCGCGGTCGAGCCGGATTCGGTGAAGAGGGCGATGCCGCGCAGGTCGAGATCGTCGGCGGCGTGGGCCGTGGCTTCGCAGATGATTTCGGCGATGGAGAAGTGGCTGCGGCGCTCGCGCGGCTGGGTTTCGAGGCTTTCCTTGATGTGCCGCTCGGTTTCCGAGACGATGCGCGCCATCATAGCCACCGCTTCGACCGGGTATTTGCCAATGGCCGACTCGCCGGAGAGCATCACGGCATCGGTGCCGTCGTAGATGGCGTTAGCCACGTCGGAGACCTCGGCGCGCGTGGGCCGCGGGTTCTCGATCATCGATTCCAGCATCTGCGTAGCCGTGATGACCGGCTTGGAGTACTCGGCGGCGCGCCGGATGATGTGCTTCTGAATGGCGGGAACTTGCTCCAGCGGCACTTCCACGCCCAGATCGCCGCGAGCCACCATGATGCCGTCGGAGACCTCGAGGATCGCGTCGAGATGCTCGACGGCCTGCGGCTTTTCCAGCTTGGCGATGATCCAGGTATCGGCGCCATGCGCGGTGACGCGATTGCGCACAAGGCTGACGTCCTCAGCGGTGCGAACGAAGGAAACGGCGATGGCGTCGATGCCGTGATGGAGCGCAAATTCGAGGTCGACGGAGTCTTTTTCCGTTAGCGACGGGGTGCGCACCAGAACGCCCGGAAGATTGATCCCCTTGCATTCGCCCAGCAGCCCGCCGTTGACGATGTCGCACACCACGTCTTCTCCGTCGACCTCGTGGACGCGCAGCTCGATGAGCCCGTCGGAGAGCAGTATGCACGAACCTTGCTCGACGTTTTCCGCCAGCGTTTTGAAGGTGGCGCCCACGAGAGTTGCCGTGCCCAGGATGTCGCGCGGCGTGATGGTGAGCTGGTGGCCGGCCTTGAGCAGGACGGGCTGATGGTCTTTCAGCAGGGCTGTGCGGATCTTGGGCCCTTGCAAGTCGCCAAGGATGCACAGCGGTTTGCGTTCTTCCTTGCTGACTTTGCGGATCTTCTCAATCACCGCGGCCTTGCCCTCGTGCGAGCCGTGGGAAAAGTTCAGGCGGAAGACATCGACGCCGGCGCGGATCATGTCGCGGATGACCGGCTCGGTGTTCGATGCCGGCCCAAGCGTGGCGACGATCTTGGCACGACGCTGGGAGGGGGACTCCGAAAGAGAAAGTGCATCAGAGGTCATAAGAGAGAGGCTCCGGAGGCATCTTCGAGTTTAGTCAAAAGAGATTTCGAGCAGGTGAAAAACGGGGCAAGGAGGACACTACTGAGTTTATTGTAACTTGCGGGGCACCAGGGCGTGGAGCGCACGCGGCGCCGCGAGCGCGGTGAGCCGGCCATTTCAGCGCGGGCCGCGCACGAAAGCGCCAAAGTGAACGGGCTTAGCGGGGAAGCGGCTCCGGTTGGCGCGCGGAGGGTTCCGCCGCAATTTGATTCTGGCGCTCCCAGTAGAGAGCCCCATTCAGCTCCGCGCCCAGCAAAACGCTGAACGACGTGATGTAAAGCCATACCAAAGTTGCGATGCCCGCCGCGAAAGACCCGTAGAGCCGGGTGTAATTGCCGGCGCTGGTGACGTACCAGCCGTAGGCGAGCGTGGCCGGAAACCAGATGAGGGTGCCGGCGATGGCGCCGGGCGCGACCCAGAGCCAGCTTTCCGTGCGCCGGGTGCCGAAATGGTAAAGGGCGGCGAGGACGGCGAGAACCGCCAGGAATGTGACCGACCAGCGGACCCCGCGCCAGAAGAAGATGACGAAGTGGCGCAACTCATGGCCGGCGTTATCGATCATCCAGTGTTCGATCTGGTGGCCAAAGACGATGGCAGTTGAGGCCAGCGACAGCGGAATCAGCACAATGAATACCAGCAGCAGGGCGCGCACGCGGCGTCCCCAGAAGGTCCAGCTTTCGGGCGGCAGCCGGTAGGCGCGGCGGAACCCTTCCATCAACGACAACATGACTCCCATGCCAGCGAAAAGGCTGAGGCATGCGGCGGAGAGGATCAATTGGCCGGAGTGGAGGTTGTGCGTGAGGATGGAGGACTGGACGAGATCGAGAGTATCGGCGGGCAGAAACTGCTCGAGGACGCCGCGCGTCTGGCCGACCAGCGTCGGTCCCTCCTCCACCTGAGCCACCAGCGTGGTAATGACCAGGAGAGCAGGGAAGAACATAAGCATTCCCGAGTACGCCGCGGCCTTTGCCGTGTTCACCATGTCATGAGCAAGGGCCTGCAGAAGCGCTTTCCGAATCTTGGCAGAATAGCTCATCATTTCGCTAAAGGCCAGAGTAGAGCATTTGGCAGGGTTTAGGCGACAAGTGCACGGAAAGATGAGACATCGTAGTATTCCTCGATCACCAGAACTTCCTTCACCGAGCTGCGATTGAGGCTTTTCGCGCATCGGGGCCGCCTGCGCTTCGGCCGCGCTTTGAATTCCGCACGCAGCGGTTCTTATCGAGTTTGGTGAGCGCGCACGATGTCGAGGAACAACTGTTGCACGCGCGAGTCGGAGGTCATCTCTGGGTGGAAGGTGGCGGCGAGCAGATGACCCTGGCGCACCAGGGTGGGAAAGCCATCGCGGCGCGCAAGCACCTGAACCCCCTGGCCCACGCGGGCGATGCGCGGCGAGCGGATAAAGACCATCTCCAGCGGGCCACCGGGTAGCTCGGTGGGGAGGGTGAGGATGGTGGAGTCGATCTGGCGTCCGTAGGCGTTGCGCTCCACCGTGGCGTCGAGCACGCCCAGGCTGCGCTGCTTTGGGTGGAGCACTTCGCGCGCCAGAAGGATGCAGCCGGCGCAGGTGGCGAAGCAGGGCATGGTCGAAGCAAACTTTCCGAGCGCGTCGAAGAAGTTGTTCTTCTCCAAAAACTTGAGCATGGTGGTGGATTCGCCGCCGGGCAGCACCAGGCCGTCGAGGCCGCTGAGTTCCAGAGGCTTGCGCACCAGGACCGTGTTCGCCCCGGCGCTCTTGAAGGCGCGCGCGTGCGCCTCGTAGTCGCCTTGCAGGGCGAGCACGCCGATGGTGAGGGATTTGCTGTTCGCGGCGCTCTGGTGCGCCGCAGGGGCTGTCTTGATTGCCATCGCTTACCTGCTTCTTATGATAATGAGATTCCGCCAGACACGGTAAAGATGCGCGCTGGCAGAGCGGAACGCGAGCCATGTATGCTCACCTCATGCACGAGGGCGATTCCCCAGCCGCCGGCGCCGCGAACCAGCTCGAACACGCAGCCTCCTCGTATCTGCGCTCGGCGCGCCATCAGCCCGTCCATTGGCACGCGTGGGGCGAGGCCGCGTTTGCGCTTGCGCGGGCCGAAGACAAGCCCATCCTGCTCGACATCGGGGCGGTGTGGTGCCACTGGTGCCACGTCATGGACCGCGAGTCCTACGAGGATCCGGAGATCGCGGCGCTTATCAATGAGCATTTTGTGGCCGTGAAGGTGGACCGCGACGAGCGGCCCGATGTGGATGCGCGCTACCAGGCGGCGGTCGCAGCGATCAGCGGGCAGGGCGGATGGCCGCTGACGGCATTTTTGACTCCCGATGGCCGGCCGTATTTCGGTGGCACGTATATTCCCCGCGACGAGCGCTACGGGCGGCCGGGGATGGGGCGCGTGCTGCTGGCCATGGCCCAGGTGTGGCGCGAGCAACGCGACGAAGCGCTGGAGACAGCCGGCAGCGTTATGGCGGCCATCGAGCACAACGAGAGCTTTTCCGGGCGCGGCGGTTTTTCCCTGGCTTTGGTGGAAAGGATTGCCGGCGCGATCGTGGCGCAGTTCGATCCGCGCAACGGCGGCTTCGGTTCGCAGCCCAAGTTCCCTCATCCGGCGGCGCTGGATCTGTTGCTTCAGGTGGCTGTGAGCCGCGGCAACGCCGGAGCCCGCGAGGCCTTTACCGCGACGCTTGAAAAGATGGCCCGCGGCGGCATCTACGACCAGCTTGCCGGCGGATTTCACCGCTACAGCGTGGATGAACGCTGGGTGGTGCCTCACTTTGAGAAGATGCTCTACGACAATACGGAGCTGCTGCGCAATTTCGTGCACGGCTATCAGAGCTTTGTCCGCGAGGATTTTCTTGCCACGGCGCGCGAGATCGTGGCGTGGCTCGACGCGACGATGACGGACCGCGAGCGCGGCGGATTTTATGCTTCGCAGGACGCCGACGTGGGACTGGACGACGACGGCGACTACTTTACCTGGACGCTGGATGAGGCCCGAGCAGTTCTCGGCGGGGAAGAGCTCGAATTTGCATCGAAGTACTGGGACATTGGCGAGTTGGGCGACATGCACCACAACCCGGCCAAGAATGTGTTGCACATAAGGCACACGCTGGCCGAGATGGCCGCACAGACTGGCATGAGCGAAGAGTCTTTGCGCACGCTGCGCGATTCGGCCCGCACGAAGCTGCTGGCCGCGCGGGCGCTTCGGCCTTCGCCGTTTATCGACCGCACGCTCTACACGGGTTGGAACGCGATGGCCGTGACGGCGTACCTGGAAACCGCGCGCGTGCCGCGGATGGACGGGGCGCGGGAGTTTGCGCTGCGCACGCTCGACCGGCTGCTCGATGAGGCCTGGGGTGGAAGGACAACGCTAAGGCACGCGATCGCTTACCCTGACGGACTGGCGCCGCGCGAGAGCGCTCCCGGCACGCTCGACGATTACGCGTTCACCGTGAACGCATGCATCGACGGGTGGCTGGCGAGCGGGGAGATGAAGTTCTATCGCGCGGCGATCAAGCTGGCCGACGCCATGATCGAGCAGTTTCATGACGCTTCCGGCGGCGGATTCTTCGACACCTCCGCGCCGCTGAACGACGAGCCGGCGGAGATCCCGCTGGGTGCGCTGGCTGCGCGCCGCAAACCGCTGCAGGATGCTCCCACGCCGGCCGGAAACCCCACCGCCGCCGCGGCCCTGCTGCGCCTCGAAGCGCTGAGCGGGCGCAAGGAGTACCGCGAGATCGCAGAGGAGACGCTGGCTAGTTTCGCGGGGATTGTGGAGCACTTCGGCCTGTATGCCGGCAGCTACGGCCTGGCGGCCGAGCGGCTCCTTCTCGATCCGGTACAGGTTGTCATTATCGGTTCGGGGCCCGAAGCCGAGCGCCTGGAAGCACTGGCTGTTGCGCGATTCGCCGTGAACAAGACGGTGGTGCGCATCGATCCCGCGCGGATTGTGCATGGCGGACTTCCTGAAGCGCTGGCCGAGACGCTGCTGCAGGTTCCACGGCCTGCGGGGGCAGGTGCGTGGGCATTGGTCTGCCGCGGGCGCACGTGCCTTCCGCCGGCCGCGGACGAGGAAGCTCTGCTCCGCGCACTGGAATCGGCCTGACTGCACGAGCGCGGCGCACGCTACTCGCCAGTGAAGGGGTTTGACTCCTGCGGCTTGAGGGTGGTTGGATCGGGCGCCGGCGGCGTCTCGGGTTCGGCATGGTTACGGGCGGGCGCGCCTGATGGTGGATTCTCTCTGCCCTCGGTCGTAAATGTGGTGAAGACGCGGTAGGGATCGCCGGGCAGGAGGCGATGTTCTTCCAGCGCCAGACGAACGCGGCGCTGGAACTCGCGCACGGGGCCGAACTGCTGGGTCGCCCTGGTCTTGAAGACGACGGGGAAAATGACCTGCGAGCCTTTGACCGCGTCCACGCCCAGGATTTGCGGATCCTGGAGAAACACGTTCTTGAATTTGGCGCTGTTCCGGACTTCCATGGCAATCTCGTTCAGCAGCTTCGTCACTTCGTCTGGATTGGCGGAGAAGTCGACGCTGACGTTGACCGTGGCCACGGTGAAGCCGGCGCTCAGGTTGGCCACGGTGGTGATCTGAGAGTTGGGGATAACGTAGAGGGTTCCGTCGGCATCGCGCACGGTGGTTCTGCGGAGGGTAAGCGTCTCGACAACCCCGTTTACTCCGGCCACGCGGACCGTGTCGCCCACGGTGAACTGGCCTTCCACCAGAATCAGGAAGCCGTTGAACATGTCCTTGACGATGTTTTGCGCGGCCAGGCCGATGGCGATGCCCGCGACTCCAGCCGAGGCCAGCAGGGGAGCCAGGTTGAAGCCCATGGCGTCAAGGAATTGCAGACCGGCAATCAGGCCGATGATGGCCAACCCCGTGGCCCGTATGACTCCGGCCATTGTTTTCACTTCGGCAAGGCGTCCCGGACCGGTCCCGCTTTGCTCGGCCATGTGCGTCATATGGAAGGTGACGAGCCGCAGTAACCGGCTGAGAATCAAGGCAATGATGGCAATGACGATCAGGCGGGGAACTTTGGTGTGGAGAAACTCCTGGCTGTCGCCGATCCACTCGTCCAACACCCGGCCCAGGAACCGATCCTCGCGAAACCAGCCCCAGCGCATGGCGAGGGAAATGTGTGCCGCTATGGAAGAAAAAAACATGCCCAAACTCCTATTACTAGACTAGACTGTGCGCAGGAGCGGACGGAACCCCGATCGACACGTCCGGCCGAATCCGGCGGGTGTGGTGAGGCCGATGAAACAAATCGGGCGCGGCATGGCGGCAAGATTCGTGTGCCCGAGGTGGGGCCTGCCAGGATGGCTTTGCGCACTGGCAGCCGTTGTTGTGCTGGCCGGGGCGGCTGGCGTGGGGATGCTGCGCAGCCATGCGCAAACGGCGTCTCCGCCGCCTGCGTTGAATCCTCCGGAAAGTGTATCCACACAAGCTTCCACTGCCGCGCAGCAGAACGAGCAGCAAGCCGAGGCGGCTGAAGAAGCGAGCAGGCGGGAGATCGCCAGCGAATGCTCCGATCTGCTGAAGATGGCGACGGCCCTGAAGGCCGAGGTCGACAAGTCCACCAAAGACACTCTTTCCGTGACGGTGGTTCGCAAAGCCGGTGAGATTGAGCAGTTCGCCCGCCAGCTCAGAGGTGGGGCCGGCAAGAATTGAGGCAAACCATGCAACGACTTGCCAGAACATGCAACCTGCGGCAAGCGGAACGCACCTTCGCGGAGGGTCTGCCCGGCTGCGTGGGCCGAAGGCAGCGCGCATGCCTCGGGCTGGCGCTGGTTCTGACGCTTGCCTGCGTCCCGGCAGGCCGTTCCCAGTCGTCCCAGGTGCCTGGCTGGAACCATGGAACCCAGGAACCCGTGCGCCCCGACAAACCGATACAAGCGGGTGTGGATACGCCGGATGACGATCGCCGCACGACGACGATGATGACGGAGAGCCAACTGCGTGAGCTGAACCAGGAGCGGCAAAAGCAGATGGTTGCCGATGCGAACAAGCTGCTCAAGCTTGCCAGGGAGTTGAATGACGAGATCTCTGCCGCGAATAGAGGCACATTGACGCCGGACCAACTGCGCAAGATCGCCAAAATTGAGAAGCTGGCGCGCAGCGTGAAGGAAAGGATGACCATTGGCGTAGGACAACCAGCGCTCCTCGCCCCGCAGCCTGTTTACTTCAATCCATGAAGGGCCCCGGCATTGGCGCCAAATGAGCCTGAGACGGGGCAAAGCGGAAGAAAGCGTTTGTCCTGAGGGGCGAACTCGCATCTCACCGTCTCACAAATTGCTACAATCAAATCAGGGAGCATCCGGAAAGCTTTGGAGGTCGACCGGAATGGAAGTGGCAATCTCCAGCACCCTTGCGGCCGGAACCAATTCGGCCTCGGAGGAGCTGACCGCACAATACATGGTGGAAATCTACCGGCTGATGTTTCTCTCCCGCTCGGTGGACGACCGCGAAATCCTTCTCAAACGCCAGCAGAAGATTTTCTTCCAGCTCTCGTGCGCCGGCCATGAGGCGTTGCAAGTGGGCGCGGCGCTGGCTCTGCGCCCCGGCTACGACTGGTTCTTCCCCTACTATCGCGACCGCGCGCTTTGCCTGGCCCTGGGCGTTACCCCGTATGACATGATGCTGCAAGCCGTGGGCGCGGCCAGCGATCCGGCCAGCGGCGGGCGGCAGATGCCCACGCATTGGAGCAGCCGTCCGCTGCACATCGTCAGCAGCTCTTCCGCGACGGCGACGCAGTTACTCCACGCGGTGGGCTGCGCCGAGGCTGGCCGGTTCTTCAGCCGCAACCCCGGAGCAGCGGCCAAGGCGGAGGGCGACTATCGCGCCTTTCGGGATGTGGATTTTCACGGGGACGAGGTGGCGCTGGCCTGCGTGGGCGAGGGATCGACCTCGCAGGGCGAATTCTGGGAGGCGATCAATACCGCTTCCAATCAAAAGCTGCCGGTGATCTTCTGCGTGGAAGACAACGGCTATGCCATCAGCGTTCCCGTCGAAGTGAACACGCCGGGCGGAAATATCTCGCGCCTGGTGGCGAACTTTCCCAACTTCCATTTCGCCGAAGTGGACGGCAACGACCCTGTGGTTTGCCTGCGGGCCTTTCAAGAGGCGGCGGCGTACTGCCGCGCCGGACGCGGGCCGGCGCTGGTGCATGGCCATTGCGTGCGGCTCTACTCTCATTCCCTTTCCGACGACGATAAGAACTACCGTTCCGCGGCCGAGCGGGAGACGGATGCGCTGCGCGATCCCATTGCGCGAATGCGGACGCGGCTGATCGGCGAAGGGATCCTTACGGGCGCGGAACTGGACGAGCTGGAGCGGAGCCTGGAACGCGAAGCTGCCGAAGCCGCGGAGCGCGGGCTGGAAGCGCCGCTGCCCGAAGTGAAGGGAATTACCGCGCACGTGTATTCCGAGGATCTCGATCCCACGAGCACGGCCTTTGCCACGGAACAACCGCAACCCCCCGCAACAGCGAACGGGTCAGCATCAGGGGCCGCGCAAAAGGCCGCGGGTGAGCGGACCATGGCGGACCTGATCAATGTCTGTCTGCGCGATGAGATGCGCCGCGACCCGCGCATCGTGATCTACGGCGAGGATGTGGCCGACGCCAGCCGTGCCGAAGCCCTGGCAGAGGTGAAGGGCAAGGGCGGTGTCTTCAAGCTGACTGCGGGGTTGCAAGCCGAGTTCGGATCGGAGCGCGTCTTTAACTCGCCGCTGGCCGAGGCCAATATCGTGGGCCGCGCCGTGGGGTATGGGCTGCGGGGCATGAAGCCGGTTGTGGAAATTCAATTTTTCGATTACATCTGGCCGGCTATGCACCAGATTCGCAATGAGTTGTCGGTTCTGAGATGGCGGTCGAATGGAGAGTGGGCCGCGCCGGTTGTCATCCGCGCGCCCATCGGCGGCTACCTGACCGGGGGCGGCATCTACCACTCTCAATGCGGCGAAAGCATCTTCACGCACAATCCGGGCCTGCGCGTGGTTTTCCCCTCGAACGCGCTCGACGCCAACGGCCTGCTGCGCACGGCCATCCGCTG
>PMYE01000004.1 GCA_003171315.1 Acidobacteriaceae bacterium
GTCTTTCGCCAGGTGTTGGGGCAAGGACTGCGGCTTACCGTTGCGGGTCTTGTTGTCGGCATTGCCGTTTCGCTGGTTGCGACACGCTTTCTGCGCGGCTTGCTTTACGGAGTCGGAGCTGCCGATTGGCTGACCTTTGCAACAGTTGCGGTTTTGCTCTGCGTGGTTGCGTTGGCAGCATGTTTTATTCCGGCTCGGCGCGCGGCTTCCATAGAACCCATGCAGGCATTGCGCACGGAATAAAAACGGAATCGGAGGGGCTCGAAGATGCAGGCAATCATTCAGGACATCCGCTACGCGCTGCGGCAATTGCGCAAGTCGCCGGGATTCGCCTTCACGGTTGTGCTCACGCTGGCTCTCAGCGTGGGCGTAGCTACTGCGGTCTTCTGCGTGATCGACAATGTGATCCTGCGGCCGCTGCCCTATGCGCATCCGGAGAAGATCGTCTTCATTCAAGCCACCGCTCGTGCCGGTTACAACCAGCCGGCCTCCTGGCCCAGCTATCAGGATGAGCGCGCACAGCTCCGCACCTTCTCCGCGTTTGCAGGTTACAACGACTTCAAGAAAATCACGCTCGATGCGCCGGCGTCCGGCCCCACTGCGATCGACTGCGTCCGCTCCACCGACAACTTCTTCCAGGTCTTCGGCGTGCAGCCCCTTATGGGCCGCACCTTCTTGCCCAGCGAGGAGCAGGACGGCAAGAATGAAATCGTAGTCCTCAGTTATGATGCGTGGCAGAGTTACTTCAACGGCGACGGCTCCGTTCTAGGCAAGCCGGTCAAGCTCGATGGCCGCGCCTTCACCATCATCGGCGTCATGCCCTCCGGCTTCCGCTATCCGCTCAACATGCACAACGGGGTCTATATCCCGCACTTGATAGACGAAGATTGGATGAGCCGCCGGGGCGCGCATTGGCTGCGCACGGTGGGGCGAATCAAGGATGGTGTCACGCTTCAGCAGGCGCAGGCCGATCTCACGCACGTCTTCAACGACATCGGTAAAGCCTATCCCGACACCGACGGCGGCCGCATCGTGCAGCCCGTGCCGCTGGCGGAAAATGTCAATAGCAAAAGCAAGGGTCCGCTGTGGACGCTGCTCGGTGCGGTTCTGGCCGTGCTCGCCATTGGTTGCGTCAATGTTGCCGGCCTTCTGCTTGCGCGCGGCGTCAAGCGTGAGCGCGAGATGGCCATGCGCGTGGCCATCGGCGCGGGCCGCGTTCGGCTCATCCGCCAAGTGCTGACCGAGGGAATTTTGATGGCGCTGGCGGGTGCGGCCGGCGGAGTGCTGCTGGCTTCAGTACTTCTCGATCTGATGCGCGCGTTTCTCATCAAAGCACTGGCGCGCGGCGTCGACATTCATCTCAACTGGATAGTGCTGGCAGCCGCAATTGCTGTAGCCGTTCTGTCCAGCCTGGCAGCCTCGCTCTATCCGGCAATGCGGCTCTCCGGCATCGATCCGAATCGTGCGTTGAAATCCGGCGGCAGCGCGGGAACGCAGCGCGGACAATACCGCTTGCGCTACAGCTTTGTGGTCACGCAAGTAGCTCTCACGCTGGTGCTGCTAGTGGTTTCAGGACTGCTGATGCGCGTGGTCACGCGCTATCGCCACGCCGATCTGGGCTTCGATCCCGCTCACATTCTCTCAGTCAAGATCGGTCTTTCACCGGCCCGCTATCAGGGCCGCGACATGATCACCGCCTTCTACGCCCCGCTGGAAGAGCGCGTGCGCCACTTGCCCGGCGTACAGGCTGCGGGCCTGATCAGCGTTTTGCCCATCGAGAGCTGGGGAGTCAACGCCGATGCGCACATTGGCGGGCAGCCGCCGTACCCTCCCCACCAGGAGATGCTGACCGAAACGCGTTTCATCAGCGAAGGGTACCTGGATGCCATGGGCATTCCGCTGCATCGCGGACGCCGGCTTTCGCGCAGCCTTGACCGGGCGGAAAATATTGCCTCGACGGTGCTGGTCAACGATGCGTTTGTTAGCAAGTTCATACCCTCAAGACTCGACCCGACCGCGCAGCGCATCGACGACAGCCCCAAGCAGGAAGAGTGGGACCGGATCGTGGGCGTGACGGGGAACATTCGCCAAAGTATCTACGACCCGCCCATGGCCGAGGTCGATTGGCTCATCAACGAGCTTCCATTGAAGGAACAGGCAGACATTCTGGCCAACATGACGCTGTTGGTCCACACCTCGGGCGATCCCGAGCAATTGATACCCAGCGTGCGCTCTGCCATTCATGAACTCGACCAGACGGTGCCCTTCGACGCGCCGCGCACCATGACCGAAGTTGTCTCGGAGGTTCTGGTCTTCGAGCGCATGGAGAGCTGGCTGTTCGGCATCTTCGCCGGCCTCGCGCTGGCGCTTGCCATGGTGGGCCTTTACGGTCTTGTGAGCCACGAGGTGGAGCAGACCACGCGCGACATCGGCGTACGCATGGCGCTGGGCGCAACGAGGCCCGGCATTCTCGCCATGGTGCTGCGTCGCGTGGCATCGATGCTGGGCGCGGGAACGATTGTGGGTTTCGCGCTCACGCTGGCCGCGCGCAAGCTCATCGGCGTGGTGATCTACTTCGACGCGCAGAAGGAGGCTGGCGGTTTTCTTTTTGTGGCATTGCTGCTTGTGGTCGCAGGTCTGGCCGCGGCTGTGGTTCCCGCCGCGCGCGCGGCCTCTATCGAACCCATGCAGGCATTGCGCACGGAATAGAAACGGAATCGGAGGGCTCGAAGATGCAGGCAATCATTCAGGACATTCACTACGCGTTGCGGCAGTTGCGCAAGTCGCCGGGGTTCACGCTGACCGCGGTGTTCACACTGGCCCTGGGGCTGGGCGCCAGCTCGGCCATCTTCTGCCTCATGGACGGGCTCTGGCTGCATCCCATGCGGGTTCCGCATCCGGGCCAACTGACGCGCGTTTTCGCCACGACCGAGCAGGATCAGACAGGCACGTTTTCGTATTCCGAGTACCAGACGCTTGCACAGCGGCTCACCGCGTTCAAAGGTCCGGGTGCGGGCGTGATTGCCATTGGCGGCCGAGGCAGCCTGATGCCGCGGCCCGACGGCACTTCCACATTGCTTTTGACCAACGTGGTTTCCAGCAATTTTTTTAGTGTGCTGGGCGTGCGTCCTTTGCTGGGACGCGCCTTCACCCCGCAAGACGCTGAGCGGCTGCGCACCCACCCTGGCGTGGTGCTTGGTTATAGCTGCTGGCAGCGGGAATTCGGCGGCGACCGCAACATTGTGGGCCGGCAGATTGCGCTGCGCCACGGCAAGAGCAGCGTGAATCAGGTGGACGTGTGGGGCGTGCTGCCGCCATCGTTCCGCGAGATCAATCCCGACAGCGACCGCGATCTCTGGATGCCCGCCGAAACCTGGGCCGCCGTTGTCGATCCAAAGGAACTCACCTCGAAAACTTTTCGCTGGTTTAACGTGCTGGGCCGTCTGGCGCCGGGCGCCACGGTTCTTGAGGCCAACGAACAGTCCGCCGCGGTGGCCGGCGCTCTGGCGGCTGCCGACTCAGCCGACAATCATGGACGCGGCGCGCGCGCTGTCAGCGACTTCCGTTATCGCATGAGCAAAGCGGGGACCAGAGGCCTGGTGCTGTTTGCCATCGTGATTGGCGTCGTGCTGCTGGCAATCGTGAACGTAGCTCATCTGCTGCTGGCGCGATGGCTGGCGCGCGGCCCCGAGGTGGCTCTTCGCATTTCGCTGGGCGGGAGGCGCTGGGTGGTTGCTCGCCAGTTGTTGGTTGAAAACCTGCTGCTGGGGGTTGCAGGCCTTGCCGCAGGGCTCGGACTGGCCGCGGCGCTCGCAGTCGCTCTGCCGCGCCTGCTGATTCTGGAGCCGGCTATGTTGGAAACCTTCGGATCCGGCGTCGATTTCCACCTGGATGCTCGCGTCTACTTCTTCGCTTCGTCGCTGGCCCTGGTCACCATGCTGCTGCTGGCTCTGGTTCCGCTCAGCCAGGTGGCGCGGCCTCAACTGCTGCCGGTGTTGCAAGCGGGCATGGCGGCGCGCGCCACAGGCAGAACACCAGTTTTGCGCCGTGCTGCCATCTGGCTACAGATCGCCGTCTCCTTTGCGTTGCTGGTCTCTACCGGCGCTCTGGTGCGCAGCTTTCTCAACACGCACACGCAGTCCATTGGATTAACGCGCAACCAGGTACTGGTTGCTTTTACGCAGTTGCCGGACGACGCCATGCGCGATTCCGCATTGACGAATCTGCGCGCCTTGCCCGGCGTCCAGCGCGTTGCCTATGGCATCCGCACGCCGCTCATGCCCTCCGAAGACGGCATCGCGGTCAAAGCGCTGCTGCCCAGCCATCCGGAGCTGCACGAGCCTGTGGAGATCAAGTTCAATGCGGTCAGTCCGGGCTTCCTCGATGTGACCGGCACGCCCGTCATGCGCGGCCGCGGCCTTACGGCTGCCGACGATGCGGATGGACCCGCGGTAGTGCTCATCAATCAGGCCATGGCGCAAAAATACTGG
>PMYE01000040.1:0-236 GCA_003171315.1 Acidobacteriaceae bacterium
GAGAAGACTGAAGCAGAGAAAACCTTCTGTGCAGATTTGACCAGACCTTCGGTAGAACGCGGGGTAGTCTTGTCCATATTGTGCCGAAACTCTCGATACGCCCAGGTTGAATCGACTCTCCTGGCGGGGCAGGCACGAAAGAATCGCGAGGTACTTCTCATGCGGCTATTCCGCTCTGCGCGTTGGCTTCTGCTGGCGCTTCTGATCTGTGCGATTCCCGCTTTTTCGCACGCACA